>CAYMNG010000092.1:0-10028 GCA_964391765.1 uncultured Bifidobacteriaceae bacterium | reverse complement strand
AAGTACCCGATGACGTTCCCGTACTACCCGTCGTACGTCGTCGAGGCGAAGGCGATGGCGTACTACATCCAGAAGACCCCGAACCTCAACAGCATGACGAAGTGCATCTTCTACCAGGACGGCGAGTTCGGCGAGAACTCCCTGACCGGGTTCAACGCGGCCGGGATGAAGTTCGACACGGAGGTCTCGTACTTCTCCGGTCAGCAGGTGCAGCCGTTCACCGCGCAGATCACGAAGCTGAAGTCGGCCGGCTGCGAACTGGTCGTGTTCTTCGGCGTGACGTCGGCGACCGCCCAGATGCTGGGCACGGCGGCGAAGGCCGGCTTCAAGCCGACCTGGATGATCACCTCGGTCGGGTCCGACCCGTCGGTGCTCGGCGCCTCGCTCGGGTCGGCCGCGGGCGCACTGCTGACCGGCGTCTACACGCCCAGCTTCCTGATGCCGATCACGGACACCAAGAACCCGTTCGTGTCGCAGATCAAGGTGATCGCCGACAAGAACAACCTGCCGTGGAACTTCTACACGTACTACGGGATCAGCACCGCCTACGTCCTCGCGCAGGCGCTGAAGGCCGCCGGGCCGAACCTGACCCGGCAGAGCCTGGTCACCGCCCTGCAGACGAAGTCGTCGACCTTCCGGTCGGCGGCGGCCGTGCCGATGCTCATCAACCCGAAGACCCACCAGGGCCTGACCGGCTACTGGATGGGGCAGTACGACGGGTCGAGCGTCCTGCAGCGCAAGACGAGCTTCGTCATCTTGGCCGATTCGGCGCCGACGGGTGGGGCACGCCAGGCGAACTTCACCCCGGCCGGGCCCACACCACGGCTGCTCCCGTAGGAGAGGACACCGACTGACATGAGAATCCACCTGCGCCGCGCGACCGCGGCGATCGCGACGGCGGGTCTGCTCGTCGTCGCCGCACCTGCGCTCACACCGGCCGCCGCGGCCGAGGCGTGCGCGCTCGCCACGACGTGTGCGGGGACGCTGCCGGGTTCGCTCGGCGACAGCCCGTACACGATCACGATGCCGGCGAAGTTCAACGGCACCGTCCTGCTGTGGTCCCACGGCTACCGGTTCTCCGGCCCGATCCCGGCCGCGTTCGCCGGGCCGACGGCACTGAACCTGGCGGCGAACCCGTCCTACGCGAAGATCAGCGTGCCCTCGTTCGCCGCGGCGTTCGGCACCGACGTCGCCTACCAGGCGACGAACGTGGCCGAGGTCGCACCGAGTCCGGAGGTCGCTCAGGCCCTGCTGGGTCAAGGGTTCGCGCTGGCCGGCGCGGGCTACGCCCGCCAGGGCTGGGCCGCCGGCGAAGGGGTCGAGGCCGGCCTGAACCTGGTCAAGTACGTTCGCGGCGGCGGGATCGCCGGTGTGAAGAACGTGCGAGTGTGGGGGGCGTCGCTGGGCGGTCTGATCTCCCAGACGATGCTGGAGAAGAACCCCAAGCAGATCCAAAGCGCGATGCCGCTGTGCGCCGTGGCCGCCGGTCCGGAGCAGGCGTTCAGCAGCGCGATGACGGTGCTGTACACCTGGAAGACGCTGGTCGCCCCGACCCTGAAGGTGGCCAATTACACCCCGGGCGCGGCGGGCTACGTCGAGGCGCTGACCGACCTCGGCACGGTGTTCACGACGCTGACGAAGGTCGGGGCCGGGCAGGTGTCGGTCTCACCGGTCGGCTACCCGATCGCCCAGGCCAACCTGATGGGCGGGTTGATGGCCGGACTGCCGACCGTCTCGGCGGTGTACGACGGGGAGACGGTGAACCCGGCCTTCGCGTCGATGGGGACCGCGGCCGCGATGGCCGGCGGGTTCAGCCCGGCCTCGGCCGGGGCCAGCTCGGCCGCGGCGATGCTGCAGAACGTCGGCACCGCGGCGGCACTGGGCATCCTCGGGCGGTACGACCTGGAGATGCGCGTTCGCCAGATGGCGCAGATCCCACCGACGGAGTCGGCGAACTTCAACGACAACGTCAACGTGTCCTACGGCGAACTGCTCACCCCGGAGCAGCGCGGGGAGTTCGCCGACACGCTGAACGCGACCGCGGTCATGCCCAACGCGCTCAATGCGATGGTCGCAGCGCTCGACGCCAGTCGAGGGGACGCGGCCAAGCGGTTCCCGGCCAACCCCAAGGCCGTCGCCGCGGTGAACCTGATCCCGCACCCGGTCGGGGCGTTCGCCGGACCCGAGGTCCTCGTGTCGACCACGTACGACCCGGCAGTGCCGGCCGGGAACACCGGTTGGCTGTCCGACCGCCTGAAGGCCTCCTTCAAGAAGGGCAAGGGCAAGGGCGTCTACCCGGTCGCGACCTACTACACCGTGCCGCCGGCCGGTGGGTGGACGCAGTTCGATCCCGGCGCGAAGAGCCCGAACGCGGCGGCCTCCGTCGCCGCGCTCGGCAACAGCGGGGTCGGGCACTGTGTGTTCACCGGCCAGCAGATCCTCGGCGCGGTGAGCACGTGGGGCAAGGTGATCAACGCGAAGACCCCGAAGATGATGTCCACGGCGGTGCGCTCGTACTGGGCGGTCCCCGGGGTCAACGCGGACGGGTACTGGCAGCCCGAGGCGCTCAAGCGACCCGGCGGACTGCCGGCGCTCCGGCCGATCGCCAAGCCGGTGGTGAAGGTCGGCTAGCCCGCGGTACGCAGCAACGAGGTGGCCCGGACCGTACAGGTCCGGGCCACCTCGGCGTCGCGGGCCGGAGTCGACGGCGGCCACGGTCGTCGACCCCGGCGATAGCGTTCGGTCGTGACCTCGCTGACGCCGGCCGACTATCCCGGCTGCCCCGTGGCCGTGACGGCCGCCGTCGCGCAGGGGCGGGCCCTGCGCCCGCTGCGATGGGGGCTGTGGGACGTCGTGTGGGCGGGTCTGGCGACCCTCGCCCTCGGCGCAGCGACAGCGGCACTGCTCGCGTACGCCGACCCGCCGGCCGGCGGTCTCGCGACGCTGGCCGTCCTCGCGGTGCCGTGGCTGGGGATGGGCGGCTGGCCGATCCTCGCGACGATCCGGCGGGGGAACGGACCGGTCCTCGACTTCGGGCTGACCGTGACCTGGCGCGACGTCGGGTGGGCCGTCGTCGCGGCGTGGATCGCCGTCGTGGGCGCGCTGGTCGGCTTCGCGATCACCCATGTGTTCGTCCCCGACGTGACCTCCAGCGCCGCGGAACTGGCTGCCGGCCTGGCCGACGCCACCGGGGAGAACCGCCTGGTGCTCGTGGCCTTCGCGCTGTTCGTGATGGTCGGCGGGCCGGTGGTGGAGGAACTGTTCTTCCGCGGGCTGCTGTTCGGCGCGTTGCGCAAGCGCGGCGTCAGCGCGCTGTGGACGGTGGTGGTGACGGCGCTGGTGTTCACCGGGTTCCACTTCGAGCCGATGCGCGTGCTCATCCTGCTGCCCACGGCGCTGGCGCTGGGGTGGGTGCGCCACCGGACCGGCTCGACGGGCGCCTCGATGCTCGCGCACGGCCTGGTCAACGCCCCCGGGGCGCTCGCGCTACTCGTCGGCGTGCCGCAGATGTCACCATAGGCCCATGACGGTGACGCCGGTGGCTTCCTCGCGCGGTCGGGTGCTGGTCGTCGACGACGACGCGGCGCTCGCGGAGATGCTCGGTATCGTCCTGCGCGGAGAGGGGTTCGAGCCGGTCTTCTGCGCCGACGGGGCCGAGGCCGTCAACGCCTTCCGCGAGTCCCGACCGGACCTCGTCCTGCTGGACCTCATGCTGCCCGGCCGGGACGGGATCGACGTGTGCCGGGCGATCCGGGCGGAGTCGGGCACGCCGATCGTCATGCTCACGGCGAAGTCCGACACCGTCGACGTCGTCGTCGGATTGGAGTCCGGGGCCGACGACTACGTCGTCAAGCCGTTCAAGCCGAAGGAACTCGTCGCCCGGATCCGGGCGCGCATCCGGCGCAACGACGACACGACCGCCGTGGCGATCACGATCGGCGAGTTGGAGATCGACGTCGCCGGGCACATGGTCCGTCGCGGCGGCGAGGTGCTGGCGCTGACACCGCTGGAGTTCGACCTGCTCACCTGCCTGGCGCGCAAGCCGGGACAGGTGTTCACGCGCGAGACGCTGTTGCAGGAGGTCTGGGGGTACCGGCACGCGGCCGACACCCGACTGGTCAACGTCCACGTCCAGCGCCTGCGGGCGAAGGTCGAACGAGATCCCGAACGGCCGGAGATCGTCCTCACCGTCCGGGGCGTGGGCTACAAGGCCGGCCCGGTCTAGCCCGGTGGGCCGATGCGACGCATGACGGTCTCCGGCGTGCTGCTCGCCGTCCCGCGCGGCGTGCGGCGACTGTGGAGCAGGTCCTTGTGGTTGCGCGTCACCGTGACGACGCTGGTCCTGTCCGGGCTCGTCGTCGGCGTCCTCGGCCTGACGCTGCTCTCCCGGGTGACCGGCGGTCTGTTGCAGGCCAAGGAGCGGGCGTCCGTCGGCGAGGCCTCGGCCGGCCTCGGTGACGCCCAGCGGGTCCTGTCCGCGGCCGACACCGGCCCTTCGACGCCGTCGGCGTCCCGGCTGGTCGACAGCGTCATCAGCGCCCTCGCCGCGCGGGCCGGATCTCCCTCGACCTTCGACGTCCTCCTGCTCTCGTCGCAGCGCAGCGGCGACGCGCCCGAACGCGGGACCAACCTCGTCGCCGAGAGCAGCGTCCCGCTCGCGCTCCGGGACGCCGTCGTGTCCTCGCAGCGACAGTCGTGGACGTACTCGCAGATCCGGTTCCTCGACGGACGGACGACGCCGGGGCTGGTCGTCGGGGCGCCGCTCCTGGTACCGACGGTCGGCGCCTACGAGCTGTACTACCTGTTCCCGCTCGCCCAGGAGCAGTCGACCTTGGATCTGGTCCGCACGTCCGTCGTGTCCACCGGCGTCGCGCTGGTCCTGCTGCTCGCGGTCATCGCCTGGCTCGTCACCCGTCAGGTCGTCCTGCCGGTCCGCGCGGCGTCGTTGACCGCCGGCCGACTCGCCGAGGGCAACCTCGCCGAACGGATGCGCGTCGGCGGGACCGACGACCTCGCCCGCCTCGCGAAGTCCTTCAACGCGATGGCCGAGAGCCTCGCCCTGCAGATCCGTGAACTCGAGGGACTGTCCTTGGTGCAGCAGCGGTTCGTCTCCGACGTGTCCCACGAGCTGCGTACGCCCCTCACGACGATCCGGATGGCCGCGGACGTCGTGTACGAGGACCGAGAACGCCTCGACCCGCCGACGGCCCGTGCGGTCGAGCTCCTGCAGACGCAACTGGACCGGTTCGAGGCCCTGCTGGTCGACCTGCTGGAGATCTCCCGCTTCGACGCCGGTGCGGCGGTCCTCGACACCGAACGGGTCGACCTCGTCGCGCTCGTCGGCCGCGCGGTCGACGCCGCCGAACCGCTCGCCGCCCGGGCCGGGGTCGAGGTCCGCCTCGCGACCGCCGACGCGCAGTGCTTCATCGACTGCGATGCCCGACGGGTGTACCGCATCGTGCGGAACCTGATCGAGAACGCCGTCGAGTACGGCGACGCGCGCGGCGTCGACGTGCGGATCGGCGCGGACGCGGACGCGGCGGCGGTGAGCGTGCGCGACTACGGCGTCGGCCTGCGGCCCGGGGAGTCCGTCCTGGTCTTCAACCGGTTCTGGCGGGCCGATCCCGCGCGGGCCCGGGCGACGGGCGGCACCGGACTGGGGCTGGCGATCGCGTTGGAGGACGCCCGCCTGCACGGGGGATGGCTCGAGGCGTGGGGGGAGCCGGGCCGTGGTGCCGCGTTCCGGATGACGCTGCCCCGCGAGCGCCGGGGCGCCTTCGACGGCTCCCCGCTGCCTCTCGGCGACGACCCGGGCGAGGAGGACGCCCCGGTGCCGTCGACCGACGCGGTCGGCGGCCTCGACGTGGCCGACGACGTCGACCGCGGCCCGCGCGCCGTGCGCAGCCCGGCGGCGAGTTTCGTGATCTCCAGCCGGGAGACGCCGTGACCGGGCGGGTGCGGGCGATCGTCGGGCTGCTCGTGGTCGCGTTCGTGACCTCCGCCTGCGCCGGGCTGCCCTCAGCGGTGACCGCGCGCGTGCCGACGGCCGGACCGATCCAGCAGGGCGAGCAGGTCGGCGTGGATCGCGAGGACCAGTTCATCCGCGTCATCGCCCGGGATCCGCGTCCGGGGATGAGCCCGACCGACGTCGTCCAGGGCTTCTTGGACGCGTCGGCCTCGTTCGACGGGGATCATGCCGTCGCCCGCCGGTACCTCACGCCCGCGGCCGACGCCGGGTGGCGGACGACGGCCGGCGTGACCGTGTACGACGGGGTGCCCGCGCTGACCGCACTCGGCGACAGCGTCCAGGTCATCGCCTCGCGCGCCGGGACGATCTCCGCCGCCGGTCGGTACCAGGCCAACGCCCCCACCGCGGTGGTGAACGCCGCGTTCGCGCTCCGGCAGGTCGACGGCGAGTGGCGGATCGACGACCTGCCGCAGGGCCTGCTGCTGTCCTCCTCGGACGTCGACCGGTCGTTCCGACCGTTCTCCCTGTACTTCTTCGACCCCGCGTTCCGTGGCCTGGTCCCCGATCAGCGGCTGATCCCCGTCGTCGGACCGGGTCTGGCGACGACGCTGGTGCGGTCCCTGGTCGCCGGGCCGAGCGAGTGGTTGCAACCGGCGGTGCGGACGGGGTTCCCGGCCGGGGTCCGCCTGAACATCGACTCGGTGCCGATCGACGGCGGGGTGGCGCACGTGGACCTGACGGCGAACGCCCGCCAGGCCGACGACCAGGCGCGTCGGGCGATGTCGCAGCAGGTGGTGTGGACGCTGCGGCAGGTACCCGACGTCCACGCCGTCGACATCACCGCCGGCGGTCAGCCGCTGGTCGTGCCGGGCGTGAGCGCACCGCAGTCGCGCGACGCCTATCCGCAGATGGACCCCGACGCCGTGGTTCCCGGAGTGGCCGCGTTCGCCGCCCGCGCGACCGGCGTCGTGCGCATCGCCGCGGGCGGGCTGGTCGAGCCGGTGGCCGGCGCGGCCGGGCTCGGCGAGCCGCCCCTGTCGATGCTCGCCGTCAGCCCGGACGCCCGCGTGGTTGCCGGTGCGGATGCGGACGGATCGGTGTGGATGGGCCGGATGGCGGACACCGCGCCGATGATCGAGGTCCGGCCGCCGGGGCGGACGACGAGCGTCGCGTTCGGCGGGACCACGCTGTGGGTGGTCGACGAGGTCGACGGACTGGCTGTCGTGCAGGCCGACGGCACCGCGTTGCCGGTCGCCGTCGGCGGACTGGGCAAGCGCGTGCGACTGGTCGCCGCGGTCCCGTCGCGCGACGGGACGCGCGCCGCGCTGATCGTTCGCCGTGGACCGCGGGCCGGCCTGCTGGTCGCCCGGGTCGTGCGCGGGCCGGCGAGCGGCGGGCTCACCATCGACGCGCCGGTGCGGGTCGAGACCCGCTTGGCCGAGGTCGTCAGTGTCGCGTGGGCCGGGTCGACCGAGCTCGCCGTGCTCGGCGCGGAGAGTGCCGGCGCGCTGCAGGTCTTCGACGTCTCCCTCGGGCGCGGGACCTTGGTACCGCGAGGGGCGCCGGCGACGCCGCTCGTGGTCGCGGCCACCCCCGGGCGGCCGACGCTGGTCGGCTCCGGCGACGGGCTGGTGTACGAGTTCGACGCCGGTGCGTGGGTCGAGGCGGTCCGCGCCACGTCGCCGGCCTACCCCGGCTGACGTCGACGCGACGTCGACGCGATGTCGACGCTCAGGCGCGGGCGACGGCCGCGACGCCCGTTGGCCGGACGCCGGCGGCCGCGAGCGCAGCGATCGCGGCCGTGATCGTCGCCCCGGTCGTGACGACGTCGTCGACGACGACGACCGGGGCGGCCGTGGCCCGTAGGCGGTCGATCCGGCGGTCGCCCCGCGACCGCATCGAACCGGCGACGGCGGCCTGCCGCGCCGGCCGGTCCAGGTGCTTGATCGGGCCGCCGTCGCGGGCCAGGCCCACCGCCGGGACGATCTGGCACCCGATCGACTGGGCCCGCAGCCGCCGGCCGGCCCGGCGGACGACGTCGCCGAGGGCGTCGAAGCCACGGGCCGGGCGCCGGTGCCCGGGGACCGGGACGAGGATGACGTGCGCCGGAAAGCCGCGCGCCTGCACCGCGACGGCCTCGGCGAGCAGATCGCCGAGGGCCGCGGCGAGTGCCCGGTTGCCGCGTTCCTTGTAGTCGACGATCGCGGTTCGGGCGGCACCGGCGTAGTGGACCGCGGCGAACAGCGGCACCGGCGGCCGGGCGACGGACTCGGCGACGAGCAGGCGGGGGTAGGCGTCGGTGCAGGCGTCGCACCAGGGGCGGCCGGGCGCCTCGCACTGCAGGCAGTGCCGCGACAGGACGAGGTCGGTCAGGTCGGTCGCCCACGCTGCCCAGGTGCTCATCGGCGCAATGGTGGTCCGACGTCGTGGCCGCGGGAACCGCCTGCGGGCCGGCTGTGGACGGTGCCCGCGACACGTGCGCGCGACACGTGCCCGCGACATGTGCCCGCGCGCGGGCCTCCGCCGGGGCCCGGGTCCGGTCAGTGGCCGAGGGTCGTCAGACCCAGGCGCAGGCCGATGACGACGGCGTCAGCGCGTGAGCGCGCGGGCAGCTTCTCCAAGATGCTGCGCACGTGGTTCTTGACGGTGTTCTCGCTGATCCCCAGCCGGTCGGCGATCTCGCGGTTGGCGTCGCCGCCGGCCAGGCAGGCCAGTACCTCGGACTCGCGGGGGGTCAGCGTCGGTGCGGGGACCCGGCGTCGGGCCTCGGCCAGTCGGGCCGAGGCGGCCAGGCCGTCGGGGGTCAACGTGCCCAGCCAGCCGTCCCGGCGGTGACCTCGGTGGGTCAGCCACCGGGAGAACACGTGATCGGGGACGACGAATCCGACCCGTTGCGCGGTCTGGCGCGAGGCGAGGTTCCCCACGAGCGCGGCCCAGGTCACGACCTCCAGGCCGAGGGTGCCGAAGGCGAAGGCGCATGCCAGCCGCAGCGCCCGCTCGGCCAGGCCCTGGCCGCGCGCCCACGGCGCGAGGAGGTAGCCGACGTCCGCGCCGCCGGCGCCGTCGAGCCGCAGCTCGATCGACCCGCTCCACCGGCGCGACGGCGGGACGGTGACGGCCCACGTGGGGTTCGCCCACCAGGTGTCGTCGGCGGCGTGGGCGGACAGCCACGCGTGGGCGTCGGGTGCGGTGTACGGCACCGGGACCGGAATCCATTCGGCGACCTGCGGGTCGGCGCAGCCCCGGACGACGTCCTCGGCGTCGGCTGGGGCCGGGGCCCGCAGGAGGACCACCCCGTCGGCGAGGAGCGCCGGCGGCCGGCTGCCCGACGCGATCGTCATGGGCGCCAGTGTCGCACTGCGCGCCCGGGTGCGGACGTCGGCACGTACGATGGCTCCCGCGACCGGGCCGGCCAGGCCGTGGCCGGTCGCACCGGGCGCACCGGGCGCACCGACCGGACCGCGCCGGACGTCATCGACGGAAAGGTCCCCCGCCGTGGGCATGCTCGACAAGATCCTCCGCGCGGGCGAGGGGAAGACACTGCGGCGCCTGCACGGCATCGCCCGCGCGGTCAACGCGATCGAGGACGAGTACACCGCGCTGACCGACGACCAGCTGCGTGCGCTGACCGACGAGTATCGGCAGCGGCTCGCCGACGGCGAGACCCTCGACGACCTGCTGCCGGAGGCGTTCGCGACCGTTCGGGAGGCGGCCAAGCGGACCCTCGGCCAGCGGCACTACGACGTGCAGATCATGGGCGGCGCCGCGCTGCACATGGGCAACATCGCCGAGATGAAGACCGGTGAGGGCAAGACCCTCGTCGCGACGCTGCCGGCCTACCTGAACGCGCTGGCGGGCAAGGGCGTGCACGTCGTCACCGTCAACGACTACCTCGCCGAGCGCGACTCCGAGTGGATGGGCCGGATCCACCGCTTCCTCGGTCTGGAGGTCGGGGTCATCCTGGCGTCGATGACGCCGGCCGAGCGACGGGTCGCGTACGCCGCGGACATCACGTACGGCACGAACAACGAGTTCGGCTTCGACTACCTGCGCGACAACA
>CAYMNG010000091.1:0-10035 GCA_964391765.1 uncultured Bifidobacteriaceae bacterium | reverse complement strand
TCATCCAGAAAGTTGCCTTGGCTCGTTGGTCGCGGACGTTCGCCGGCTCGGTCGTGCGCTGCGGGCCCGGGTCCACGAGGAGGGGTACGCGACCGCCGCGTCGGCGCAGTTGATCCGGGACCTCGTCGTCGGCGCGATCACCGATCCCCCGGGGACGGCCGGGCCGCCCGCGACGCCGGGGACCGGCGGGCTGCCGTTGGCGCCGACCGATCCGTTGTCGGCGGCGGTCGAGCGGGTCGTCGGGGTGCTCGCCGCGGCGCGGGCCCAGGTCGTCGCCGGGTCCGGGCCGGCCGACGTGCTGTGGACGTTGTGGAACGGTGGCGGCGCGGGTTCGGCGAACGACCACGGCTGGCCGGGCCGGCTGCGGGCGGCCGCCCTCGCCGGCGACGCCACGGCCGGGCATGACCTCGACGCGGTGATCGCCCTGTTCGACACGGCCGAGCGGATGGCCGGACGGTACCGCGACGTCGTCGCGGTCCGGATGTTCCTCGAGGCCCTGACCGGGCAGCAGGTGCCGGCCGAGCCGGTGGCCGATCGGTCGACCCGGCCGCCGGCGGTTCGCCTGCTCACCGCGCACCGGGCCAAGGGCCTGGAGTGGGACGAGGTCTGGCTCGTCGGCCTGGAGGAGGGCAGCTGGCCCGACCTGCGGCCGCGCGGTTCCACCTTGCGGGTCGCCGAACTGACCTCGACCGGGATCGGGCCCGGGGACCGACCCGCGGACCTGCTGGCCGAGGAGCGACGCCTGGCGTTCGTCGCGGCGACGCGCGCCCGCCGCCGGCTGCACGTGACCGCGGTCGACGAGCCGGGGGAGGCCGGCGAGCGGCACAGCCGCTTCCTGGACGACCTCGCGGCCGCCGGCTTCGGCGCCGAAGCGGTCGTCGGCCGGCCACCCTTCCCGCTCACCCTGGACGGGCTGGTGGCCGAACTGCGGTCCGTCGCGGTCGACCCCGAGGCGCCGCCGGCCCTGCGCCGCGCGGCGACCGAACGGCTTGCCGGCCTCGCCGCGGCCGTCGACGAGACCGGCCGGCCGATGGTGCCGCTGGCCGACCCCGCGACGTGGTGGGGGCTGGCCGACGTGAGTGTCGGGGCGGCGCCGGTACGCGACCCCGACCGGCCGGTCGCGATCTCCGGCAGCGCGCTGGACTCGATCGTGGGCTGCCCGCTGAAGTGGTTCTTGGAGCGCGAGGCGTCGGCCCAGGTCGCCCGCGGCGCGGCGACGGGGTTCGGCAGCATCGTGCACGCGGTTGCGGACTTCGTCGCCAAGGGCGAGGTCCCGGTCGATCTCGACGCGGCCGACGAGGAGGTCGAGCGGGTCTGGTCCGCACTCGTCTTCGAGGCTCCCTGGCAGTCCGCCGGCGAGCGCGCCGAGGCGCGGGCTGCGTTGGCGCGGTTCCTGGCCTACCACGAGCGTGCCGACCGGCGCCTGGTCGGCACCGAGGTCGCCGCGAGCGCCCAGGTCGAGGTCCCGGCCCCGGACGGCGGGACCGACCAGGTCCGGCTGTCCGGCTACATCGACCGGGTCGAGCTCGACGCGCTCGGCCGGCTGGTCCCGATCGACCTGAAGAACATGCGTACGCCGCCGCGCGACGCGGACATCCCCGATCACGGCCAGCTCGGCGTCTATCAGGTGCTCCTGCGGGACGGCGACTGGCGCCCGCCGCCGGACGTGGGCGCCGCGGATCCGCCGGTCAGCGGCGGAGCCGCGCTCGTGCAGCTGCGCGTGGACACGGACCGCAGCGATCCCTCGGCGAAGGTCCAGTTCCAGCCCGAACTCACCGACCAGGAGCCGGACTGGGTCCTCGACCGCCTCGGTCAGGCGGCGGCGATCGTGCGCGGGGAGCGGTTCGACGCGATCGACGGCCCGGCGTGCCGGTACTGCGCCTTCCACACCGTGTGCCCGGCGAAGGCCGCCGGCACCCCGGTGGTGCCGTGATGTCCGGGCAGCCGATGACCAAGGCCGACCTCGACCGCGTGCTGGGCTTCGAGCTCAGCGACGAGCAGTGGGCGGCGGTGAGCGCGCCGCTCACCCCGGCGGTCGTCATCGCCGGGGCCGGTTCGGGCAAGACCACGTCGATGGCGGCCCGGGTCGCGTACCTGGTCGGCAGCGGCCTGGTCCGCCCGGACCAGGTGCTCGGCCTGACGTTCACGACGAAGGCGACCGCGCAACTGCTCGCGTCGATGCGCCGCAGCATCGCCGCGTTGCCGTCGGACCCGGACGGTTCGGTCGGCCCGGTCGCCGGGGCGGTCGACGGCCCGCCCGGTGAGCCGATCGTGTCGACGTACCACGCGTTCGGCGCCCGGCTGCTCGCCGAGCACGGCATCCGGCTGGGGCGCGAACCGTCGGCTCCGGTGCTCACCGACGGTGCCCGCGAGCAGTTGGCCTATCGCCTCGTGTGCCGGTCCACGCTGCCGCTGGGGCAGTTGGGTCGGTCGGCGCCGAAGATCACCACCGACCTGCTGAGCCTGGACGACGAGCTCGCCGAACTCGCGGTCGATCCGGCGACGTTGATCGAGTTCGACGACGAGCAGGCGCGGATCCTGCGCGGGCACGCCACCCTCCAGGCCGTCGGCCAGGTGCTGCTGGCCACCAGCGAGCAGCGCAGCCTGCTGGCCCGGCTCGTGGGCGAGTGGCGGCAGGAGAAGTCGGCCCGCGAGGTCATCGACTTCGCCGACCAGATCCGCCTGGCCGGCGAGCTGGTCGCCAGGTTCCCCGACGTCGCCGCCGAGCTGCGCGACCGGTTCCCCGTCGTCCTGCTCGACGAGTACCAGGACACCTCGGTCAGCCAGCGCAAGCTGCTGCAGGCCGCGTTCGGCTCTGGTCATCCCGTGCTCGCGGTGGGCGATCCCTGCCAGGCGATCTACGGCTGGCGTGGGGCCAGCGTCGCGAACATCGACGCGTTCGTCGAGCACTTCCCCGCCGGTGACGGCGGCACGATGGGCGGCCGGCTACGGCTGACGCAGAACCGCCGGAGCGGGCCGGCGATCCTCGACGTCGCGAACCGGACCGCCGAGCCGCTACGGGCCGCCCACCCCGACGTCCGGGAGCTGACGCCGGGGGCGACCGACAAGGGACCGGGCGTGGTGACCTGCGCGCTGTTCGACACCTACGACGACGAACTCGACTGGGTCGTGCAGGAGATCGAGCGGACCCGGGCCGGCGTTCGCGGGCGCGGCGTCGCCTGGCGGGACATCGCGGTCCTCGCCGCCACGGGCGCCGATCTCGTCCGGATCGAGACCGCCCTGCGCGCGCGGGCAGTGCCCACCTACCTGGTCGGCGCGGCCGCGCTGCTCGCGCAGCCGGCGGTGATCGAACTGCACGCGATGCTCCAGGTCCTCGTGGATCCGACGGCGAACCCGGCGGTCGTGCGCCTGCTCGCCGGTCCGCGGTGGCGGATCGGGCCCCGGGACCTGGCGGCCCTGGGCCGGCGCGCCCGCGCGCTCGCCGGCGATGCCGGCCGCGGCGACCAGGAGACCCTGGCCGCGGCCCTGGACTCGGCGGTCGCCGGCACCGACGTGGTCGACCTGGTGTCGCTGGCCGAGGCGGTCGCCGACCTCGGCGACCGCGCGGCGTACTCGCCGGCGGCGGTCGAGCGGCTCGACCGGTTCGCCCGGGAACTGGCCCAGTTGCGCACCCACGCGGCCGACCCCGACTTCCTGTGGCGGGTCGTCCACACCACGGGCCTGGCGGTCGAGGTCGCCCAGCGGCGCGGTCACGAGGCCGCGCGCCAACGCCAGGCGCTGCACGCGTTCATCGACCTGGCGGCGGGGTTCACCGAGCACACGGACGGCCGGCGCAGCATCGGCGCGTTCCTCGCCCGACTCGCCGACGCCGAACGCCTGGACGTCGACCTGGGCGTGGAGATGTCCGGCTCCCCGGACGCGGTGCAGCTGTTGACCGTCCACAAGGCCAAGGGCCTGGAGTTCGGCTACGTCTTCGTCCCGTTCGTCGCCAACGGCGCGTTCCCCGGCGGTCGCGGACGAGCGACCTGGCTCACCTCGCGGTGCACGGTCCCCTGGCCGCTGCGCGAGGATCGCACCAAGGACCTGGAGTCCTACCCACCGACCGATCACACCCCGAGGTCGATCGAGGACAAGGCGTACCGCGCGGTGCTCGCGGGGCTGTCGGACCTGGAGGACCAGCGCCTGGCGTACGTCGCGTTCACCCGAGCCGAACGCGGCCTGGCCGTCTCCGGGCACTGGTGGGGGCCGTCGCAGAAGAAGCCCCGGGGTCCGGCGAGGTTCCTCGAGACCGTGCACGAGGCCTGCCTGGACGGCGTCGGGCAGGTCGCGCACTGGGCGCCGGCGCCGGCCGAGGACGCGACGAACCCGCTGGTCGAGCGGGCCGCCGCCGCGGTCGGCTGGCCGTCGGTGGACCCCGATCGGGAGTCGAGCCTGGCCCAGGTCGCCGCCGACGTCCGGCGGATCACCGCGATCCAGCCGATGCTGCCGCAGCTCGCGGCCACGGCCGGCCCGGCCAGCGTCGACGAGCGGGTCGCGCAGTGGGACCTGCTGGCCGCCAGCCTCCTCGCGGAGGCCGGTGAGCGCGCGCGGTCCGACCGGGTCGTGCGGCTGCCGAGCCCGACCCCGGCGACACTGCTCGCCCGCGCCCTGTCCGACCCGACGCAGGTCGCCATGGACGTCGCGCGGCCGATGCCGCGCCGGCCGGCACCGGCGGCCCGGTTGGGCACGGTGTTCCACGCCTGGGTCGAGACCCGGTTTGGCCAACAGTCCCTGCTGGACCCCGACGACGTGCCCGCCGCGGCGGACGCGGACATCGTCAACCGCGCGCAACTGGACCGGTTGACGGCGGCGTTCGCCGCCGGTCCGTACGCCGACCGGACCCCCGTCGCGGTCGAGGCGCCGTTCACCGTCCTGGTCGGCGGCCGGGTCGTCGCCGGTCGGATCGACGCGGTCTTCGTCGACGGCGACGGTTTCGAGGTCGTCGACTGGAAGACCGGTTCGGCGCGGAACGCCGATCCGGCCCAACTGGCGATCTACCGGCTCGCCTGGTCGAGCCTGTCCGGCGTGCCGATCGAGCGGGTCCGCGCAGCGTTCGCCATCGTGGCCACCGGCGAGGTGCTGCGTCCGGACACCGACGCGCTCGTCGCTCGACTGGTCGGCTCGGGTGAGGCCGGACCACCACCCCCGCGACCTTGAGTTTGTACCGGGTCCGCGCGGGAAACACGCAGTGAAACCTCAAGATCGCGGGGGTGGCGGCTCGGTGCAGCCGACCTAGACCGACCTAGACCTCGTCGGCGGACTCGGGGACCTCGACCGGGTCGGCGCTGTCGGCGTCGCCGGTCTGCTCGGCGCGCGCCTCGGCCGCGCTCTCGCCGGCCTCCTCGGTCGGTCGGCGCCGAGCGCCGACCACGGAGCGCAACCACTCCCGGGCCGGTTCTTCGACCAGCCGCCACATGAGCCACGCGATGACGAGGGCGCCGGCGACGAGGACCGCGAACGCGACGGCGTACAGGGGGCCGCCGGAGATCCCGGCCGCGCGCATCGCCGCCCGCCACAGGCCGAACCACACCAGGTGGGTCATGTACAGCGAGTACGAGATGAACCCGCCGAGCACGAGCGCGGGGGTGGACAGGGCTCGGGCCGGACCACGACGGGACAGGGCCAGCGACCCGATCCACGCGATCAGCAGGGGGACCAGGAGCAGGTGGTAGTACGGCGGCAGCGGCTCGGCGTCGCCGGCGGCGTCCACGAGGATCGGTGGCTGGGCCGGACCCCAGTGGCCCAGGAACACCGAGCCGGCGACGACGAGAAGTGGCAGGACGATCGACAACGTCGTCGCCAGCCGCTGGACCTGTGGCCGGGCCGGGTCGCTGAGGCGGTCGTCGGGCAGGAACCGGCACACGATCAGGTAGGTGAGCGCGCCGGCGGTGAACTCGGTGAGGATCCGGTAGGTCGACCCCCAGTTGTCGGTGTAGTACGGGTCCGAGGTCGACAGGCCGTACACCAGCAGCGGGATGAGCACGACGACCCACGCGCCGACGAGCAGGCCCGTGGGCACGCGCCGGTGGAACTCCCACAACAGCAGCACCAGTAGCGGGAACAGCAGGTAGGCCAACCATTCCATGGACAGCGACCAGGCGACGAAGTTCCAGCCGCGCTGCGGTTCGGGTCCCCATTCTTGGATCAGCAGCAGGTTCTTGCCGAAGTCGACCGGGTTGAGCCAGTCGCGGTCCAGGGCGGTGCCGGTCACCTTCGCCTGGGCGACCACGGCCAGGCCGGCGATGACCAGCATCACCAGGTGGACGGGGTAGATGCGGGCCAGGCGCAGCCACCAGAAGTCGACCGCGCCGCGCCCGCGCAGGCGTGGTCCCAGCCGGCGCAGGTAGGTGTGGGTGAGGATGAAGCCGGACAGCGCGAAGAACAGGTCCACCCCGAGGCGTCCGACGCGGACGACATCGGCGAACACCGGCACGAGCAGGTGCAGTTGCGCCAGCGGTCCTTGCAGGTGGTACAGCAGGACCCAGGCGGCGGCGACGAACCGGATGCCGGTCAGCTGCCGGATGAAGACGTTCACGCGGGTCCTGGGGAGTCGGTGGGTCGGGCCGGTCCGGCCCATCGTTCCATGGGCGAGGCGCCCCTTGAGTTGAAGACCTGTTCATGTCGTAATGTTCAGGGTCATGGCGACGGGTCACCACGGGACACGCCCGCTCTACGAGGCGAAGGCGGAGTTCTTCCGCATGCTCGGGCACCCGGCCCGCATCCGGGTCCTGGAACTGCTCAGCGAACGCGACCACGCCGTGCACGAGTTGTTGACCCGCATCGACATCGAGCCGAGCAACTTGTCCCATCAACTCGCCGCACTGCGCCGAAGCGGCCTGGTGACGGCGACCCGACGCGAGGGGCAGGTGCTGTACTCCGTCGCCGTCCCGCAGGTCCGCGACCTGCTGATGGCGGCCCGGGTGATCCTCGGCCGCGTCATCGACGAGCAGTCGGCGCTGCGGGCCGATCTCGCGGTCGACCAGCGACAGCAGCGCCGATGAGCGCCGACCCCGCCGGCGAGGGCCACCGGCGAGCGACGGTCACCACGATCGTGGCGGCCGGGACGGCCGCACTGCGGCGGACCCGCGCACTGCTGCCGGCCGCCGCCGACCTGCACGCCATGCGCCGCAGTCCGCGCCGGGACCTCGTCGCCGGCGTCACCGTCGCCTTCGTCGCGCTGCCGTTGGCGTTGGCGTTCGGCGCGGCGTCCGGCCTGGGGGCCGGCGCCGGCTTGGTGACCGCGATCGTCGCCGGCGTGCTCGCGGCGGTGTTCGGCGGCAGCAACCTTCAGGTGTCCGGGCCGACGGGGGCGATGACGGTCGTGCTGCTGCCGATCGTCGCGCAGTTCGGCACGGCCTCGGTGCTGGTCGTCGGCCTGCTCGCCGGTGTGGTGCTGATCGCGCTGGCCTTCGCTGGGGCCGGGCGATACATGCAGTACGTGCCGTTGCCGGTCGTCGAGGGCTTCACGCTCGGCATCGCGGTGATCATCGGCCTGCAGCAGGTCCCGGCCGCACTGGGGCAGCAGGTCGACGGCGACAAGGTCGCGATCGCGGCCTGGAACGCGGTCGTGGCCTTCGTCGCGCACCCGGACTGGGCCGCTGCCGGTGTCGCGGCGTTCGTCGCCCTGGCGATCCTGCTCGCGCTGCGGTTCCGACCCGGCCTGCCGGTCTCGCTGCCGGCGGTCGCCGTGGTGAGCGTGGCGACGGCGGCCCTGGCGATCCCCGTCGCCACGATCGGCGCGTTGCCGGCCGGACTACCCGCACCGACGCTGCCGCAGATCCCGTGGCAGCACCTGAACGCACTGGTCGTGCCGGCGCTCGCGGTCGCCGCGCTCGCCGCCCTCGAGAGCCTGCTGTCCGCGACGGTCGCGGACGCGATGAGCGTCGGCGAGCGGCACGACTCCAATCGCGAGCTGTTCGGACAGGGGATCGCGAACCTCGGCGCACCGTTGTTCGGCGGGGTGCCGGCCACGGCCGCGATCGCCCGGACCGCCGTCAACGTACGGACCGGCGCACGGTCCCGACTCGCGGCGATCACGCAGTCGCTGGCGCTGCTGCTCGTGGTCCTGTTCGCCGCGCGATGGGTGTCGTACATCCCGCTGGCCGCCCTCGCCGGTGTCCTTCTGGCGACCGTCGTGCAGATGGTCGAGGTCTCGAACCTGCGCTCGCTCCTGCGAGCGACGCGCGGAGATGCCGTCGTCCTCGTCGCGACCGCGGCGGCGACGATCGCCTTCGACCTCGTCGTCGCCGTCGTGATCGGGCTGCTGCTCGCCGCCGTCTACGCGCTCCGGCAGATCGCGCGGTCGGCGCACGTCGACGAGGTCCCGCTCGACACCAGCGACCACTCCGCCGACGAGCAGCGGCTGCTCGACGAGCACGTCGTCGCGTACCGCCTCGACGGGCCACTGTTCTTCGGTGCGGCGCACAGATTCCTGCTCGAGGTGGTCGAGGTCAGCGACGTGCGCGTGGTGATCCTCCGACTTTCCCGCGTCAACACGATCGACGCCACCGGCGCGACCGTGCTCGGGGACACGATCAAGACCCTGGAGGCGCGGGGGATCACGGTGCTGCTGTCCGGCATCAAGGACGAGCACCGCAGCATCTTCAACGTCATGGGCGTGTACCGGCACCTGGCGCACGCCAAGCACGTGTTCGCGACGACGCCGGAGGCGATCGCCCACGCGCACGTCCACCTGCAGCGGGCCCGGGACGTGCAGCAGCGGTGACCGATCGGAGTCGGCATGACGTCGACGACCGCATAGGCTCACGGCCGATGGACGCCGACCGACACCTGCTGACCTCGTTGATGCTCGCGCGCGGGACGGTGGCGCGGGCGGCCCAGCACCGCGGTGATCCGCAGTGGTTGGCGGCGCGCCGCCGCGCGCCCGACGCGTGGGTGCTCGACGTGAGCGACGGCGCGGCCCGCCTCGCCGACGGCCCGCCGGCCCTGGCGTTGACCGCCGCGGACTCGGTCACCGGTCCGCTGACCTTCCTCGGTGCCGACGCGGACGCGGCGTACTTCTGCCGGCATCTGGCCCGACGGGACGGGGCCGAGGCCGGCGACGAGCGACCCGATGCCGGCACCTGGGTGGACCTGCGCCGGGCCGGTGCGGAGTTGTCCGCCCGCGACGCCGGACTGATGGTCGCCGCGATCGCGTTGGACAACTGGCACCGTGCCCATCCGCGGTGCGCGCGGTGCGGGGCGCCGACCGAGATCAGCGCGGGCGGTTGGTCCCGCCGGTGCCCGGTCGACGGCAGCGAGCACTTCCCGCGGACCGACCCGGCCGTCATCGTCCTGGTTCGCGACCGGGCCGACCGTGCGCTGCTGGGCCGGCAGACGCGCTGGACCCCGGGCTGGTTCTCGACCCTCGCCGGGTTCGTCGAGGCGGGGGAGTCGGCCGAGGCGGCACTGCGCCGCGAGGTGCACGAGGAGGCCGGGGTCGTCGTCGGCGACGGTGGGGACGACGTGCGGTACCTGGGCAGTCAGCCGTGGCCGTTCCCGTGCTCGCTGATGCTCGGCTACCACGCCTGGACCGACGACCCGACCGTCACCGTCGACGGCGAGGAGATCGCCGAAGCGCGGTGGTTCACCCGGGCCGAACTGGCGAAGGCATGTGCCGACGGCGCGGTCCGCCTCCCCCCGGCGGTGTCGATCGCCCGGCGCCTGATCGAGCGGTGGTACGGCGCTCAGCTGCCCGGCGACTGGTCCCGCGAGGTCCGGCCCGATCAGCCGCCGCCGACGGACCAGGTGACGTTGCCCTGATCGTCGTCCTGCTTGACGTCGACCGTGACGGACTGCCCGTCCTCGCTCTTGGCCTCGCACGTGAAGGTGCCACCGACCTTGACGTCGACGGAGTCCGGGCAGGTGACGGTCCACGTGCCACCGACCTGCTGGGCCAGGCCGTCGGAGATCTGGCCCTGGATCGAGGAGCCGTCCAGGCTCTTCGAGCAGCCGGCGAGCAGGCCGGCGGCCGCCAGGACGACCATCGGTACGACCAATCGCTTCATCGTTCCTCCTCGGTGTCTCCCGAACGCC
>CAYMNG010000090.1:7677-10039 GCA_964391765.1 uncultured Bifidobacteriaceae bacterium | reverse complement strand
AGGATCACGCCGCCGACCGTCGCGACGACGCCCACGTACTGGATCGCCCGCAGCCGCTCGCGCAGCACGGTCCCCGCCAGGATCGCCGTGACGACCGGGTACATCGACGCGAGGACGGCGGTCGTCGCCAGCAGTCCCATCGTCGAGGCGAAGCCGTAGGCGACGTTGGCGCCGGCGTCCAGCACGCCCACGGCGGTCAGCGGCACGGCATCGGCCGGCCGGGCCCCACCCAGCGTCCGGACCGACACCGCCACGACACCGAGCACGACGACGACCGACGCGCGCATCCCCGTCATCGTCAGCAGCGGATCGTGCGCGCTGCCCTGGGCCATCGTGACGTACATGACGCCGAACGCGGCGGCGGCGACGGCGGCGAGCACCAGCGGCCGGGCGGACTGTGCACCGGTGAGTTCGGGACCGGAGGCCAGCGCGACGCCGGTCAGCGCGACGAGGATTCCGACGACCTGCCCGAGCGACGGCGACTCGCCGCGAACCACGCCGACGACGACCGGGATGATCGCCGACAGCGACACCAGCGGGGCGACGATCCCCATCGGCCCGATCGCCAGCGCGGAGTAGAACGCGAGCATCCCGACCAGCCCGATCAGCCCGGAGACGACCGACCAGCCCCACGCGGCCGGGTTCGCCGACCAGCCGCCGGTCACCGTCACGGCGACGACCAACGCGAGGAGTCCGACGAACTGGGACAGGCCGTAGACGGCCGCGGCCGGCAACCGCCGGGTCGTCACGCCGCCGACGAAGTCCGCCCCGCCCCACATCAGGCTGCTCAGCAGGGCGAGGACGGCGGCCACCGGCCAACCCTACGAGGGCGTCCGCTCGGCGCGGCTCGTGGGCGAATCCGCGCGACGCGCCTAGCCTGGGTGGGTGCGCAGCATCGCGACCGACCCCGGTGCGTTCGAGCGCGCGCTCGCCCAGGTCGCCGCCGCGAGCCTGCGGCCGGAGTTCGACGTCGAGGAGGCCCCGGCACCGCAGCGCCTGGCCCCGTCCGCGCTCGCGCTGACCGCCGACATCGCCGACCCGGACGCGGACGCCGCGACCGGCCGGTTCGTCCTGCTGCACGATCCCGACGGGGTCGACGAGTGGGGCGGCGGCTTCCGCGTCGTGGTCTTCGCCCGGGCCGCGCTGGAGGCCGACCTCGTCGACGAACCGCTCCTGCACGACGTGGGCTGGAGCTGGCTGACCGAGTCGCTGACCGCCCGGGACTGCCACGTCACGGCGTTGGGCGGCACGATCACCCGGACGGCCGGTCGCTCCTTCGGCACCCTCGCCGACCGGCCGGCCGAGGGCTTCGCGGAGATCCGGGCGTCGTGGACACCGGTCGAGGACCCCGCGACGAACGCGGTCGTCGACGACCTCGGCCGACACGTCGAGGCGTGGATCGACCTGGTCGCCCAGGCCTGCGGACTGCCGCCGGCCCCGCTGGTCCCCGCGGACGGGGTCGCCAGCGTCGCGGCGCGGCGCCGGCACGCGCGCCGGTGAGCGTCGAGCCCGCGGCGCCCCCCGAGCCGGCGCGCCTGCGCGAATCGGTCCCGGACGTCATCAGCGCGGCCGACGACCTGGCCCGCTATGCCGACGCGGTCTCGACCGGCACGGGTCCGCTCGCCCTGGATGCCGAGCGCGCGTCGGGCTTCCGGTACGGCCAGCGGGCCTACCTGGTCCAGGTGCGTCGAGCCGGCGCCGGCACCGCCCTGATCGACCCGACGACCGTGCCCGACCTGACCGTCCTGCAGGAGGCGACCGCGGGCACCGAATGGGTCCTGCACGCCGCGACACAGGACCTGCCGTGCCTGGCCGAGATCGGCCTGCGCCCGACCCGCCTGTTCGACACCGAGTTGGCCGGCCGGCTGCTGGGCCGCGAGCGGGTGAGCCTGGCCGCCCTGGCCGACAGCGAACTGGGCCTGCACCTGGCGAAGGGCCACGGTGCGACCGACTGGTCGGCCCGGCCGCTGTCGGCCGCGCAGCTGCGGTACGCCGCGCTCGACGTGGAGTTCCTGGTCGAACTGCGCGACGCCCTCGCCGAGGCACTGGCCGTGGCCGGCAAGACCGAGATCGCCCGCGAGGAGTTCGACGCCCTGCTCGCGTTCACTCCGCGCGAGTACGGGGCCGACGCGTGGCGGCGCACCTCCGGCCTGCACAAGGTCCGGTCCCCGCGTGCGCTGGCGGTCGTGCGCGAGTTGTGGATCGCCCGCGACCAGATCGCCCGGCGCCGCGACGTCGCCCCGGGTCGGGTCCTGCCGGACGCCGCGCTCGTCGCGGCGGCCCGCGCCCTGCCGGCGACGCGGGGGGACCTGGCCGCGGTGCCGGAGTTCTCCGGTCGGGGGGCTCGTCGGCACCTGCCGGA
>CAYMNG010000090.1:1301-7667 GCA_964391765.1 uncultured Bifidobacteriaceae bacterium | reverse complement strand
TGGTGGTCGGAGGTCGCGGCCGCGCTCTCGACAGCGGACCTGCCGGCGACGGCGGGCGCGCCGACCGGGCCGCCCCCACCGCGGACCTGGGCCGAGCGCGACCCGGCGGCCCACGCGCGGCTGGCCGCAGCCCGGTCCGCGCTGGCCGCGGCCGCGGCCGACCTGAACCTGCCCGTGGAGAACCTGCTCACGCCGGACACCGTCCGCCGGCTGGCATGGTCACCGCCGGAACCGATCGACGCGGCGGTGGTCCGGCGCGCGCTGCAGTCCGCCGGTGCTCGGGACTGGCAGGTCGACCGGACCGTCGACCTGCTCGTCACCGCGCTGACGACAGCACCGGGGCGCCCTGGCGACAAGTAGTTACTCGTGAGTAATATGGCGGAGCCGCCCGCTCGGGGCGCCCGACTCCACGAGGGGGCCACTGTGGTCGATCCGTCCCGCATCCGCGACGTCGTGTTCGTCGACGGCGCCCGCACCCCGTTCGGCAAGGCCGGCGGGGCGCTCGCCCAGACCCGCGCCGACGACCTCGTCGTCAAGGTGTTCCGCGAACTGCTGCGGCGCAACCCGAACCTTCCGCCCGAGCGGATCGACGACGTCGCCGTCGCCGCGACGACGCAGATCGGCGACCAGGGCCTGACGCTGGGCCGCACCGCCGCGCTGCTGGCCGGACTGCCGCGCAGCGTCCCCGGGTACTCGATTGACCGGATGTGCGCCGGCGCCATGACCGCGGTCACGACGTTGAGCTCGGCGATCATGGCCGGGCAGTACGACCTCGCCCTCGCCGGTGGCGTCGAGCACATGACCGGCCACCCGATGGGCGAGGGCGTCGACCCGAACCCGCGGTTCCTGGCCGAGCGGCTCGTCGACACCGACGCCCTGGTGATGGGCAACACCGCCGAGAACCTGCACGACCGGTTCGGCCACCTCACCCGGGACCGGGCCGACGCGTACGCCCTGCGGTCGCAGGCGAAGACCGCTGCGGCCTACCAGGCCGGCTGGATCCCCGCCGACCTCGTCCCGGTCGCGACGCGGTCCGCGGAACTGGGCTGGGGCCTGCTGACCGCCGACGAGTCGATGCGGCCGGAGACGACGATGGCCGGCCTGGCCGGACTGCGCACGCCCTTCCGCCCGCACGGGCGCGTCACGGCCGGGAACAGCTCGGGCCTGAACGACGGGGCGACCGGCGCGATCCTGGCCGCCGAGCACGTCGCCGACGAGCTCGGGCTGGCGAAGTCGATGCGCATGGTCGGGTTCGCGTTCGCCGGCGTCGAGCCGGAGGTCATGGGCTACGGCCCGGTGCCGAGCACGCACAAGGCCCTCGACCGCGCCGGCCTGTCGATCGAGGACATCGGCCTGTTCGAGATCAACGAGGCGTTCGCGGTGCAGGTGCTCGCCTTCTTGGACCACTTCGGCATCGCCGACGACGACCCTCGGGTCAACCCCATGGGCGGGGCCATCGCCGTCGGGCACCCGTTGGCGTCCAGCGGCATCCGCCTCATGACGTACCTGGCCCGCGACTTCGCCCGCGCCCCCGAGGTGCGCTACGGCATCACGACCATGTGCATCGGCCTGGGCATGGGCGGCACGGTCATCTGGGAGAACCTTCACAACGTTGGGAGCGCACGATGACGACCGCGTCGGACCCCACCACGACCGCTTCGGACGAGGTCGTCACCCATGCGCGCGTGCGCGTCGTCGACCTCCCCGACGGCAGCGGCGCCCGGCTCGCCCTCATCACGCTGGACAACGACCGCGACCACACCCGGCCGACGACGTTCGGGCCGGCCGGCCTGGCGTCGATCGACGCGGCCGTGGATTCGGTCTCGGCGATGTCCGACATCGCCGCCGTCGCCGTGACCGGGAAGCCGTTCATCTTCGCGGTCGGTGCGGACCTGTCCGCACTCAGCCTCGTGCGCGAGCGTGCGCAGATCCACGAGTTCGCCGAGCTCGGGCACGCGGTGCTGCGCCGGTTCGGTGAGCTCGACGTGCCGACGTTCGCGTTCGTCAACGGCGCCGCGATGGGCGGCGGCACCGAGTTGGCGCTGCACTGCACCTACCGCACGATGTCGACCGCCGCCGCGGCGATGTCGTTGCCGGAGGTCTTCCTCGGCCTGATCCCCGGTTGGGGCGGCGCCTGGCTGCTCCCCAACCTCGTCGGGCCGGCGAACGCGCTCGAGGTCATCGTCGCGAACCCGCTGCAGACGAACAAGCAACTGAAGCCGGCCGACGCGCTGCGACTGGGGCTGGTCGACGTCGTCCTGGAGTCCGCGGACTTCCTGGAGCAGTCGATCCGGTGGGCGGCCGACGTCCTGGCCGGGCGGATCGACGTCGTCCGGCCCGAACCCGACCGCGACTCCTGGGACGGCGTCGTCGACTTCGCGAAGGCGCTGCTGGACGACAAGCTGCACGGCGCGACGCCGGCCCCGTACCGCGCCCTGGACCTGGTCCGCGCCGCCCGCACGTGCACGCGCGACGAGGGGTTCGCCGCGGAGGACGACGCCCTCGCCGACCTGGTGATGGGCGATGACCTTCGGGCGTCGATGTACGCCTTCGACCTGGTGCAGAAGCGCGCGAAGCGTCCCGCGGGCGCCCCGGACAAGGCGTTGGCGCGCAAGGTGACCAAGGTCGGCGTCGTCGGGGCCGGCCTGATGGCCAGCCAACTCGCGCTGCTGTTCGCCCGACGGCTCCAGGTGCCCGTCGTCATGACCGACCTCGACCAGGAGCGCGTGGACAAGGGTGTCGCGTACGTCCACGCCGACCTGGCCAAGCAGGTCGCCAAGGGTCGGCTGAGCCCGGACAAGGCCAACCGGCTCACCGGGCTGGTGACCGGGACGACGGACAAGGCCGCGTTCGCCGACGCGGACTTCGTCATCGAGGCGGTGTTCGAGGACCTCGACGTCAAGCGCGCGGTCTTCACCGAGCTCGAGGCGATCGTGTCCGCCGAATGCGTCCTGGCGACGAACACCTCGTCGCTCTCGGTCACCGCGATGGCCGCCGGGCTGACCCGTCCCGAGCGGGTCGTCGGGTTCCACTTCTTCAACCCGGTCGCGGTGCTGCCGCTGCTGGAGATCGCGCGGGCCGAGGCCACCGACGACGCGACGCTGGCGACGGCGTTCGCCGTGGGCCGGGCGCTGAAGAAGTCGTGCGTG
This sequence comes from uncultured Bifidobacteriaceae bacterium, assembly GCA_964391765.1. Lineage (GTDB taxonomy): Bacteria > Actinomycetota > Actinomycetes > S36-B12 > S36-B12 > UBA10649. The sequence goes on along the minus strand of CAYMNG010000090.1, from coordinate 4,518 downwards.
CTGGTCAAGGACGCGCCGGCGTTCGTCGTCAACCGCCTGCTGACCCGGTACCTGGGCGAGGTCATCGCCGCGGTCGACGAGGGCACGCCGCTGACCGTCGTCGACACCGTCGGCGAGCCGCTGGGCCTACCGATGTCGCCGCTGGACCTGCTCGCCCTCGTCGGCCCGGCGGTCGCGTACCACGTCGCCGAGACGATGCACGCGGCCTTCCCGGACCGGTACCCGCTCTCGGCGAACATGGCCCGCATCGTCGCCGCCGGGAAGACGGCGATCTGGGTCACCGATGCCGACGGCACGAAGGTCGTCGATCCGCAGGTCGCCGCCCTGCTGGAGCAGGGCACGGTCGCGTCGACGGCCGACCAGGTCCGCGAACGGGTCGCGGTCGCCCTGGCGGACGAGGTCGGGCGCATGTTGGCCGACGGGGTCGTCGCCGAGGCCCAGGACATCGACCTGTGCATGATCCTCGGCGCGGGCTGGCCGTTCTGGTTGGGCGGCCTGACCCCGTACCTGGATCGGACGGGTGCCGCCGAGCGGGCCACCGGGCGTCGCTTCCTGCCGCGCGGGGTCGCGTCCACGCCCTGAGCGGCGCGCTCCTCGACCTTCGCGCTCCTCGAGCTTCGCGCTCCTCGACCTCGAGGTTGTACCGCGTGTTTCGCGCCCGGGCCCGGTACAACCTCACGGTCGGCGATTCGCGTGCGCCCGAAACCTACGGTAGCGTCACCTACGCCACCGTAGGTTCGACCCGAGGACGCCGCGCATGCGCATCGCAGCCGATCTGCCCGTGATCATCCAAGGCGGTATGGGCGCTGCCGTGTCGTCCTGGGGACTGGCCCGCGCGGTGTCCGGCACCGGTCAGCTCGGTGTCGTCTCCGGGGTCGCGCTCGACCTCGTCCTGGCCCGACGCCTGCAGGACGGCGACGCCGGCGGTCACGCCCGCCGTGCGCTGGCGGCCTTCCCCGACCAGGACATGGCCCAACGCGCGCTGCACCGCTACTTCCGACCCGAGGGCCGGCCGCCGGGCCGGCCGTACGCGCCGCTGCCGCACCTGACCGTGCACCCGCCCAGGCGCAGCACCGAACTGGTCGTCCTGGGCGGCTTCGTCGAGGTCTGGCTGGCCAAGGAGGGCCATTCGGGCGTCGTCGGGATCAACTGCCTGGAGAAGATCCAGGTATCCCCGCCCGGCACGCTGCTCGGGGCGCTGCTGGCCGGCGTCGACGTCGTCCTGATGGGCGCCGGGGTCCCGCGCGAGATCCCGCGGGCGCTGGACGTGCTGTCCGCCGGCGACCGGCTGGCCTTCCCGATCGACGTCGAGGGCGCGGACGCCGGCTCGGTCACCCTCGACATCGACCCGCGCGACTTCGCCGGCGACACCGTCTTCCCCATCGCCCGTCCGCCGTTCCTGGCGATCGTCTCCGCGCACGTCCTGGCGGCGTTCCTTGCCCGCGACGAGCAGATCCGCCCCGACGGCTTCGTCGTGGAGGCCTCACCGGCCGGTGGGCACAACGCCCCGCCGCGGCGCCCGGTCATCGAGGACGGCGAGGTCGTCTTCGGCCCCCGGGACGAGCCGGACCTGGGCAAGATCGCCGCGCTCGGCCTGCCGTTCTGGGTCGCCGGCGCGGCCGGCACGCCCGAGGCGCTGCGGTCCGCCCAGGCCGCCGGCGCCCGCGGCGTACAGGTCGGCACGGTCTTCGCCCTGTCGACCGACTCCGGGATGCGCACCGACCTGCGCGAGCAACTGCTCGACGGCATCCGCGCCGGGTCGCTGCGCGTGCGCACGGACCCGCTGGCCTCCCCCACCGGCTTCCCGTTCAAGGTCGCCGACCTGCCCGACACCGTCTCCGATCCGCACCTGCGCGCGTCGCGGCCGCGCCTGTGCGACCTGGGCTTCCTGCGGACCCCGTACCAGCGGGCCGACGGCTCGATCGGCTACCGCTGTGCGGCCGAACCGGTCGACGAGTACGTCCGCAAGGGCGGGAACGTCGAGGACACCGTCGGACGCGCGTGCGTGTGCAACGGCCTGACGGTGTCCGTCGGCCTGGGCCAGACCCGCAAGGACGGGTACGTCGAACCGGCGATCGTCACGCTGGGCTCGGACACCAAGGCCGCCGAACGCCTCCTCGAGCGCTACCCGGCCGGCTGGTCCGCGCCGGACGTGGTCGCCTGGCTCGTCTCCGCCTGACCGACCGCGCGTCGTCCGTTCACCGACGGGGCCGGGCCCCCGACGTCGGTGGCGCCGGTGGTGTCGGTGGTCTCGGTGGTCTCGGCCCAGCGGGCCATCGTCTCGACGATGTCCAACGAGACCTCCTGGGCGGTCAGCCCGCACTCGGCCAGCACCTGGCTGCGCTTGCCATGGGCCAAGAACCGCTCCGGGACGCCGACGACCCGCACCGGGACCCACACCCCGGCGTCACGCAGCATCGCCCCGAGGCCGTCGCCGACCCCGCCGCTGCGCACCCCGTCCTCCAGGCACACGACCAGCCGGGCGCGCGCGGCGGCGTCGATCAACTCGGTCGGCAGGGGCTTGACCCAGCGCGGGTCCAGGACGACGACGCCGATGCCCTGCGCCTTGAGCCGGTGGGCGACCTCGATGCCCAGGCCGGCGAACGCGCCGACCGCGACGATGACGACGTCCGGTCGGCCGGACTCGGCGATGACGTCGCACCCGTGCGCCTGCCGCGCGGCGGGAACGACCGGACCGAGCGCCCCCTTGGGGAACCGCACGACGGTCGGCGCGTCACCGACGGCGACCGCCTCGCGCAGCGCGAGGCGCAGGGTCGGCTCGTCCCGCGGCGCGGCGATCCGCAGGCCGGGGACGAAGTGCAGCATCGCCATGTCCCACATGCCGTTGTGGCTGGGGCCGTCGTCCCCGGTGATCCCGGCGCGGTCCAGGACGAACGTCACCCCGGCCCGGTGCAGCGCGCAGTCCATGAGGACCTGGTCGAACGCGCGGTTCAGGAACGTCGCGTAGAGCGCGACGACCGGGTGCAGCCCCCCGTACGCCATCGCCGCCGCGCTGGTCGCCGCGTGCTGCTCGGCGATACCGACGTCGTAGGTCCGGTCGGGGAAGCGTTCGGCGAAGCGGTCCAGGCCGGTCGGGCCGAGCATCGCCGCGGTGATCGCGACGACGTCGGGCTCGTCCTCCCCGATCCGGACGAGCTCGTCGGCGAACGCCCCCGTCCACGTCGGTCCACCGGCGGCGACGGGGCGGCCGGAGTCC
>CAYMNG010000090.1:0-1291 GCA_964391765.1 uncultured Bifidobacteriaceae bacterium | reverse complement strand
TCGGCGGTGTCCTGCTCGGCCGGGGCGTACCCGCGGCCCTTGAGGGTCATCGCGTGCACGATCACCGGCCCGGGGTAGTCCTTGGCCCGGGTGAGCGCGAACTCCAGTTCGGCCTCGTCGTGGCCGTCGATCGGACCGATGTACTTCAGGCCGAGGTCCTCGAACAGCCCCTGCGGGGCGACGACGTCCTTCACCCCCTTCTTCATGCCGTGCAGCGCACCGAAGATGGGCTCGCCGACGACCGGGGTCCGATGCAGGACCCGCTTGCCCCAGCGCATGAACCGCTCGTACCCGCGGGTCGTGCGCAGCGTCGCCAGATGGTGGGCCAGGCCGCCGATGGTCGGGGAGTACGAGCGGGCGTTGTCGTTGACGACGATGACCAGCGGTCGGTCGGAGCCGGCGATGTTGTTCAGCGCCTCCCAGGCCATCCCCCCGGTCAGGGCGCCGTCGCCGATGACGGCGACGACATGGTGCGAGCCGAGGAGTCCGCGCCGCTCGTAGGCCTTGGCCAGGCCGTCGGCGTACGACAGGGCCGTCGACGCGTGCGAGTTCTCCACGATGTCGTGCACGCTCTCGGCCCGACACGGGTAGCCGGACAGGCCGCCGGCCTGGCGCAGACCGGCGAACTCCCCGGCCCGGCCGGTGAGCATCTTGTGCACGTAGGCCTGGTGACCGGTGTCCCAGACGATGAGGTCGTCCGGGGAACGGAAGACCCGGTGCAAGGCGATGGTCAGCTCGACGACACCGAGGTTGGGGCCGAGGTGCCCGCCGGTCGCGGACACCTTCTCCACCAGGAACGACCGGATCTCCTCGGCCAACTGCGGCAGTTGGTCGGCCGGCAGGGCTCGTAGGTCGCGCGGGTCGCGGATTCGGTCGAGCAGGCTCACCGGTCGAGTCTACCGGCGATCGCGGCCATGCCCCGTGCGGACGTGATGCCCAGACCCCGCCGGTCCCCGTCGGGCCGACGACTACAGCAACGACCGCAGCACGTACTGCAGGATGCCGCCGTGCCGGAAGTAGTCCGCCTCGCCGGGGGTGTCGATCCGCACGATCCCGGTGAACTGCACCGTGCGTCCGTCCGCGGCGACCGCCTCGACGTCGACCTCGTGCGGGATGGTGCCGTCGTTGAGCGCGGTGATGCCGCGGATCGTGAAGACCTCGTCCCCCTGCAGGCCCAGGGTGTTCGCGTTCATGCCGGCCGGGAACTGCAACGGCAGCACGCCCATGCCGATGAGGTTCGACCGGTGGATGCGTTCGTACGACTCGGCGATGACCGCTCGCACGCCCAGCA
>CAYMNG010000089.1:0-10118 GCA_964391765.1 uncultured Bifidobacteriaceae bacterium | reverse complement strand
GAACCCGGTACAAACTCAAGATCGGCGGGTCGGCGGGTCACCCGCTGACGACGACGCTGCGGACCCCGCCCTGGTACACCCCCGCACCGGCGTCGAGCGCGGGTGGGACGCGGGTGAACCAGATGAGGACGTAGCGGCCGGTGACCGGCCGCGGGGCGCGCATGTCGATCCGGTCCCGAGGGGCGAACCCGGCGGCGAGTTGGGTCCACAGCGCCGGGTCCGACAGCACCCGGTCGGCGACCCGGATATCCAGGCCGCTGCCGGAGCCGACGAGGTTCAGCTTGATCCCACGCACGTCCTGCGGCTGGCCGAGGTCGACGACGAGCCCGGTGCCGCCCTTGCCGTCGAGGTCCGGGCTGGAGTACTGCGCGGTGAGCCAGGCCGTGTCCGGGTTCTCGTCGTTCACCGTCGCGGCGAGGTCCTCGTTCTCCTGACCGCGACGGCGATCCGGTCGGCCATCGCCGTTGTCGTCCCCGAACGGGTCGTAGGAGCGGAACTTCGTGATCGGGTAGGTCCGCTCGATCCCGGTGCCCGCGAGGTCGTCGGCCGGTCGTGCCGGCGAGGTCAGCATCGGGTCCAGTCCGGTGGCGGTGACGGTGGCGACCCGCGGCGGCAGCGCGGTCGTCATGGTCCAGCCGAGCCGGGCCAGCGCGGCGACGAGCACGACGCCGACGGCGACCGCGACCAGCCGCAGGCTCCAGCGGACGATCCGGCGCAGGACCGACGGCCGGGTGACCGGCCGGATCGTGGTGGTCGTCACCGGGACGAGGTGGTCGACGCCGGCGCCGGTCATCGCGGCGAAGGCGGCCGCGTCGCGCACCGGTTCGATCCCGCGGGGTCGGCCCGCCTCGGCGAGCGAACGTGCGACGACGTCGTCGATGATCCGTGGCACGCCGGCCCGGACCTGGGACGGTGGCAGGACCACCGTGCCCTTGCGGGGGGCCGGTGGGGCGGCCGACGGCTGCGCACCGGGCCAGTGGCCGGTCGTCAGCAGGTACGTCAGCGCGCCCAGGGCGTCCACGTCGGCGCCGACCGCGGCGGCCTCGGGAAGCGGTGGCCCGAACAGCGCGGCGTCCACCGCCAGCCCGCGCACGCGGATCTCGCCGGCGTCGGTGACGAACACGCTCGCCGGGCGAAGACGGCCGTGGGTGACCCCGGCCGGTAGGCCGGCGGCGACCGCGCGGGCGACCTCGGTGACCAGGGCGAGCGCCTCGGCCGCCCCCAGCGGCGTGCCGTGGCGGTCGGCGAGCACGTCGTCGAGGTTGCGTCCGGACGCCCACTCGGTGACCAGTGCCACCCGCGCAGGGTCGGTGCCGGTGGCCGGCAGGTCGACGGTGTCCAGGACGCGCAGCAGTCGGCGGTCGTCGACGCCGGCGGCCGAACGGGCAGCCGCGAGCACGTCGGCGCACCGCGGGTCGTCGATGGGAACCGTTCGTACCGCGACCGGTCGATCGAGCACCTGGTCGTACCCGCGCCACAGCAGCACGCCGGCGGCCGACGGCTCCGGACCACGGCTGGGGTCGGCCGCGACGAGGTCGAGCAGTCGGTACCGACCGAGGTCCTCGGCCGCTCTCATTCGGCTCCCTGACGTCGACGGAACCGGCCGGTGACCCGACCCGTCAACGAGAGTACGTCGTGGATCTCCGGTACCCGAAGCAGCCACGCGATCACGACGAAGGCCGCCAGCCCGACGACCGACGTGACCGCGACGTCGACCGCGAGCAGCCAGTGGGTCAGCGACTCGACTCCTCGCCCCTGGGCGGCGAGCAGCCCGCGAAGCACGCCGACCATCAGGCCGACGCAGACCGCACCGGCCAGAAGCAGCCGCGCGAGGGCCCACAGCGTACGACGGCTGTCCATCGACCCCAGCCGCCGCGCGAGGACCCACCAGGTGAGCCCGAGGCCGAACCAGTAGGACAGGGAGTACGCGCCGGCGAGCGACGCGACCTGGGCGCCGCCGTCGCGGGCGGCGGCGAACATCGGATACGCGAGCGCGAGCAGGACGACGTTGAACGCGACGGTGAGGACGAACGGCGTACGGGTGTCCTCCAGTGCGTAGTACCCGCGCAGGAGGACGTAGAACAACGTGAACGGCAGCAGCCCGAGCATGAACACCGACACGATCAGCCCCATCAGGCCGGCCTGCGCCGCGGTCGCCGCGCCGTACCCGAACAGCAGGATGGACACCGGCGCGCCGGTCACGACCAGGACCGCGGCGACGGGGACGATGAGGACGGCGACGACGCGCATCGTGCGGGCGACGTCGGTGCCGACGCGTGTGAGGTCCCCGGTGTGCGCGACGCGGCTGAGGGCGGGGAGCATCGCGGTGACGATCGACACGGTGATCACCGAGTGCGGGAGCATGAACACCAGGTGCGCCTTCTGGTACGTGGTCAGGCCGGCCGCGACGGCGTCGGCGCTGCTGGCGTTGACGTTCGCCTGGGTCGCCAGTCGCGTGATGAAGACATAGGCGATCTGGTTCGCCAGGACCAGCGCGATCGTCCACACCGCGAGCCCGCCGGCCTTCCCCAGGCCGGCACCGCGCCAGTCGAAGCGCGGCCGCCAGGCGTAGCCGCTGCGCCACAGGACCGGCAGCAGGATCAGCGCCTGGACGACGACGCCGAGGGTCGTCCCGATGCCCAGCAACAGGATCTGACCGGTCGACAGGTCGCCGTCGGCGGCGGCCGACGTGCCCGCGACGGCGATGAACAGGGCGAACGTCGCGATCGCGACGACGTTGTTCGCGATCGGCGCGAACATCGGCGGCCCGAACCGGCCGCGGGCGTTGAGTACTTGGCCGAGCATCGCGTAGACGCCGTAGAACAGGATCTGCGGCAGGCACAGCCGGGCGAACGCCACGGCGAGGTCGAACGCGCCCTGTGGGTAGTCCGTGGGGGTGTAGAGGCGGACGATCCACGGTGCCGCCAGGACCGCGGCGACGGACAGCGCGACGAGGACCGTGGTGACCAAGGTCAGCAGCCGGTCCGCGTACGCCTGGCCCTGGTCGTCGTCGGTGGCCATGTGCCGCACGAGTTGGGGGATGAACACGGCGTTGAGTGCGCCGCCGATGACGAGGATGTAGATGATCGTCGGCAGCGAGTTGCCCAGGGAGAACGCGTCGGACACGATGAAGAAGCCGAGGGCGGCCGCCGCGGCGACGTCCCGGAGCACCCCGGTGACCCGGGAGATGACCGTGCCGACGGCCATGATTGAGCTGTTGCGTGCCAGGGCGTCCGTCATGGCCCGACCGGTCCGGTAGCGGCGTCCGGGTCGGTGACCGGGTCGGTGACCGGGTCGGTGTCCGGGGTGCGTGATCGGCGGGCCTTGCGGATGCGACGCACGATCCCGACGACGACGAACACCGCGATCGCCCCGAACGAGGCGGCGACGACCCAGGACGCGGCGCGGGCGTACGCCGTCGAGCGCAGCTCGATCGTCGCCGGCTCCCCGAACGGTTCGCCGCCGGGGGCCAGGAGTTGCACGTCGACGGTGAGCGGGTCACCGCCGATGACGCGCGCCTCGACGTCGACGCTCGCCATCCGGCCCGGCTCGATCTCGACCTCGTCGAGCGGCTCGGACCGCAGCCGCAACGGCGGGTTCCCGCGTAGTCGCAGGCCGACCGTGACGGTCCGGTCGAGGTCGTTGACGATCGTCACCGGCACCCGCCCGGTGTCGCCGCTGAGCATCACCGTCCCCTGGGAGAGGACATGCACCCGTCCGGTGAGGTCGTCGAGCTGGTCCGCGATCGTGCGGACGAGGCGCTCACGGCCGGCGACGTCGGTGCGCCAGGCCGCCGACTCGGCGCGGAGCAGGGCCTCAGTGAACGGTCCACTGATCCCGGTGGAGTCGTCGAGGGCGGAGGTGAACACGTCCAATTCCCGCGACAGGCGGGCGATCCGGGCCAGGTACGCCGCCGGGAGCTCGGCGTCGACGGCCTTGGGGCCGTAGCCGGCGCGCTTGCGGGGCACGCGCGCCGGCGGGTCGGCCAGCAGATCGGTCAGGGTTCGCGGCGCCAGCCAGGGTGCGGTCCGGGTCGCCCGCAGCAGTGGCGTGAGCAGGGAGGCCGGGGCCGCCCACCGCACGTCGGTCGGGCCGACGACGACGTCCCGGGCACCGTCGGCCGGCAGTGCCTGGGCGAGGACGGCGGTCTGGGCGAGGAAGGCCTGCCGGGCGAGGACGACGTCCGAGGCCGTCCGGTACGTGCCGGAGACGAGCTCGGCCAACTGCGGGTCGGTCAGCACGGCCCGGACGGCACCGGTCGACGCGGGCAGCGACGCGATCGGGCTGCCGGCCGCCGGCCGGGCCTCGTCGGTCGCCGGCAGGGCGTCCGCGGACAGCACGACGGTGTCGACGCCGGCCGCGGCGAGGACGTCCAGCGTGCCCCGGTCGATCCGTCCGAACGGCGCCCAGTAGAACCCGGTGCCGACGCTGTGACCGAGCGCGCGGTGGGCGATCGCCGGTGCCTGGGTCACCGCCCGGACGACGTCGTTGGACATGCTCGCTCGCGTGACGGCCGCGGCGTCGACGTCGGCGTACGGCAGGACGCGCAGGCCGTCGGTGGCGCTGACCTCGGCGACCTGGCTCAGCCACCGGCGGGCGTGTTCCTCCCGGTCGCCGACGACCACGCGACCGCCGACCTGCACGCGGTAGCCGCCGGACATCGCCGCCGCGGTCTGCAGGACGGCGGGGTCGGCGAGCCAGGACACCGCGCCGCGGCCGTGCCGCCCGACGGTGACGAGGGTGTTCAGGCGACCGCCGGGGGACAGTTCGATCGGCGTCCGGTCGCCGAGCAGCAGGCCGTCCGGCGCCCGGTCGGGCCAGTCGGCCAACGGCCACAGCCAGGTGATCCGGATCGGGGCGACGTCGTCGGTCCCGCCCGGGTACCAGGGCAGGAACGTGCGCAGGACGCCCAGCCGCGCGTCGAACTCGTCGACGCCCTGCTGCCGGCCGACCGCCTCGAGGGCCAGGACGAACGTCCCCGGGCCGGGCAGGCCGAGCCGGTCGACCGGCACGCGGATCGAGAACGGCGCGCTGCCGCCGGGGGCCAGGCTCGGACTCGCGACGACCCGGGTCCCCGGCAGCGGGACGTCGTCGGGCGAACCGTCCGCGGGGTCCAGCGGCGCGTCCTGGACCTGCCCGAGCTGCTTTCGGGTGGTCAGTGGGGCCGAGGACCGGCGGATCTGCACGCTGACGTCGGTGAGGGGGACGGCCGAGGTGCTGATGACCCTTCCGGTGATGCGCAGGTCGTCCCCCTCGTGGGCGATCACCGGTCGCAGGCTGTCGATCACGACCTGGACGGGGTCGGGGGGCTCGTCGGTACTGGTTGCGTGGACCGCATTGGTCGCATTGGCTACGTCGACCGCGTTGGCTACGTCGACCGCGTCGACCGCGTCGACCGCGTTGGCCGGGACGGCCCGCGTCGGCGGAGTGCCGTTGGCGCCCGCCGGCGCCGCGATCCAGCCGGCCGACACGAGCGCGGCGAGCGCGGCGGCCGCGAGGGCTCGGCCGTGTCGGCCGCGGCCGGCCGTCGGCCTCGTGGGCCTGTTCGGCCTCACCGGCGGCCCGGCTCGGTCAGGAGTTCTCGGACGCGTTCGACCAGGCGGCGCTCGTCGGCGTAGCGCAGGCGCCCGGGCACCTCGGCGAGCGGCACCCAGGCCACCTGCGTCACCTCCGGATCGGCGTCGGACAGTTCCCCGCCGTGCGCGCGCAGGAGGAAGTGGTGGACGGTCTTGTGGATCCGTCGGCCCTCGGCCATGAACCAGAAGTCGATCGTGCCGAGGGCGACGTCGATCCGGCCGTCGATCCCGGTCTCCTCGCGAACCTCGCGGACCGCGGCCTGCTCCGGCGACTCGCCGGGTTCGATGTGCCCCTTGGGCAGGCACCACGTCAACCGGCCGCGTCGATCACTGCGCGCGATGAGGGCGATCTCGGGGCCGCTGACGGGCGACCGGACGACGACGCCGCCGGCGGAGGTCTCCTCGACCCGGGTGGGTCGCCGCCGCGCACGCATACGGGCAGGATAGATCGGCGCGCCGGGCGTCTACGCTCACCTGCCGTGGCGCTCGAACCAACCTCCCAGTCGGACCCTCGTCGGGTCGCGGTCGCCGAGTTGGCACCGGTCGCGGGCCTGTTGACCGACCTCGGCGAACGGTTCGCCTCGGCCGGGCACGAACTGGCCCTCGTCGGTGGCCCGGTCCGCGACGCGCTGCTCGGCCGGTTGTCCGTCCGCGGCGACCTGGACTTCACGACCGACGCCGAGCCGGCCCGCATCGAGCAGGTCCTCGCCGGGTTCGCGGAGACGACGTGGGACGTCGGTGCCCGGTTCGGCACGATCGGTGCGCGGGTCGCCGGTCGGGAGGTCGAGGTCACGACCTACCGGGCCGAGCAGTACGCGGCCCACTCGCGCAAGCCGGAGGTCGCGTTCGGTGCCAGCCTGGCCGACGACCTCGGCCGGCGCGACTTCACCGTCAACGCGATGGCGTTGCGGTTGCCGAGCCTGGAGTTCGTCGACCTGCACGGCGGGCTGGCCGACCTGCGCGCACGGGTGCTGCGCACCCCGGGGACTCCGGAGCAGTCGTTCTCCGACGACCCGCTGCGCATGATGCGCGCCGCCCGACTCGCCGCCCAACTCGACTTCGAGGTCGCCCCGGAGGTCGTGGTCGCGATGTCCGAGCAGGCGACGCGGCTGGAGATCGTGTCGGCCGAGCGGATCCGCGACGAACTGGTCAAGACGGTCATGGCGCCGGATCCGCGACGAGGGCTGACGCTGCTCGTCGACACGGGTCTGGCCGAGTACGTCCTGCCCGAGTTGCCGCTGCTGCGGCTGGAGGTCGACGAACACCACCACCACAAGGACGTGTACGAGCACACGCTGACCGTGCTGGAGCAGGCGATGGTCCTGGAGCAGGCCCACGAGCCCGCGTCCGGGCCGGATCTCGTCCTACGGCTGGCCGCGCTGCTGCACGACATCGGCAAGCCGCGCACGCGCCGGTTCGAGGGTGCCGGTCGGGTGTCGTTCCACCACCACGAGGTCGTCGGTGAGCGCATGACCCGAAAGCGCATGCAGGCGCTGCGCTTCTCCGGCACGCAGATCGACGAGGTGTCGACCCTGGTCGGTCTGCACCTGCGGTTCCACGGCTACGGCACCGGGGAGTGGACCGACTCGGCGGTGCGTCGCTACGTGCGCGACGCCGGCCCCCTCCTCGTCCGGTTGCACAAGCTGACCCGGGCTGACTGCACGACCCGCAACCGCCGTCGGGCACTGGCGCTGCAGCGGTCGTACGACTCCCTCGAACGGCGCATCGCCGAGATCTCCGCGCAGGAGGAGATCGACGCGATCCGCCCGGAACTCGACGGCCGAGAGATCATGGCGCTGCTGGACCTTCGTCCGGGTCCGGAGGTCGGCGCGGCGTACCGGTTCCTGCTGGACCTGCGCCTGGATCGCGGCCCGCTCGGCGAGGACGCGGCCCGAGCGGCGTTGCTCGCCTGGTGGGCAGCGCGGTCAGCGGGCAGTTGATGCCTCGCCGCGCGGTTCGACGCCGTAACGTCGCCGGCGACGACGCCGGTCGAGCACGGTGTACCACCGTGGTCACAGGTGGTACACTCTTCGGGTGCCCACCACGAGGCGTCGGCATCAACTCACCGAGACGGACGACATCGCGTCGGCGATCGACGTCGCAGCCCGTCAGTGGCCGGGCGAATCCCGGTCCGAACTCGCACGCCGCCTTATCCTGCTGGGTGCCGAGCGCATCGCGAGCGCACCGGTCGAGCGCGCACTCGAGATCGAGATGGCGCTGCAGGCTCTCACGCAACTCGCCGATGACTACCCGCCCGGCTACCTAGAAGACCTGCGACGCGACTGGGCGGGACGTCCGGCGTGACGTCGATGATCGTGCTCGACGCGAGTGTCCTGATCGCCGCGATGACGCCGTCGGATCCGCACCACGCGAAGGCCCGGGAGGTCCTGCGTGCGGGGGCAAGGGCGAACGCCCTCGCGGCTCACCGGATCACAGTGGCGGAGTCGGCCGTTGGCGCTGCTCGCAGCGGGCAGGTCCAGGTACTGCGCGCGAACTATGCCCGGCTCGGCATCACGATGCTGGGCAACGACGACGACGAGCCCTGGCGCCTGGCCCGACTGCGCGCGGACACCGGCCTGCCGATGCCGGACTGCTGCGTGCTCGACGCGGCGATCGCCCACCGCGCGACCCTGGGCACCTTCGATCAGCGGTTGGCCGTCGCGGCCATTGCCCACGGACTCGTGGTGGCCTGACCGGTTCGTTCGCCGCGTCCGCTGCGGCACCGGACGAGCGACCCACGGTCACGATCGGATCAGGGCTCAGGCGTCGTCGAGGCGGAGGTCACGGCCCTCGAGAAGGCAGTCGCGGGCGGCTCGGGCACGGCTCCCGGCGTCGGCACCGGTACCGGGGCCGGCTCGAGCGCGGTAGCCGTCGGCGCGGGCGGCGGGCCCAGGTAGGTGATCAGGGCGACGAGCCCGGCGACCAGCGCGCTGATCCACAGCACGGTGCTGACGGAGAACACGTCGGCGGTGAACAGCAGCACCAGGCCGATCGCGTACGCGAGGGCGCGCAGCCAGGGCAGCGCCGCGGCGGGGAGGATGCCCCCGTGGGTCCGGGCGGTGAGATCCCCGAGCCCGCGGGTGAGGCGGCCGCGGACCCAGCGGCCGGACGTCGTGCGGCCACCGAGCCAGCCGGCCGCGACGAGGACGACCCCCAGGGCGATGAACCCCTGCGCGCCGGCGATCAAAAACTCCAGCAGCGTCCACCAGAACGCGTCGACCGCACCCGCCCACGGTGACGTCGACAGGTGCTCGGTGATGGCCACCTCGGCGGTGCGCACGGACAGCAGCAGCAGTGCCATGGCGGCGACGAGGACGACGCCGGTCGCGACGACGGTCCGGGCTCGCCATCGCGCGAGGACGATCGCGAGGATGAACAACAAGGCGATGATCAGCGGCAGCCAGTGCAGCGCCGGACCGGCGATCTGGTAGATCGTCCGCACCTGGGCCAGCACGGGCGTGTTCGCCAGGACGACGGTGCGCGAGGTCGTCGGCAGCGGGATGTTCGCGGCGGCGGTGATGCCGCTGTCGACCAGGTGCGTCTGGATCGCCTGCAGTGCCGTGGAGACGTCGAGGACGAGGTTGTCCCCCTGCAACTGCACGATGCCGTCGTTGCGACCCTTGAGCATCGCGACCGCGCTCTGCTGCGCGGTCCGGTTGAACTCCACCCAGATCGTCGCGAACTGCTCGGACGCGACGAACTTGGTGACCAGGTCGCCGATGAGTCCGTTGATCCCCGACGTGATGGGTGCGACCAGCAGGTTGGTCAGGCGCGAGTCCGGCAGGACCCCGGTCAGCAGCGACTCGACCTGCTTCTCGGTGTCGACGCGCGTGACGATCTGGTCGGTCACGGCGGCGGCGAGGGCGTCCTGCACCGCGGGCTGCTCGATCAGCGGGCCGACGGTGTTCACGTACCGGTCGGTGTCGACGACCGTGCGGTCGCCCCAGTGGCCGAGGATCGCCGGCACCAACAGCACCGTGGCGAGGACGAACAGCAGCAGCGACGCGATCGATCGTCCCCGATGACGGGGTGCGACGGCGGGATCGTTCATCGTGGACCCCTCGACGAAGGACGGTGGTCCCGGCCGCTGCCGGGGTGCGTTGACCCTACGACGCTGACCCTACGACGCGGCCGGGCCCGACGTCAGTCGTTGCGCGTGCCGGCGATGAACTCCTCGACCGCGGTCTTCGCCTCCCCGTCGGTGTACTGCACCGGCGGGGACTTCATGAAGTAGCTCGACGCGGACAGGATCGGTCCGCCGATCCCCCGGTCCATCGCGATCTTCGCCGCGCGGACCGCGTCGATGATGACCCCGGCGCTGTTCGGGGAGTCCCACACCTCGAGCTTGTACTCCAGGTTCAGCGGTGCGTCGCCGAAAGCGCGTCCCTCCAGCCGGACGAACGCCCACTTGCGGTCGTCGAGCCAGGCGACGTAGTCGCTGGGTCCGATGTGGACGTTCCGGGCACCCATGTCGTGCGAGGAGACCTGCGAGGTGACGGACTGGGTCTTGGAGATCTTCTTGGACTCCAGCCGATCACGCTC
>CAYMNG010000088.1:0-10544 GCA_964391765.1 uncultured Bifidobacteriaceae bacterium | reverse complement strand
ACCTGGACCCGGCGGACCCGGCGATCTGGCGGGCCAGCGCGGCCTGCCGGGGCGGGATCACGGACGTGGCGTATCTCCACCGGCTCGGGCTGACGCCGATCGGCATCGTCGCGATCCATCGCAGCGCCGGTGCCGTCGACGCCCTGCCTCGCACGTTCTACCTGGCGGTGGCGGGCGGCGCCGTCGACCCGCGTGATGGGATCGGTTCGTTCCCTGGGCGCGACGACCGCGGCTTTGGGTTCGACGACGCCGAGGAGCTCACCGCCTACCTGCGCCTGCACGCTTCGATGGAAGGGACCCCATGACCGCCCGAGACCGTGTCGGCTACCAGGCCGTCCTCGACGCGATGGCGGTGTGCATCGCCACGCGCATCCCGTTCCTGTTGTGGGGGGACCCGGGTGCGGGCAAGACCGCGGTGGTCGAGTCGGCGACCGACAGCGGCTTCCACGTCGAGACGCTCATCTGCTCGCACTACGAGCCCAGCGACTTCGCCGGCCTGCCGGTGGTGAACGCCAACGGCAGCGTCACGCTGGCCCCGCCGCAGTGGGCGGTGCGCACCTTCGAGCACGCCGGACCGTCGCTGGTCTTCTTCGACGAGTGGACCACCGCCGCGCCGGCGGTCCAGGCCGCCGCGCTGCGGCCGCTGACGCACGGAGAGGTCGGCGCGCTCCAGTTGCCGGACCGAGTCTCGTTCGGTGCGGCCGCCAACCCGGCGGACGTCGCCGCCGCCGGCTGGGAGCTGTCCGCCCCGACGGCGAACCGCTTCTGCCACATCGAATGGGTCATCCCGATGGAGGTGTTCACCGAGTCGATCGTGTCCGGCACATGGCCGACCATGACCGTGCCCGACCTCCCGGCCGACTACCCCGCGCACCTGGCCGCGGCCCGGGCGCTGGTCGCCGGCTTCGTGCGGGCACGTGGCGGTCAGCTGTCCAGCGTGCCGTCGGACGCCGCCTCGCGCGGGCGCGCCTTCCCGACCCCGCGCACGTGGGACTACGCCGCGCGGCTGCTCGCCCTGGCCGGGGCGGCCGGCTTCGGCAGTGACGTCGTGCGCCTGCTCGTGCACGGTGTGATCGGCGCACCGACGGGGCACGAGTTCTTGTCGTGGCGGTCGGCGCTGGACCTGCCGGACCCCGAGATGCTCCTGGCCACTGGCGGGGGCGGCATGTTCGCCGGGATGCGCCCGGACCGGGTCCACATGGCCCTGCAGTCGGTGCTCGCCGCGCTCGTCGGGGACCGGACCGCGCCGCGGTGGACCGCAGCCATGGGGGTGTGCGTCGTCGCGGCGGAGGAGGTCGGCGTCGACCCGGCCGTCCCGGTCGTCCGGGCGCTGCTGCGCGGTGACGGGCGACCCGCCGGAGCCGAGCTGCCGCCCGGGATGGGCGTGTTCGCGGCCCCACTAGCGCTGGCCGGGCTGCTGCCGTCGTGACCGGGCGCCCAGCGCCGCTGGACCGCGACGCGCTCGACCGGCTCGCGGCGGCGAAGATCTGGCTCATCACCACGTCGTCGCCTCGCGGCTGCGGGAACCTGCCGTACCTGGCGACGGCGCTGTACGCGCTGATCCCCGTTGCCACGACGCGCGTGCGGGAGGTGACCGTCGACCGGCTGTGGCGGCTGTACGTCAACCCGAGCTGGATCCTCGCCACGGACGTCCCGGTCATCGCCGCGCACCTGGCCCACCTGACCTGGCACCTGCTCGGCGAGCACGCCGACCGCGGCGAGGACCTCGAGGTCCGACGCGCCAACGCCAAGCACTGGAAGGTCGCCTGCGACGCCACCATCGCCGAGATCACCACCGACCTGGCGACCGGCCTGGACACCGCGGGCGACCTCGGCCTGACACCCGGCAGGTCGGCCGAGGAGTACTTCGCGCAACTGTCCGGCCTCGCCGTCATCGCGGACGACCGCGAGGAGGGCGACGACAGCGACGTCCCGCGCGAGCAGCAGCCCGACGACGGCGACGACTCCTGCGGCAGCGGCTGCGACGCCCAGCACCGCGACTACGAACTGCCGCCGAGCGACGACATCGGCGGCGTCGGCCAGGCGCACGGCGACGACATCCGACGACGCGTCGCGATCGAGTTCCGCGAGCACCAGACCCGTATCGGCACCACACCCGGGCAGTGGGACCGCTGGGTCCAGCAGGTCCTCGAACCCGTCGTCCCCTGGTCGCAGGTTCTCGCGGCCGCCGTCCGCCGCGGCGTCGGCTGGGCGCACGGCCACACCGACTACACCTACACGAAGATCTCCCGCCGACAGGCCGCCGCCGGACGGATCATCCTGCCCGCGACCCGCCGGCCCCTGCCCGAGGTCGCCGTCGTCGTCGACACCTCCGGCAGCGTCGACGACGGCCTGCTGGCCCGCGCGCTGGGAGAGGTCGACGGCGTGCTCACCGGCATGGGCGTCGCCGGCCGCAGCGTCACCGTCCTGGCCACCGATGCGGCGGTCCATGCCGTCAGCCAGGTCCGCGCCGCGGCCGACGTGAGATTGGGTGGTGGCGGCGGCACCGACATGGGCGTCGGCATCGAGGCTGCGGTCGCGCTCAAACCCCGCCCGACGCTGATCATCGTGATGACCGACGGTTACACGCCGTGGCCCGCCAGCGCGCCGGCCATCCCGGTCGTCGCCGTCATCATCGGCCGCCTCGGCGACCCCCTCCCGAGCACCCCGGGCTGGGCCGAACGGGTCGAATGCCAGCCCTGACACCGGACCAGTGGCCGGACCCCGAACGGCGGCCGGCGTCCTGGGCACGACTGCTCGGCGAGGTCGACTGGCACCCGAGGACTCCATCGCCGTCGCCGCGATGCGACGCGATCGCCGGGGTGCGGCGCGGGCTGCCAGGACACGAGGCCTTCGGACGAGCACCGTTGTCCGCTGGTCGGGATCCAGCTGGCCCAGGGCGTGGTGCAGGACCCGGCTGTGATCGGTCGCTGCTGCTGGCCGCCTGCCACAACATGCGCGAACCGCACCGCCACATCGGAACCGACGGCCTGGCCGCGTTGCCGAACACCTGAACCGCGCTCAAGCCACGGCCCCGGCGGCGTCTTGATGTCGACCGCAGAACGCCGGCCAGCCCCGAGTGCACCACCTGCCGGTCGGCACCGGCCGGACCAGACCACAGCCCGGGCACGGACGCGCCGTCGAACGAGCACCGCTGGACGGCTACCGACCCA
Source organism: uncultured Bifidobacteriaceae bacterium (assembly GCA_964391765.1). GTDB lineage: Bacteria > Actinomycetota > Actinomycetes > S36-B12 > S36-B12 > UBA10649. Next base: position 7,371 of record CAYMNG010000088.1, on the reverse strand, counting down.
CGGTCCTAGCGCGCGCGACGACCCAGCCGCTCGACGTCCAAGATCAGCACCTGCCGGGACTCCAGCCGGATCCAGCCGCGCTGGGCGAAGTCGGCCAGCGCCTTGTTGACCGTCTCGCGGGACGCGCCGACGAGCTGCGCGAGTTCCTCCTGGGTCATGTCGTGCGTGACCATCAGACCCTCGGCGGTGACGGCGCCGAACTTCTCCCCCAGTTCCATGAGAGCCTTGGCGACCCGACCGGGGACGTCGGAGAACACCAGGTCGGCCATCGCCTCGTTCGTCCGACGCAGCCGACGGGCCAGGGCCTGCAGCAGCGCCGCGGCGACCTCGGGTCGGCCGGTGAGCCAGATCCGCAGCTGGTCGTGGCCCAGACCGAGGACGACCGCGTCGGTCAGCGCGACCGCGGTCGACGTCCGAAGTCCGGGGTCGAACACGCTCAACTCGCCGAACATCTCGCCGGGCCCGAGCACGCCCAGCAGCGACTCCCGGCCGTCGCTCGAGGTCTGCCCGAGCTTGACCTTGCCGTCGACGATCACGTAGAGCCGGTCACCGGGCTCTCCTTCGGAGAACAGCGTCTCGCCGCGGGCGACCGTGGTCTCGGTGAGCGATGCACGAAGTGCCGACGCGGCCTCGGCGTCGAGCGCCGAGAACAGCGGCGACTGCAGGAACGTGTCGGGCACGGGCTCTCCTTCGTGACGCGACGACCGAGGGACGACGACCGCGGGACGGCCGAGGGACATTGTGGTGCAACCGGCCAGGCGCTGGGACGTTCCCCGCCCTCGCCCGACATACGCTAGTCGGTATGCCCACCGCGCCGTCCGGCCCCGCACCCGGCGCGGACCCGGCCACCCGCCGGCGGCAGGCGCGCCGGGTGGCCCGCGTGCTCGGCGAGACCTACCCCGACGCGCGGTGCGAGTTGGGCTTCGGCTCCCCGCTGGAACTGCTCGTCGCGACGATCCTCAGCGCGCAGTGCACCGACCAGCGGGTCAACGCCGTGACCCCGGCCTTGTTCTCGGCCTACCCGGATCCGGCGGCGTACGCCGGGGCGGACCTCGCCGACCTCGAGCGCATCGTCGGTCCGACCGGGTTCTTCCGGCAGAAGTCGCGCACGCTGCAGGCGCTCGGCCAGCAACTGTGCGATCGGTTCGACGGGGAGGTGCCCGGACGCCTGGCGGACCTCGTGACGCTGCCGGGGGTCGGCCGCAAGACCGCCAACGTCGTCCTCGGTGACGCGTTCGGCGTTCCGGGCATCACCGTCGACACCCATGTCGCGCGCCTGTCGCGTCGGCTGGGCTGGAGCGAGCAGACCGATCCGGACCGGATCGAGGCGGACCTGATGGACCTGTTCGCGCGCCGGGACTGGACGATCACCTCGCACCGGGTGATCTGGCACGGCCGGCGGTGCTGTCACGCGCGCCGGCCCGCGTGCGGGGCCTGCCCGGTGGCGCGCTGGTGCCCGGCGTTCGGCGAGGGTCCGACCGACCCGGACGTCGCCCGGGCGCTGCTGCGCACGTCGGGCCGGGGCTGACATGGCGACGTGGCGGCGGACCGGGTGGGTCGACGCGCGCGTCCGACCGGACCTGCCGCACTGGCTGCTCGCCGTCGCCGACTTCGCCGAGCAGTCGACGGTCACCGACCTGACGCGGTTCGCGCCGACCGACGGCCAGGGGCGGGCGTCGGCCGTGCTGCTGCTGTTCGGTCCCGAGCATGACGTCCTGGTGATCCGGCGGGCGTCGACGATGCGCGCGCACGCCGGCCAGCCGGCCTTCCCCGGCGGCCGGATGGACGATTCGGACGCCGACGCGGTCGCCGCCGCCTTGCGCGAGGCGAACGAGGAGACCGGCCTGGATCCGGCCGGCGTCGAGGTCTTCGCGACCCTGCCGGACCTGTGGCTGCCGGTGAGCGACAGCGTCGTCACCCCCGTCCTGGGCTACTGGGCGGTCCCGTCGCCGGTCGCGGCGATGGACGCGGCCGAGGTCGCCAGCGTGCACCGGATCCCGATCGACGACCTCGTCGACCCGCACAACCGCTGCCGGATCCGGCACCCTTCGGGGTACGTCGGGCCGGCGTTCCTCGTCGACCAGATGCTCGTCTGGGGGTTCACCGCCGCGGTGCTGTCGACGATCTTCGACGCCGTCGGGTGGGCCAGGCCGTGGGACGAGGCGGACGTGCGGGACCTGCCGGCGGAGTGGACGCGATGAACGTCGTCGACTGGGTGCTCGCGGGAGCGATCATCGCCTTCGGCCTGGCCGGCTGGCATCGCGGCTTCATCGCCGGGCTGATGTCCTTCGCCGGGTTCATCGGCGGAGGCCTGCTCGCCGCCTTCGCGCTGCCGCCGGTGCTCGAGTCGGTGATCTCGACCGCGTGGCTGCGGGTCGTCGTCCTGGCGGTCGGTGTCCTGGCGGCCGCGATCGCCGGCCAGCTCGCGGCCTCGATCGTCGGCGCCCGGATCCGTGGCGCGATCTCGTGGCATCCGGCCCGCCTGGTCGACAACGCGGCCGGCGCGGCGCTGAACGTCCTGGCGTTGGCGATCGTCACGTGGATCATCGCGACCGCGGTCGTCTACCTGCCGACGACGGCGGTCTCGGACCAGGTGACCTCCTCGCGGGTGCTCGTCGCCCTGGACTCGATCGTCCCGCCGGGTGCGCGGGACGCGTTCGGGAGCCTGCGCAACCTCGTCGGGGAGAGCGACGCGCCGCGGGTGTTCTCCGGGCTGGCGCAGTTCACCGGACCCGACGTCGACCCGCCGAGTCCGGCGGCGGTCACCGCGGCGGTCGACCGGGCGCGCGCCGGCGTCGTCCAGGTCTACGGCCAGGCGCCGGCCTGCAGCACCGCCGTGCGCGGTTCGGGGTTCGCGATCGCCAGCGACCGGATCATGACGAACGCGCACGTCGTCGCCGGCGTGCGCGACCTGCGTGTTCGCACGCATCTGGGCGATCCGGGACTGCCGGCGACCGCCGTCTACCTGGATCCGGCCGTGGACATCGCCGTCCTCGCCGTGCCGGGGCTGCGGGCCAGGGCCCTGGCACTGGCTCCGGACGACGGCGCCAGCGGCGACGACGCGGTCATCGCCGGCTTCCCCGAGGGTGGTCCGTACCGGGCCGAGCCCGCGCGTCTGCGGGCGGCGCTGACGGCCGTGGGCGACGACATCTACGGTCGGTCCGGGGTCCCCCGCGAGGTGTACTCGTTCCGCGGGAAGGTGCTGCACGGCAACAGCGGCGGTCCCCTACTCCGGCCGGACGGACTCGTGCTGGGGATGGTCTTCGGCGCGGACGAGAAGGCGACGGACGTCGGATACGCACTGCGCGGGACGCAGCTGTCCGGGCCGATCGCGGAGTCCTTGACCGCGACGCGCGCGATCGACACCGGGGACTGTCACATCCGCGAGTGAGCGACCGCGGACCCGATCGCGACGCACGAGCCGCGGACGACATCGACGTCGACGCACGGGGGAACCGCCGGCGCGTCGGCCAGCGTCGCGAGCGCGCGCTCGGCCAGGCGGCCGGCGCCCACCGCGTTGCCGCGCGCGGCGTGGGTGAGTGCCGCTGCCCACTGGGCCAGTGCCCGCCACGCCGTCCGGTCGGCGGGATCGGCACTGCGCCAACGCTGTTCGAGGACCTCGTGCGCGTGGAAGGGCAGGCCGGCGTCGATGAGGTCGACGGCCGTGGCCCAGACCGTGTCGTCGGCCGCGCCGGTCAGGTCCGGCACCGGCGGTACGGCCGGCGCCGACGGGTCGACGTCGGCCAACGGCCGGCCGAGCCGGTCGCGAGGACGGCTCGCCGCCGACGGGCCGGACGTCGTCACGGCAGCCCGGCGAGCCAGTCGGCGAGCGCCGAGGTGAAGCCGGCCGGGTCCTCCTCGTGCGGGAAGTGGCCGGTCGCCAGGTCGACCCGGTCCAGCGGCCCGTGCACGTACTGGCCGCTGGTGTCGTCAACGGCCGGCAGGATCATCGGGTCCAGGCGGCCGTGCACCTGCAGGACCGGGCAGCGCACCGGGGCCTCCATCAGGGCCAGGTACGACAGTCCGTCCGGCCGGATCGACGACCGGGCACCCCATCGGTGGTACTCCACGGCGGTGTGCGCCGTGGGCCAACGGCAGAACGCCGCGCGGTACGTCGCGCCCACGTCGTCGGCCAGCCACGAGTCGTCGGCCGACCAGGCGGCCATCAGGTCGCTCACGCGCCGACCGTCGCGCGCGGTCAGCGAGCGCTCGGGCCAGAACGGCACCTGGAAACCGACGGCGTAGCGCAGGGCCCGACGCTGCCGACGATCGCGCACGATGGCGCGGCGCAGTTGGCGCGGGTGGGGGATCGACACCGTCGCGATCGCCCGCACGGTCTGCGGGGACAGGACCGCGGCGGTCCACGCGACCAGGCCGCCCCAGCCGTGGCCGACGAGGACGACCTCACTGCTGCCCAGGCAGCGGACCACGCCGGCGACGTCGGCCGCCAGCGTGCGCGGATCGTAACCCTCGGGCGGGTGGTCGGACCCGCCGTAGCCGCGCAGGTCCATCGCCGCCACCCGGTAGCCGGCGGCCGCCAGCGCCGGGATCTGCTGCCGCCAGGTCCACCAGAACGTGGGGAACCCGTGCAGGAGCAGGACCAACGGGCCCGCACCGGCTTCGACGAGGTGGAAGCGCGCCCCGTTGGCCGCGACGTCCCGGTGCGCCCAGGGCCCGGGTGCGTGGATCGCCGCGTCGGCGTCGACCACGCCGCTCAGGCGCCGGTCGTGTCGACCGCCGCCGACCCGCCGGTCGTGTCGACCGCCGCCGACCCGCCGGCCCTGTCGACCGCCGGCGACGTGGGTGACGACGGTGACCCGGGTGACGATGGTGACGGTGCCGACCCGCCGAGCGCGGCCTTGGTCCGTTCGAGCTCGGCCAGGGCCAGTTCGGGCCCCTTCGCCTGCTCGATGTTGCGCTTGGCGAGCAGCGCGGTGAGCGCGGCGGCGGCCAGCAGGAGGACGGCGACGATGCAGAATCCCGCCCACAGCGGCAGGCCGAGGGCGACGAGCACGAAGGCCAGGGTCAGCAGCACGAACAGCGTGCCGAACAGCGCGATGACGAGCGTCGCGACACCCAGAGCCCCACCGACGCCGACCTTCTTGCCGGTGTCGGCGAGCTCGACCTTGAACAGCGCCGCCTGGGCCGTGGCCAGGCGCTGGGCGTCGGCCGCCGCCTTCGCGGCCAACTGCTTCAAGCTCGGTTGTGCGTGCGGGGGCATGGCTCCTCCGAGGGTCCTTGTGGCCGACAGGCTAGTCCGAACCCGCCCTCGGTGGATCCTCGGCGGCCGGCGACCCGGTCGTTCCGTCGCCCGCCGGCCCGAGTGCGGCGTCGGTCGCGGCACCGAGTGCGGCGTAGTGCCGCGCACGGGAACGCATCGCGACGACCGCGAGGGCGGCGGCGACGATCGACGCGGACAGCACCGCGACCTTCGCCGACTCCAACTGGGCCGGGGCGTCCGCGTAGGCGAGTTCGGTGATGAGCAGTGCGACGGTGAAGCCGATCCCGGCGATGACGCCGATCGCGGCGACGTCGCGCCAGGCGAGGTCGGCGGCCAACGTCGCCCGGGTGAACCGGGCGGTCAGCCAGGCACCGACGACGACGCCGACGGGCTTGCCGACGACGAGGCCGACCATGATCCCCACCGCGACCGGTGTCGCCAGCGACTCGAGCAGGCCGACGGAACGGAAGTCGACGCCGGCGGCGAAGAACGCGAACAGGGGGACGCACACGCCGGCGCTGATCGGGTGGATGCGATGCATGAGCCGGTCCGCCGGCGCCCGGGCCTCGCCCTCGTCGGCCCGGACGCGGGTCAAGAAGCCGAACACGACCCCCGCGATCGTCGCGTGGACGCCGCTCTCGTGGACGAAGTACCAGCCGGCCAGGACGAGCGGCACGTAGACCAGCGGGGACGTGATCCGCCGGCGCTGGGCCACCGCGTACGCGGCGAAGGTCGCCAACGCCGCGGCGAACCAGGCGCCGGAGAAGTGGTCGGAGTAGAACACCGCGATCACCGTGATCGCGCCGAGGTCGTCGACGACCGCCAGCGTCAGCAAGAAGGCCCGCAGTGCGACGGGCAGTTGTCGGCCGACGACCGCGAGGACCGCCAGGGCGAACGCGATGTCGGTCGCCATCGGGATGCCCCAGCCGACGGTCGACCCGTTCGTCGCGGTCGCGTTCACGACGACGAAGACCAGTGCCGGGACGATCATCCCGCCGAGGGCGGCAGCGGCGGGCACGACGGCCTCGCGTGCGTTCGACAGCGAGCCCAGGACGAGTTCGTGCTTGAGCTCCAGTCCGATGACGAAGAAGAAGACCGCCAGCAGGCCGTCGCCGGCCCACACCCCGAGCGGGAGGTCCAGGTGCATCGAGACCGGACCGACCTGCAGGCCGACGAGGTCGGCGTACGCCTGCCCCCACGGGGAGTTCGCCCACGCCAGCGCGAAGCCCGCGGCGGCGAGCAGGAGCAGGCCGCCGACGGTCTCGTCCCGCAGTCGGTCGCGCAGCCACGCCAACTGCGGTCGGGACGGTCGGGCGAAGAGGGTCGTCATCGCCGCACGCCGTCCTCGGGCCGACCGTGCGGCCTAGTCCTCAGCGGTCGCCGACTGCAGGCCCGCGGCGATCAGGCTCATCACCGCGGGATCGGCCAGCGTCGTCGCGTCGCCCAGTGCGCGGTTGTCGGCGACGTCGCGCAGCAGCCGGCGCATGATCTTGCCCGACCGCGTCTTCGGCAGCTCGGGGACGACCATGATCTGCCGCGGCTTGGCGATCGGCCCGATCTCGTGCGCGACGTGGTTGCGCAGTTCGGTCACGATCGCGTCCCCGTCGGCCTCCTCGGCCGGCACGCCGCCGCGCAGGATGACGAACGCGACGATCCCCTGGCCGGTCGTCTCGTCGGCGGCGCCCACGACCGCGGCCTCGGCCACCTTCGGGTGCGACACGAGCGCGGACTCGACCTCGGTCGTCGAGATCCGGTGGCCGGACACGTTCATCACGTCGTCGACCCGGCCCAGCAGCCAGATCGCCCCGTCCAGGTCCCACTTCGCGCCGTCGCCGGCGAAGTACCGGCCCGGCCACCGGGACCAGTACGTGTCGACGTACCGCTGGTCGTCGCCCCAGATCCCGCGCAGCATCGCCGGCCACGGCTCGGTGAGGACGAGGTACCCGCCCCCGCCGTTGCCGACCGGGGTGCCGTTGTCGTCGACGATCGCCGCGCCGATGCCCGGCAGGGGGCTCATCGCCGACCCGGGCTTGCACGCGGTCACCCCGGGCAGCGGGCTGATCATGATGGCGCCGGTCTCGGTCTGCCACCAGGTGTCGACGACGGGGCAGCGGTCCCCGCCGATCGTCGCGCGGTACCACATCCACGCC
>CAYMNG010000087.1:0-10654 GCA_964391765.1 uncultured Bifidobacteriaceae bacterium | reverse complement strand
GGCGTCGGCTCCGCGCCCGCTGCCCGCCGGCGACATCGCCGCGCTCCACGACTCCTTCGGCTTCGGCGGCCACGACGTCGCCGTCGTCTTCCGGAGCGCGTGAGGTGACCGACACCGCGGCCGCGGTCGACCCACGGCACCCGCGCGTCCGGCTCGCGGCCTTCTTCGACGACGGCACGTTCACCGCGATCACCCCGGACGACGACCGCGGGGTCCTCGCGGCCGTCGGCCGGGCGAACGGCATGCACGTGATCGCGTTCGCCACCGACCCGACGGTCCAAGGCGGCGCGATGGGATCGGCCGGCTGCCGTGCGATCGTCACCGCCTACGACCGCGCGATGGCCGACTCCGCGCCCGTCGTCGGCCTGTGGCACTCCGGCGGCGCACGCCTGCGCGAGGGCGTCGCCAGCCTGGACGGCGTCGGGCGCGTCTTCGCGGCGATGACCCGCGCGTCGGGCAAGGTGCCGCAGATCTCGGTCGTGCTCGGACCCGCGGCCGGTGGTGCCGCGTACGGGCCGGCGCTGACCGACGTCGTCATCCTCGGCCCGGCCGGCCGGATCTTCGTCACCGGTCCGGAGGTCGTGCGATCGGTCACCGGCGAGGACGTCGACATGGACCGTCTCGGTGGCCCAGAGCCACACGGCCGGCGCAGCGGGGTCGTGCACGTGACGACGGAGTCCGAGGCCGAGGCGCTGGAACGCGCACGCACGATCGCGACCCTCCTGGGCCATCAGGGTTCGCTCGACATCGACTTCGTCGCCGACGTGGACCTGGCCGCGACCATGCCGGAGTCCTCCCGTCGGGCGTACGACGTCCATCCGACCGTCGAGGCGTTCGTCGACGACGGATCGTTCGTCGAACTGCACGCCCGGTGGGCACCGAACATCGTCGTCGGCCTGGGTCGGCTGGGCGGGCGCACCGTCGGGATCGTCGCGAACAACCCGTTGCGACTGGGCGGCTGCCTGGACTCCACCAGCGCGGAGAAGGCCTCGCGATTCGTGCGGATGTGCGACTCGTTCGCGGTGCCGCTCGTCGTGCTCGTCGACGTGCCCGGCTATCTTCCCGGCGTCGGCCAGGAATGGGAGGGCGTCGTCCGACGCGGCGCGAAGCTCCTGCATGCGTTCGCCGAGTGCGTCGTCCCTCGGGTGACGGTCGTCACGCGAAAGGCCTACGGCGGCGCGTACGTCGCGATGAACTCGGCGTCACTGGGCGCGACCCGGGTGTTCGCGTGGCCCGATGCCGAGGTGGCCGTCATGGGCGCGGTCGCGGCGATCCGGATCCTGCACCGCCGCCGACTGGCCGAGGTGCCCGAGGACGCGCGCGCCCAGGTCGAACTCGAACTCGCCGCCGAACACGAGGTCATCTCCGGCGGAATCGCCCGCGCGGTGGAGATGGGGATGGTGGACGAGGTCGTCGACCCGGCCCGGACCCGTTCGACGGTCGCCCGGGTCCTGCTCGACACTCCCGGCATCCGCGGCCTGCACGGGAACATCCCGCTGTGAGCTGCCGCCCGGGTTCGTCGCTGGTGAGGTAGGCGCGGCACGCCGCCGAACCGCCCGCCGGGCCCTCGTCCCGTTTCTCCCGCTTCCTGGGACGTCGTGCACGACACGCCCGATTTGTCCCCTTCTTCGTGCACCACGTCCCGCTTCCTGGGACGTCCGACACGAAGCGCCCGAAATGTCCCCCTCTTCGTGCACCACGTCCCGCTTCCTGGGACGTCGTGCACGACACGCCCGAAATGTCCCCCTCTTCGTGCACCACGTCCCGCTTCCTGGGACGTCCGACACGAAGCGCCCGGCACCTGGGACGTCGTGCACGACACGCCCGAAATGTCCCCCACTTCGTGCACCACGTCCCGCTTCCTGGGACGTCCGACACGAAGCGCCCGGCACGAAGCGGCCGGCTGCTAGACGACCTGGTGCAGTACCCGGACGGTCGAACCTTCGTGGGCGCAGCGGTACGCCTCGAGCTCTTCGTCCCACGGCGTCCCGATGAGCCGAGCGATCTCGTCGGCCAGCGGCTCCCCCGTCGTCGCCGCCTGTGCGACGGCGGCGCGCAAGCGGTCCTCGGCCACCATCACGTCCCCGTGCGGTCCGATCGTCGCGCGGAACAGCCCCAGGCCCGGCGTCGCGGAGAACCGCTCACCCTCGCGCCCCGGACTCGGGTCCTCGGTGACCTCGTGACGCACCTGGCGGAACGACTGCAGCGCAGAGGCTATCCTCGCGCCCGTGCCCTGGGGCCCGCCCCAGATCAGCTCGGCACGGACCGTCCCCGGCGCGATCGGCTGGTCGGCCCAGTCGATGCCGACGGTCCGACCGAAGACCGCGGCCAACGCCCACTCCAGGTGCGGACTGACCGCTCGTGGGCACGAGTGGATGAAGACGACCCCGCGCGCAGGACCCATCGCGGGACCGGCATCGGCCGCGCCCCGGGCGTTCAGAACGATCGTCACATCGGCCTCCTTCGACAGTCGCCTTCCCCAGCGGTGTCGAGTGACCGGGTGATCGTGTGACGAGGATAACGACATCGGCGCCGAACGCCACACCGACGCTCCGATCCGGTTGGGTAGGGTTCGGCTCGGCGCGCCGCCGGCGCCCGCAGCCCCCACCGGAGGATCGATGGCCATCGCCGCCCCCCAGCCCCGTGTGCTCGCCGACGTGTTCGCCCGGTCGTGGGCCCGCAACGCGGTCGCCGTCGTCGGCGGGGCGGCGTTCGTCGGACTGGCGGCGCAGATCGCGTTCTTCCTGCCGTGGAACCCCGCCGTGCCCGTGACCTTGCAGACGTTCGCGGTCGTCCTCGCGGCCGGAGCACTGGGCTCACTGCGCGGCGCGGCGGCGATGGGCCTGTACGCGGTGGCCGGCGTCGCCGGTGTCCCGTGGTTCGCCGAGCATTCGGCCGGCTACGCCGCCCCGAGTTTCGGCTACGTCCTCGGCTTCGTCGTCGCGGCCTTCGTCGTCGGCCGGATCGCCGAGCACGGCGCGACCCGGACGTTCGGACGGTCCGTCGCCTTGATGGTGCTGGGCAGCGTGATCATCTACGCGATCGGTGCCACCTGGCTGAAGGTGAGCCTGGACCTGACGTGGTTCGGGCCGCAGTCGGCGTGGGCGTACGGCGTGCGGGACTTCGTCGCCGGCGACGTGGTGAAGGTCCTCGCCGCCGCCGGCCTGTTGCCGGCGACCTGGGCACTGCTGCGCCGGGCCGGACTGACCGACTGACCGACTGACCCGTCCTCGCCGCGCACGCGCCGACCCGGCTCAACGCAGTTCGGCGATGACCTCGTCGACCATGGCCGTGGTCGTCGCCGGGTGCAAGAACACCAGTCGACCGACGGTCCGGCCACGCCACTTGCTCGCCGCGACCAGGGCCCGCTGATCGGCGACCAGCCGCCGGGACCACTCGTGGTAGTCCGCCTCGCCCCAGCCGATCCGCTCGAACAGCACCACCGACAGGTCCGGCTCGCGGAGCAGCCGGCAGTGCGGGTGGCCGGCGATCCGCTCGGCGGCGTACCGGGCAAGTTCCAAGGCCCACTCGACCGCGTCGCGGTACGCGCCGATCCCATGCACGGCAAGGGAGAACCACAGCGGCAGACCCCGCGCACGACGGGTCAGGTGGTAGGCCAGGTCGCTGGGGTTCACGTCGACGGCGTCCTCGTGGATGACGTCGAGGTAGGACGCGTCCTGCGTGTGGACCGCGCGGGCCTGCCGCGGGTCGCGGTACAGCAACGCGGCGCAGTCGAAGGGCGCGAACCACCACTTGTGCGGATCCATCACCAAGGAGTCCGCGCTCTCGATACCGGCGTACCGGTCACGCAGGCCCGGCGAGAGCATCCCGGCCCCGCCGTAGGCGCCGTCCACGTGCAGCCACCAGTCGTGCGCGCGTGCCACCGCGGCGGCGGCGGCGATGTCGTCGATGATCCCGGCGTTCGTCGTCCCGGCGGTCGCGACGATCGCACAGACGTCGGTGAGGTCACCGTCGAGCGCGGACGCCAAGGCCGCTGCGTCCAGCCGCCCGTCGACCGTCGGCACGACCAGCGCCGTCATCATGGTGATCATCAGCGCCTTCTCGATCGAGGAGTGCGCCTGATCGCTGACGACGACCCGCATCGGGACGTCCGGCCGGCCGGCCGCCCGGCGCCGTTGACGAGCGCGCTCGCGCGCGACGACGAGGGCGGACAGGTTGGCCGCCGAGCCGCCCGACACGAACACCCCGCCGGCCTGTGCGGGCAGCCCAGCGACGTCGGCCAACGTCCGCAGCGCCTGTTCCTCGGCCATCACCGCGCCCGCGGCCTCGAACCACGAGATCCCCTGCAGCGAGGCCGCGGACACCACCATGTCGAACAGCAACGCGGCCTTCGTCGGCGCGGACGGGATGAAGGCGAACATCCGCGGGCTGTCCGCGGACAGGACGGTCGGCGCGAGCTGGTGCTCGTAGATGTCGAGGACGTCGCGGAAGTCGTGGCCGCCCTCACCGATGAGGCCGTCGAGGGCGGCCGCGAGCCGCGCTCGGTCGGCCAGCCCGTCGAGCGGGACCTCGGCGGCCATGACCCGGTCGGCGACGAGGGCGAGGACCGTCTCGACCATGTGCGGGTCGGCACGGTGCATCCGGTCGCGTTCGGGATCCGGTGTGGGCGAGGTGGTCACGAGGCCAGCGTGGCAGAACCGCGCACAGCGCCGGGCACAATGCGTCGATGACCCGTCACATCCTGGCCACCAGCGGTGGATTCGTGCCGACCGACCGATGGGGCGTCCTCCGCCCGGGCCCGATCGTCCATCGTGCCCTCGAGCTGAGCACCGCCGTGCGCCCGCGGGTCCTGTTGGTGATGACCGCGAGCGGCGACGACGCCGCGTACCTCGCGTCGACCTACTCCGCCCTCGCCGGTCTCGGCTGCGACGTCGACCACCTCGCGCTGTTCCCCCAGCCCAACCGGACGCCGGCCGACGCGCTGGCGTGGGCGGACGTCGTGTGGGTCGGCGGTGGCAGCGTCGCGAACCTGCTCGCGCTGTGGCGCCTGCACGGTCTCGACGAGCCGGTGCACGACGCGTGGGAGCGCGGTGTCGTCCTCGCCGGTGTCAGCGCCGGCTCGATCTGCTGGCACGTCGGCGGCCCGACGGACTCGTTCGGGCCCGACCTCGAGGTGATCGACGACGGACTCGCACTCGTGCCGTTCGGCAACGGGGTCCACTACGACGGCGAGGAGCAGCGTCGTCCGCTTCTGCACCGCCTGGTCGGCGATCGGTCACTGCCCACCTCGTTCGCCACCGACGACGGGGTCGGGCTGCTGTACGAGGGATCCGAACCGGTCGAGGTCATCGTCGACCGGGTGGGGTCCACCGCGACCGCGTACCGCGTCGAACGCGTCGGCGGGCGTGTCGTCGAGACCGCCTTGCCGGTCGGCCGGCTCTAGTCGGTCGGCTCTGGTCGCTCGGGCGCTCGGCTCAAGTCGCGCGACCGGTCGCCGGGCGCCTACGCGAGCCGGGCGGCCTCGGCCTCGGCGTCCTTCACCGACTGCTCCAAGCGCTTCGTGGCCGCGGTGAGCTCGCCGTCCCAGTGCTGGGCGCGAACGCACCACATGACCGAGTCCTGCGCCTCCAGCAGACGGTCGCGAACGTCCCGCGCGCGGTCGCCGAGGCGCTCGAGGACCCGCTCGGCATGCGCGACCCAGTCCTCGGCCATGCGCAGGTGGTCGACCTGCTTGCCCAGGTCACGGATCGTCGTGGCCGCCTTCGGCTCGTCCGGCGAGATCTCCTTGACCTCCTGCTGCATGCGGGTGACCGCAGCAGTGAGGTCGGCGACCATCGGCGGGCTCGCCGCCGACGTCCGCAGCGTGTGCAGGAGCTCCTCGCAGGCCGCCTTCAAGTCGGCCTTGGCGGCGAAGAACCGGTCCTCCGTGCGGTGCGGTACCTCCTTCGCCGCCTGACGGCTGAGCCAGTTGCGGCCTGTTCCGGTGCTCGTCATGGTGCGCTCCTTCACCCGGTCGGATCTACGCCTTGGGCCCATTGTGGCCGGTCCGTCCGACCCTCGCACGTCCGACCCCGCGGTACACGCCATGCGCCTCAGGTCAGCGTGGCTTTCGCGGAGCGGACCGAGAATCAGTCATACATTCATTTTGCTCGATCATTTCGAATTGTCGCTTTCAGGACGTTCAGCAGGGTCAGCAGCCAATCTTCTGCCTCATAACGCATCATCTGTCCGTTCTGTCAAGACTAAGTGCGGTCATAAACTTCTAACTGGTCATCTTGCTCGGTCATGTTCGTTCATAGGAACATGGGAGCGCGGCAAGGAGGTGCCAGATGCGGATGACCCGGGTTCGCGCAGCGGCACTGGGCGCTGCCCTCGCCGGTGTCGTCGCACTCGCCCTGCCCATCCCGGTCGCAGCCGCCACGGCCAACCCCACGCCCGCGCGGGTCGGCACCACGGCACCGGCGTGGAGCGACCCGAACGCCGCCGACGACCACTCCTCGATCTTCGCCGCGGATCAGCCCGAACTCGCCGGTAGCGGGTGGGCGACCTGCGCCGCGCCGATCTCCTGGCGCGTCGACCTCGGATCGCTGCCCGCACCCGCAGCACGCGAGGCCGTAGCGGACCTCACCTGGGCGTTCGACACGTGGGCCGCCGCATCGGGCCTGACGTTCGCGTTCGCCGGAACGACCTCGTACGGCTACGACGATGCGACGTTCACGCTCACCCCGACCGCAGGTCCGGCCGCCACCGGCCGGCACATCGACGTGGCGTTCGTGGCCGACTCGGCGACCGACCGGCTCTCCGCCCAGATCGTCGGACTGGGCTCTCCCAGCCAGGTCCTGTCCCCGGACAACGAGATCGTCGGCGGCACGGCGGTGTTCCGGGCCAGCCACGCACGCACCGCGGCGGGCGATCAGGCCCGCAGCCTGTACCTGCACGAGATCGGTCACGTCCTCGGCCTCGCCCACGCGCATTCGCCCGCGAACGTCATGTACCCGACGGTCGACGACCAGGTCAGCCTCGGGACCGGCGACGTCAACGGGGTCCGCGACCTGGTCAAGGAGTGCCGCACGGCCGGCGCCTGACCGGCACACTCAGCCGACGTTCGTGTCGAGCATCCCGCGCATCCCGGCCAACCGCACAGCCTCGCGGCGGCCGCCGACGCCGAAGTAGCGGTAGATCGCCATGGTCTCCTGCCGGACGGTCGACTCGCTGAACCCGACGCGCTTGGAGATCTGCGAGTTCGTCAGCCCCTTGGCCATCAACCCGAGGATCCGGGCCTGACGCTCGGACAACGCCGTCGGCGTCGGTCGGCGCGTCGGGGCGGCCGGCACGTCGTCGGCCCGCACCGCCTCGACGAGCGACAGCCCGCTCGTCGCGATGACCGGCGGCCGGTCGTCGCGGTCCGCGAGGCCGGCGTCGATCGGCTGGCCGATCGCCGTCAGCAGCGACAGGTACAGCGCGAGGACGGCCGCGACTCCCGTGGCGTCGGCCCGCAGCACGTCCGGGTTCGGCGCCTGCGTGAACGTCAGTTGCAGCGCGCCCACGCGCTGGCTGGGCAGGCTCAGCGGCCACACCGCCATCGCCTCGTACGGCAGGTCCGACGTCCCCAGCCACGGGTAGCGACCCTGGGCCTCCTCGATCGTGTCCAGGAGCACCGGTTCCCCGCTGCGGACCGCGTCGCTCATCGGCGAGGAGTCCCACAGCGACAGTGCCCGGTACGCCTCGAGCGCGGGGGCGGCCATACCGAAGGCGCCGACCGCGTGCAGCGACCCGTCGGATCCGAACAGCGTGACCAGCGCGGCCCGCGGCCGGTGGGCGTTCATCAGGTTCAGCACGAGGTGCTGGGCGATCTGGTCGCACGTCGGTCGGGTCATCAAGAACCGGACCATGTCCAACATGGCCCGGGAGTTGGTGACGTCCTCGCGCCGTCGGGTGTACGGCGAGGGCGGCACGGTGTCGGAGTCGGAGTCGGCGTCGTCGAGGCGGTCGCCCATCCGCGCCTCCCGGATCGCTCGCTGGGCCTCGCGCCAGTTGACCGGTCATCCACTGCCGCCGGATCAGCCGAGATCTGCCCACCACAAATCGGACACTTCTCCTACTGCGTTACCCGCAGGCTGGCAGATCGCCCGATGACCAGTCAAGCCGCCACGCTGACCGATCAAACGCCGCACTACACGCAGAACTCGTTGCCCTGCGGGTCGGCCATCGTCACCCAGGCGTACGGCCCCTGCCGGCCGTCGTGCAGGACCCGCGCCCCGCGCTCGACGAGCCGCCGGCGGACCTCCTCGACGTCGTCCGTCCCCACGCGCAGGTCCAGGTGGAGGCGGTTCTTCGTCGACTTCTCCTCCGGGACCCACTGGAACAGGATTCGCGGGTGGGTGTGCGCGAGATCGCCGGGCGCGACGATCGCGACCCCCACCCGCCAGACGAGCGCGCCGTCGTGGGTCATCGTGTCGTCGGCGCTGGCGTGACCGTCGTCGACCATTCGGCGGATGGAGTCCGGATCCTGCCGTTCGACCTCCCAGCCGAGCGCCTGCGCCCACCAGTCGGCGAGCGGGTGCGGATCGGTGGAGTCGACCACGACCTGGATCGAGTACGGCACGCGCGGATGCTACCGACGCGACCCGGCAACGTGGCGCACGTAGTTCAGGCACGTACTACGCGTTGCCCGCACGCACTACGCGCAGGTCCGAAGCGGGCCTCCCGCATCAGCCCCGGCCGCCGTATCGGAACCACAGTCGGCCGACGATCGCCGTCCGAGCGACCGGCCCGAAGGCCCGGCTGTCGTCGCTGGCCGCAGCGTTGTCCCCCTCGACCCACCAGCCGCCGTCGACGGCGCGGACGATCCGCTTGACGACCAGCTGGCCGAGTCGCTCGGGGTGCTCGAGCACGACGACGTCACCGGGCCCGACCCGCTGCGTCCGGCGCACGATCCACCACTGCCCGTCCGTCAGCGCCGGCGCCATCGACCCGCCGACGATCCGCACCCGCGTGTACCGCACCGCGTCATGGTGCCGCACTCCGCCACCGCACGCGCCGCCGCTATGTTTGGCGAACCTACCCTTCGCGAAGGAGTGACATGCTCAAGCGCATCGCCACGCTCGTGGCCCCCCGCACCGACGTGTACGCCCACTGCGACCTGCCGTGCGGTGTCTACGATCCGGCCCAGGCCCGACTCGAGGCCGAGTCGGTCAAGGCCTGCATGGTCAAGTACCACGGCTCCGAGGACGCGGACTTCAAGGCTCGCGCGGTCGCCATCAAGGAGGAGCGCTCGGATCTGGTCAAGCACCACCTGTGGGTGCTGTGGACCGACTACTTCAAGGCTCCGCACTTCGAGAAGTACCCGCAACTGAACGAGTTGTTCAACTCGGCAACGAAGTTGGCCGGTGCCGGCGGGACCAAGGGCACGACCGACGTCGCGGTCGCCGACGACCTCCTGGCGAAGATCGACGAGATCGCCGAGATCTTCTGGGAGACCAAGAAGGCGTAGTCGGCTTCGAATGGCCGAGGTTCGGTTCACCGTCCGGGTCCGGCCGGGAGCCTCCCGCACGGCGGTCGGCGGTCGGTACGGCGATGACAGCCTCGTCGTCGCCGTCACCGCCCGGCCGGTCGACGGCGCGGCCACCGCGGCGGTCGTCGTGGCGCTGGCCGACGCCCTCGGCGTCCGGCCAGCGGCCCTGCGGGTCGTCGCCGGCGCGCGAACCAAGACGATCGCGGCGCGGGTCGACGACGAGGCGGAGCTGCGTACCCGTCTTGCCGAGCTGCTCTCCGGCCCCTTCCCGGCAGGACCGTAAGTCGGTAGCGTGCCGGGGAACTGACACGCCGTCGACGGAGGGAACGCCGTGATGCCCCACACTCCACCTACCACCCGGACCGCGACCACCCGGACCGCGGCCACCCTCGCCACCGCCGCCCTGGTCGCCGCCGGGCTCGTCGGCGCCGGACTGGTCGCCTCCCCGGCACAGGCCAAGCCCAAGCCCAAGCCGATCGTCCTGGCCACGTCGACCCCGGCGATCGACGCGGCCGGGGGCCAGGCCGCCTTCTCGGTGACCGGCCTGCCGAAGGGTTCCGCGTCGTTGCAGATGCTCGATCCGGCCACCAAGAAGTGGGTGACGAAGGCACCGGTACGGCGCGCCTCGACCACCGGGTCGGTCGTGATCACCGGCGTCCCGCAGGGTGTCCCGCAGTTCCGGGTCGCGGTCGGCAAGCGCACCTCGAACGTCGTGCCGATCAAGGCGTACGGCGTGTACACGTTCGCCGACCTGACCAAGTCCCACACGTTCGGGTCGAACACGATCGCGTCCCGGGACCTGAACCTGCCCAGCTACAAGGTCCTGAAGGTGCCGGCGGCCGCAGCCTGCGAACTGATCGACCTCGGCCTGGAGATGTCGAGTCCGCAGCCGAACTGGCGCGCCGAGATCGCCGCGCAGTCCGCCGTGCAGCCGGCCCCGGTCGTGCAGATCATGGCGACCCCCAGCGAGGTCAAGACCGACTCGAAGATGGGTCAGGCCATCAGCGGCCCGCTCGACATCGTCGTCAGTTCCTCGACCAGCAACGGACAGCAGTTCTTCGCGTGGATCGGCGTTCAGGTCCACTGCCTGGCCGATCCGATGCTCACCGCGACCGTCGGCTGATCGTGGCCGGGACCGGCCCCGGCCACGCCGGGGCGCGCCCGCTACAGCTCCCCCAA
>CAYMNG010000086.1:3304-10655 GCA_964391765.1 uncultured Bifidobacteriaceae bacterium | reverse complement strand
GTCGGCAGCAGCGCGTCGGGCCGCTCCTTGGCGATGATCCGCTCGACGAACTGCGGCGTGATCGGCTCGACGTACGTCGCGTCGGCGAACTCCGGGTCGGTCATGATCGTCGCCGGGTTGGAGTTCACGAGCACGACGCGCAGCCCCTCGTCGCGCAGCACCCGGCAGGCCTGGGTGCCGGAGTAGTCGAACTCGCAGGCCTGGCCGATCACGATCGGACCGGACCCGATGACCAGGACACAGGACAGGTCGTCGCGGCGCGGCATCAGGCGGTCCGTCCCTCGCGGTGGTCGTCCATGAGCTGGACGAACTGGTCGAACAGGTAGCCGGCGTCGTGCGGACCGGCGGCGGCCTCGGGGTGGTACTGCACGCTGAACGCCGGGACGTCGCGGCAGCGCAGGCCCTCGACGACGTCGTCGTTCAGGCACACGTGGCTCACGGTCGCCCGGCCGAACGCGGTCGTGAAGTCGCCGTCGCGCGGGGCGTCGACGGCGAACCCGTGGTTGTGGGCCGTGATCGCGACCCGACCGGTGGCCCGGTCCTGCACGGGCTGGTTGATCCCCCGGTGTCCGTATCGCAGCTTGTACGTGCCCAGCCCCAGCGCCCGACCCAGGACCTGGTTGCCGAAGCAGATGCCGAACACCGGGGTGCGGTCGGCGAGGAACGCCGACATCAACGCGACCGTGCCGTCCGCCGTCGCCGGGTCGCCGGGCCCGTTGGAGAAGAACACGCCGTCGACCCCGAGCTCGCGGATCCGGTCGGCGGACGTCGACGCCGGGACGACGTGCACCTCGACGCCGCGCTCGGCCAGCCGGCGCGGGGTCGACGCCTTGATGCCCAGGTCGACGGCGGCGACGACGAACCGGCGCTCGCCGACCGCCGGGACGACGTACGGCTGAGGTGTCGACACGTCCCCGGTGAGGTCGGCGCCGGCCATCGAGGGGCTCGCGCGGACCTGTGCGACGAGGTCGGCGAGCGGGCGGTCGGCCGCCGGCCCGCTGAAGATCGCGGCCCGCATCGCGCCGCGCTCGCGCAGGTGCCGAGTCAGCGCGCGGGTGTCCACGCCGCTGATCCCGACGACGCCGTCGGCGGCGAGCCGGTCGTCCAGGCGCCCGGTCGCCCGCCAGTTCGACGCGATCCGGGACGGGTCCCGCACGACGAAGCCGGCCACCCAGATGCGCGCCGACTCGTCGTCCTCGTCGTTGACGCCGGTGTTGCCGATGTGCGGGGCGGTCATCGCGACGATCTGCCGGTGGTACGACGGGTCGGTCAGCGTCTCCTGGTAGCCGGTCATCCCGGTGGCGAACACCGCCTCGCCGAACGTGGTCCCGACGGCGCCGTACGCGGCCCCGCGCAGGGACCGACCGTCCTCGAGCACCAGCAGCGCGGTCGGCCGGCTCGTCATCGGGCCCCGCTCGCGAACTGCGTCATGAGCCCATCCAAGCAAGCCCGGTGATCCTCCCCGGAGTCCGCCCGGAACCCGGTGTCCACGACGCGGTCGCCGAGGCGCCAGGACACGACGATCATGCCGTCGCGCTCGCGCACCAACCCGGCGACACCGCGATCGGCCCGCACCGCGACGACGTCCGACGAGCCGACGAACAGGCCGCGGGCGCCCACCCGGTCCAGCCAGATCCCCGCCGGCCCGTACGACAGCCCGGCCCGGCTGGGCACGCCCAGGTCGTGGACGACGATGCGGTCCAGCCAGTCGCCGTTCGTCCCCGTCCCGGCGAAGAGCCCCGGGACCGGCTCGGTCAGCAGCGCACCCGCCGGGGGGTGCTCGGCCGGTTCGGGGAGGTCGGCCTGGCGACCGCGACGGTGCTGCCAGCCACGCCGCATCGCCCACAGCGACCATGCGATCGCCGCGAGGACGAGCAGCACGAGCGCGACACGGACCGGCCAGTTCGTGACCGGTGCCTGCTCGAGGTAGTCCGAGCCGCTCATGCCAGCGCCCCGGCGACGACCGTCGCGCGACCGGCGAACAGGGTGTGCACGACGCGACCGGGGAGCTCGCGTCCCCCGTACGGGGTGTTGCGGCTGCGCGAGGCCGACGCCGCCGGGTCGACGAGGGTCCGCGCGGTCGGATCGACGACGACGATGTTGGCGATCGCGCCGACGACCAGGTCGTGGCCCTGGGTCGGCACCCGACCGATGCGCGCCGGCGCGGTCGACATCCGGTCGGCCAGCCCGCGCCAGTCCAGCAGTCCGGTGTCGATCATCGTCTCCACGGCGACGCCGAACGCGGTCTGCAGCCCGAGCATCCCCATCGCGGCGGCCGCCCACTCGCAGTCCTTGTCCTCGTGCGGGTGCGGCGCGTGATCGGTCGCGATCGCGTCGATGGTCCCGTCGGCCAGCCCCGCCCGCAGCGCGGCGACGTCCTGCGCCGTGCGCAGCGGCGGGTTCACCTTGTAGACCGGGTCGTACGACGCGACGAGGTCCTCGGTGAGCAGGAGGTGGTGCGGGGTCACCTCCGCGGTCACGTCGATGCCGCGGGCCTTGGCCCACCGGACGACGTCGACCGAGCCGGCGGTCGACACGTGGCACACGTGCAGGCGTGAGCCGACGTGCTCGGCCAGCAGGACGTCGCGCGCGACGATCGCCTCCTCGGCCACCGCCGGCCAACCGGCCAGGCCCAGCCGGCCGGACAGCACCCCCTCGTTCATCTGCGCGCCTTGGGTCAGTCGAGGCTCCTGGGCGTGCTGGGCGACGACACCGTCGAAGGCCTTGACGTACTCCAGCGCCCGCCGCATGAGCAGCGCGTCGTGGACGCACCGACCGTCGTCGCTGAACACGCGCACCCCGGCCGCGCAGTCGGCCATCGCCCCCAGCTCGGCCAGCCGCTCGCCACCCAGGCCGACGGTCACCGCGCCGACCGGCCGCACGTCGACCAGTCCGGCCGCCTGCCCCAGCCGCCACACCTGCTCGACGACCCCGGCGGTGTCGGCCACCGGGTCGGTGTTCGCCATCGCGTGCACGCACGTGAACCCACCCAGCGCCGCGGCCCGCGAGCCGGACGCCACCGTCTCGGCCTCCTCCCGGCCGGGCTCGCGCAGGTGGGTGTGCAGGTCGACGAACCCGGGGAGGGCGACCAGCCCGTCCGCGTCGACGACGTCGCCGTCGCCGGTCCCTGCGGGCGCCAGGTCGACGATCACCCCGTCCGCGACGACCAGGTCGACGGGGTCCTCCCCGTACGGCCGCACCCCGCGCAACACCAGGCTTCTCACGCGACATCCTCCCGTCGTCCGCCGAGCAGCAGGTACAGCACGGCCATCCGCACACTGACCCCGTTCGCCACCTGCTCGACCATGACCGCGCGCGGGGAGTCCGCGACGTCCGCGCTGATCTCCATCCCGCGGTTCATCGGTCCCGGATGCAGCACGATCGCGTGCTCCGGCAGCAGCGCCACGCGCCGCGCGTCCAGCCCGTAGCGGTGGGAGTACTCCGCGGTCGACGGGAAGTACGCGTCGCGCATCCGCTCGCCCTGGACGCGCAGCATCATGACCGCGTCGACGTCGCCGAGCACCGCGTCCAGGTCGTACGCCGTCGCGCACGGCCACTGCCCGACCCCGTGCGGCAGCAGGGTGGGCGGCCCGACGAGCGTCACCCGCGCCCCCAGCGTGCGCAGGAGCAGGACGTTCGAACGGGCGACCCGGCTGTGCAGGATGTCCCCGACGATCGCGACGTGCGCGCCGTCGAGGTCCCCGGTGCCCGACCGCAGGTGCCGGCGCAGGGTGAACGCGTCGAGCAACGCCTGGGTCGGGTGCTCGTGCGTCCCGTCGCCGGCGTTCACGACCGAACCGCCGATCCATCCCGTGGTCGCCAGGCGGTGCGGCGCACCCGACGCGCCGTGCCGGATGACGACCGCGTCGGCGCCCATCGCCTCGAGGGTCAAGGCCGTGTCCTTCAGGCTCTCCCCCTTCGACACGCTCGATCCCTTGGCGGCGAAGTTGATGACGTCCGCGGACAGCCGTTTCGCCGCCACCTCGAACGAGATGCGGGTCCGCGTGGAGTCCTCGAAGAACAGGTTCACGACGGTGCGCCCGCGCAGCGTCGGCAGCTTCTTGATCGACCGGTCGGTCACGACCGCCAGCTCGGCCGCGGTGTCCAGGATCGTCACGGCCTCGTCCCGGCTCAGGTCGGCCGCCGACAGCAGGTGCCTCATGTCGCCGGGCCTTCGATCGTCACGCGATCGATCCCGTCGATCTCGGCCACCTCGACCCGGACCTGCTCGGCCAGCGAGGTCGGCAGGTTCTTCCCGACGAAGTCCGGCCGGATGGGCAGCTCGCGATGGCCCCGGTCCACGAGCACCGCGAGCTGGACCGCGGCCGGGCGGCCGAGGTCGCCGAGCGCGTCGAGCGCGGCGCGAACCGTGCGCCCGGAGAACAGCACGTCGTCGACGAGGACGACCGTCCGCTCGTCGATCCCGTCGCCGGGGATCGTCGTCGGCTCCAGCGCGCGCGCCGGCCGCAGGCGAAGGTCGTCGCGGTACAGCGTCACGTCCAGGGCCCCCACCGGCACCGGCGCGCCCTCGATCACCTCGACCGCGGCCGCGATGCGGTGGGCGAGCGCGACGCCACGGGTCGGGATCCCCAGCAGCACGAGGGTGTTCGAGCCGCGCGCCCGTTCGACGATCTCGTGGGCGATGCGGCGGACGGCGCGGCCGATGTCGGCGTCGTCGAGGACGACGCGCGTGCGCGCGGGCGAATCCATGCGGACCTCCTTCCCCGCCTCGCCGGACGGGCTTAAAGGGTGTCGACCGAGCGAACCCTACCGCCCGCTCGGCGGGACAGCGCGAACGCCGTGAACGCGGCCGCCGGCAGCAGCCCGAAGGACGAGGAGAAGACGACGCCGACCGCGGCCGCGAGCGCGTACAGGCCCGCCGGCACGAGGGTGAGGCTGAACACCGGGTCCGGCGATGGGCGCCACCAGTACGCGACGACGACGCCGGCGAACACGGCGATCCCGAGGACACCCTGGTACAGCAGGAGATTCAGCGCCCAGTCGTGCGGATCGCGCAACGGCAGCGGCGTCGTGCCGGAGTCGACGGCGCACTTGTTCGCCCCCGGGCGGGCGGCGAACTCCGCGAGGGTCAGGTCGCACGCGCCGAGCAGCGTGTCGGCACGACCCAGTCCCGTTCCCGTGGCCCAGGTCGGACCGACGGCGTGGACGACCGCCGACCACGTCGACAGTCGCGCGTAGATGGTCCCCAGCTCGTCCGGCACCTCGCGGGGGCCGTAGTCGACGCGATCGCGGGTCGGTGCCGTCGTCACCCCGGTCGTCCCGACGTCCGCCGGTCCCTTGACCGGCGTCGTCGTCGGTCGGGCGACGACGACCGCGGTCGTCGCCAGGACGATCGGGGTGACGGCCAGGCAGATCGCGACGATCGCGCCGACGCGCGCCGCCCGGGCCGGCGTCACCGCCCACACCTCGCGCAGGACCGCCCAGCCGAGCGCGAACGCGACAGCGACCTGGCCGGCCTGGCTGCCGGCGAGCAGGCCGACGGCCGCCAGCGCCACCTGCGCGAGCCGGTGCGGCCGCAGCAGGGCCGCGACGACACCCGCCGGCCCGCCGGTCGGCGCGTCGTACCGGCCCCAGGCCACGACGCCAACGGCGGCAACGACGCCGAGCAGGTCGGATCGGCCGGGGAACGGCATCGCGGCGAGCTCGCGTCCGCCCAGGAGTCCGCCGATCGCGTCGAACCGAAGGCCGGCCGCGCCCAGCGCGAACCCGATCGCCATCACCAGCGGGGCCAGGCGCAGCAACCACAGCCAGGTCCGCGCCCGCACGACGTTCAGCGCGAGCGCCGCGAGCGGGACGAGGGCGAGGTAGGCGAACGGCGACAGGTCCCGCACGAGCAGCGCCGACTGGACCCCGTCCCCACCGTGTGCGCCGGCGAACCGGACCAGGCCGTACCCGGCGGCGGTCGCGGCCGCCAGGACGACCGGCCGCGGCACCCGCACCGTCCGGACCCGCGGCAGGGCCAGGGCGCACCCGAGGACCCACAGCAGGTCAGGCAGGTACAGGCCGGGGACCGGGGACGCGATGTGCGCCCCCCAGCGCAGGCCGGCGACGTCGATCGCGGTCGCCGCGAGGATCGCGACCGCCGCGACCCGGTCCAGGAGTCGCGCGGCCACGGCGGACCGCTAGATCCCGCCGCCGCGCTGCGCGTGTCCGATCTTGTGCACGCGCATGCCGTTCGTCGTCCCGGGCACGCCGGGCGGCACCCCGGCGACGATGACGACGCGGTCGCCGTACGTCGCCCGACCGATGTCCAGCAGCGCCTTGTCCACCTGGACGACCATGTCGTCGGTGTGCAGGACGTGCGGCACGAGGAAGGTCTCGACCCCCCACACGAGCGCCAGCTGGCTGCGAACGCGCGGGTTCGGGGTGAAGGCGAGCAGCGGCGTGCGGTGCCGCCACCGGGCGATCAACCGGGCCGACGAGCCGGTCTCGGTGAACGCGATCAGGTGCGAGGCGACGACGCCCTCGGACACGTCGACCGCCGCGCGGGTCAACGCCCGCGCGGTCGATCCCGTCCAGGCGTCCGCCAGCGGGGGCAACTGGTCCAGTGCCTGCTGCTCGACGTGCTCGATGATCCGACCCATCGTCTCGACGACCAGCGCGGGGTGGTCCCCGACGCTGGTCTCCCCGGAGAGCATGAGCGCGTCGGCCCCGTCGAGGACCGCGTTGGCGACGTCGCTGGCCTCGGCCCGCGTCGGCCGGCTGGCGACCGCCATCGAGTCCAGCATCTGCGTGGCGACGATCACCGGCTTGCCCGCCTCGCGGCACAGGTGGATCGCGCGCTTCTGCACCAGCGGGACCGCCTCGAGCGGGAGCTCGACGCCGAGGTCGCCGCGCGCGACCATCACCCCGTCGAACGCCGCGATGATCTCCTCCAGGTTGGCGATCGCCTGCGGCTTCTCGACCTTCGCGAGGACCGGCAGGTGCACGCCCTCCTCGTCCATGATCTCGTGGACGTCGGCGATGTCGGCGGCCGACCGCACGAACGACAGGGCGATCAGGTCCGCGCCGATGCGCAGCGCCCACCGCAGGTCGGCCTTGTCCTTGTCCGACAACGCCGGCACGCTGACCGCGACCCCGGGCAGGTTGAAGCCCTTGTTGTCCGAGACCCGGCCGCCCTCGACGACGACGGTGTGGACGTTCGGTCCGTCGACCTTCGTGACCTTCAGCTCCACCCGGCCGTCGTCGACGAGGACGAGGTCGCCGGGTGTCACGTCGGCCGGCAGCCCGGCGTACGTCGTCGAGACGATGTGGCTGTCCCCGGGGACGTCGTCGGTCGTGACGACGAACTCGGCACCGTCCTTGAGCAGCACCGGACCGCCGGCGAACC
>CAYMNG010000086.1:0-3294 GCA_964391765.1 uncultured Bifidobacteriaceae bacterium | reverse complement strand
CAGCCGGATCTTCGGTCCCTGCAGGTCGACGAGGACACCGACGCCGCGACCGGCCTCGTCCGCGGCGCGCCGGACGTTCTCGTAGACCGGCAGGTGGTCCTCGTGGCGACCGTGGGAGAGGTTCAGCCGGGCGACGTCCATGCCGGCGTCGACCAGGGCCCGGATGGCCGCGAGCGAACTGGTCGCCGGACCCAGGGTGGCGACGATCTTCGCGCGACGCATGATCTCGATCCTATCCAGGGCGGCCGCAGGCGGATCCGGCGCTGCGCGCGGGATCGCCGCCGGCGATCACAAGGTCAGTGGGCGGTCCGCGGCGGTGACCGGAGCCGGCAGGTTCGTCGACCCGGACAGGTACTCGTCGACGGCCGCGGCGACCGCCCGGCCCTCCGCGATCGCCCACACGATCAACGACTGCCCGCGGCCGGCGTCGCCGGCGACGAAGACCCCCGTCGCGGCGGCGTAGTCCTGGCCACGCGCGAGCGCCCCGCGCGCGTCGAGCGCCAACCCGAGCTGCCCCAGCAGCGCCCCCGGCTCCGGTCCGGTGAAGCCCATCGCCAAGAACACGAAGTCGGCGGGCAGTTCGCGCGCGGTTCCGGCGACCGGGCGGAACCGACTCTCGTGCGCCTCGACCGTCACGATCGACACCGCCCGCACCCGGCCGGTGCCGTCGTCGACGAACCGCTCGGTCGAGACCGCGAACTCGCGGTCCCCGCCCTCCTCGTGCGCGCTGGAGACCCGATAGACCATCGGGTAGGTCGGCCACGGCTGGCCCGGCGGTCGATCCACCGGCGGAGTCGGCAGGATCTCCAGTTGGGTGACCGACGCGGCGCCCTGCCGGTGCGCGGTGCCCAGGCAGTCCGCGCCGGTGTCCCCGCCGCCGATGATCACGACGCGGGCGCCGGCGACGTCGATCGGCGAGACCGCCAGGTCGCCGGCCTGCACCCGGTTCGCCCACGGCAGGTACTCCATCGCCTGGTGGACACCGGCGAGGTCACGACCGGGCACGGGCAGGTCCCGCGCGGCCGTCGCCCCCACCGCGACGACGACGGCGTCGTAGCGCTGTCGCAGGTCGGCGGCGTCGAGGTCGACGCCGACGTCGACGCCGGTGCGGAACTTCACGCCCTCGGCGACCAGTTGGGCGATCCGCCGGTCGAGGACCTGCTTCTCCAGCTTGAACTCCGGGATGCCGTACCGCAGCAGGCCACCGACCCGGTCGGCCCGCTCGTACACCGCGACGGTGTGGCCGGCCCGGGCCAACTGCTGGGCGGCGGCCAGGCCGGCCGGCCCCGAGCCGACGACCGCGACGGTCCGACCGGTCAGTCGCGCCGGCGGCCGCGGCGTGACGACCCCGTCGGCCCAGGCGCGGTCGGCGATCGCGACCTCGACCTGCTTGATCGTCACCGGGTCGTCGTTGATGCCCAGGACGCACGCCGTCTCGCACGGGGCCGGGCACAGCCGGCCGGTGAACTCCGGGAAGTTGTTCGTCGCGTGCAGACGCTCGGCGGCCGCCGGCCAGTCGTCCCGCCAGACCAGGTGGTTCCACTCCGGGATCAGGTTCCCCAGCGGACAACCCTGGTGGCAGAACGGAATCCCGCAGTCCATGCAGCGTCCGGCCTGACGTTCGAGCAGGTCGTGACCGAACGGCTCGTACACCTCGCGCCAGTCGTGGATGCGAACGTCCACCGGCCGGCGCGCCGGCAGTTGCCGATCCGTCGTCAAGAACCCCCGGGGATCACCCATGTCCGCCTCCTGCGATCGACACCGACGCGCCGTCCGAAGCCGTGCGGGCGGCGTCCGCCGTCGCCCGGCGAGCGGCCTTGGCGTCCCTGGGCTGCACGGCGGTGAACCGCGCCGCGGCGACCGGCCAGTCCGCCAACAGCTCCGCGGCCCGCTCCGATCCGGTCTCGTGCATGTGGGCCGCGAGCAGGTCGCGGACGGTCTCGAAGTCGTCCGCGGTCAGCGGGTCGAGGTCCACCATCTCCGGGTTCACGCGCGCGCCGTCCAGGTCCACCACGTAGCCCACGCCGCCGGACATGCCGGCGGCGAGGTTGCGGCCGGTCGGACCGAGGATCAGTGCCACCCCGCCGGTCATGTACTCCAGTGCGTGGTCGCCGACCCCCTCGACGACCACCGTCGCGCCGGAGTTGCGGACGGCGAACCGCTCCCCCACGACTCCACGGACGAAGACCTGTCCGCCGGTCGCACCGTAGGCGATGACGTTCCCGGCGATGACGTTGTGGTGTGCGACGAATGCGGCGTCCCGGTCCGGACGCACGACGATCCGACCGCCGGACAGGCCCTTGCCGACGTAGTCGTTCGCGTCACCCTCCAGGCGCAGCGTGATCCCGGCGGGGACGAACGCGCCGAACGACTGGCCGGCCGAGCCCACGAACGTCAGGTCGATCGTGCCGTCGGGCAGGCCGGCGCCACCGTGCCGGCGGGTGACCTGCGAGCCGAGCATCGTGCCGACCGTGCGGTTGGTGTTGCGGACCGGCAGCCGGGCGCGAACGGGTTCGCCGGTGGCCAGCGCCGGCGCGCACAGCGCGATGAGCTCGTTGTCGAGGGCGGCGTCGAGGCCGTGGTCCTGCCCGGTCGTGCACCGCCGCGCCGCGTCGGCCGGCAGGTCCGGCAGGTGCAGGATCGGCGACAGGTCCAGCCCGGTGGCCTTCCAGTGGTCGATCGCGCGGTCGACGTCGAGCAGGTCGGTCCGGCCCACGGCCTCGTCGAGCGACCGAAGGCCCAGGCCGGCGAGGAGTTCGCGCACCTGCTCGGCGAGGTACTCGAAGAAGGTCTCGACGAACTCCGGCTTCCCGCTGAAGCGCTCGCGCAGCACCGGATCCTGGGTGGCGACGCCGACCGGGCAGGTGTCCAGGTGGCACACCCGCATCATGACGCACCCGCTGACGACCAAGGGCGCGGTCGCGAACCCGAACTCCTCCGCCCCGAGCAGCGCCGCGATGACGACGTCGCGCCCGGTCTTGAGCTGACCGTCGGTCTGCACGACCACGCGGTCGCGCAGTCCGTTGAGCAGCAGCGTCTGCTGCGTCTCGGCCAGCCCGAGTTCCCACGGCGCGCCGGCGTGCTTCAGGCTCGTCAGCGGCGAGGCACCGGTGCCACCGTCGTGGCCGGAGACGAGGATGACGTCGGCATGGGCCTTGGCCACGCCGGCCGCGACCGTCCCGACGCCGACCTCGGCGACGAGCTTGACGTGGATCCGCGCGTCCGGGTTGGCGTTCTTCAGGTCGTGGATGAGCTGCGCGAGGTCCTCGATCGAGTAGATGTCGTGGTGCGGCG
>CAYMNG010000085.1:3821-10675 GCA_964391765.1 uncultured Bifidobacteriaceae bacterium | reverse complement strand
GGACCTCCTGATCGGACTTGAAGTCCTTCGCGGTGGTCGCGACCTCGGACTTCGGGATCAGGCTCAGCGCCGGGTAGGTGTCGGTCATCGCAGTCCTTCTTCCAGGCGGGTCAGGCGGTGGGGTGCAGGTCGCCGGCGGGCAGGGTCGAAACCGCCGCGGTGATCGCCGCGACGAGCTCGGTGGACTTGAACGGCAGTCCGCGGACCTGGTTGATGCCCTGGATGTCGACCAGGAACTTCGCCCGCAGCAGCAGGCTGAGCTGGCCGAGGTTCATCTCGGGCACGAGCACCCGGCGGTAGCGGCGCAGGACGTCCTCGGTGTTGCGCGGGAGCGGGTTCACGTGCCGCAGGTGGGCCTGGGCGACCTTGACCCCCGTCCGGCGGGTGATCTCGCAGGCGGCGCCGATCGGGCCGAAGGTCGAACCCCAGCCCAGGACGAGGACGTCGGCGTCACCGGTCGGGTCGTCGACGACGAGATCAGGGATCGTGTCCGCGATCGCGTCGACCTTCGCCTGACGCAGGCGGACCATCCGATCGTGGTTCTCCGGGTCGTACGAGATCGCGCCGGTGCCGTCGGCCTTCTCCAGCCCGCCGATCCGGTGCTCGAGTCCCTTCGTGCCGGGGACGGCCCACGGGCGGGCGAGCGTCTGCGGATCGCGCTGGTACGGGCGGAACGACACCGTGCCGTCGGCCGCCTCGTGGTTCGGTCCGGTGGCGAACTGCGGGTCGATCACCGGCAGGTCGTCGACGCTGGGCACCAGCCACGGCTCGGAGCCGTTCGCGAGGTAGCCGTCGGAGAGCACGAACACCGGCGTGCGGTACTCCACCGCGATGCGCGCGGCCTCGATCGCGGCGTGGAAGCAGTCCGAGGGCGACTGCGGGGCGATGATCGGGACCGGCGACTCCCCGTTGCGACCGAACATCGCCTGCAGCAGGTCGGACTGCTCCGTCTTCGTCGGCAGGCCGGTGGACGGGCCACCACGCTGGACGTCGACGATGACCAGCGGCAGTTCCAAGGACACGGCCAGGCCGATCGCCTCGGACTTCAAGGCGACCCCCGGACCCGACGTCGTCGTCACCGCGAGCGCGCCGCCGTACGCCGCGCCGATGGCGGCGCCGATGCCGGCGATCTCGTCCTCGGCCTGGAAGGTCATGATCCCGAAGCGATGGTTCTTGGCCAGGGTGTGCAGGACGTCCGAGGCCGGCGTGATCGGGTACGAGCCGAGGAACAGCGGCAGGCCGGACAGCTCGGCCGCGGCGATCAGCCCGTAGGCCAGCGCCGGATTCCCGGCGATGTTGCGGTACGTGCCGGCCGGCATCTGGGCGGGCGCGACCTCGTACTGCACCGAGAACGTCTCGGTCGTCTCGCCGAAGGACCACCCGGCCTCGAAGGCGGCGAGGTTGGCCGCGAGGATCTCCGGCTTGCTGGCGAACTTCTGCGTCAGGAACTCCCGCGTGCTGTCCGTCGGTCGCGAATACAACCACGACAGCAGGCCGAGGGCGTACATGTTCTTCGAGCGCTCGGCCTCCTTCTTGCTGACCGCGAACCCCTTGAGCGCCTCGACGGTCTGCGCGGTCAGCGCGATCGCGTGCACGGTGTACGGATCCAAGGATCCGTCCTCGAGCGGGTTGCTCGTGTAGCCGACCTTCTCCAGGTTGCGCTTGGTGAACTCGTCGGTGTTGGCGATGAGGTCGGCGCCGCGGGGCAGGTCCTTGATGTTGGCCTTGAGGGCGGCGGGGTTCATCGCGACGAGGACGTTCGGGACGTCGCCGGGGGTCGTGATGATGTGGTCGGCGAACGCGAGCTGGAAGGCCGAGACGCCGCCGATCGTTCCCGCTGGCGCCCGGATCTCGGCGGGGAAGTCCGGCAGCGTGGACAGGTCGTTGCCGAGTCCGGCGGTGTCCGACGTGAACCGGTCACCGGTCAGTTGCATGCCGTCGCCGGAGTCCCCGGCGAATCGGATGACGACACGATGGAGACTGACGACCTGCTTGCTCACGGCGTTCCTTCGTGACGGTACGGGCGGGGGCTCGAGGTGCCCGCACTGACCTCGCCGGGGTCCGCGCCGGAGCGCGGCAGTCGATGGTCGCCGGGCAGGTATTCAGGCTACACCGCGCATCGCGGAACGACGTATCGCGTGGGTCACACCCCTAGGCTGGCCGCCGTGTCGGTCCGTGCCAGTCCCGGTGCCCGCGTCCGGGTCCGCCGAGGCCGGTGGTCGGTGGCGGCGGACGACGTCGCGCAGGTGGCGGCGTTGGCCGTCACCAGCGTCGGCGATCCGGCGGCCGGCGAGGTCGTCGTCCGGGTCGCTCGGTGGCGACCGCCGCAGGCCGGGTGGCTGGGCACGCTGCGGCTCGCCGACGTCGCCGCGCTGGTCGTCGAGCCGACCGCGCGCGGAGTGGACGTCACCGTCCGGCTGACGATCCCGGCCGACCCCGGACTCGTGCTCGCCGGCGTCGTGCGCCTGCTGCGGCCGACCCCGGTCGCGACCTCGCCCGACGAGATCACCCTCGCTGCCGGGCTGCCGGCCAGCGCCGGTCCGCTGGCGGGCTGGGTGCGCGACGTGATCGTGCCCGGCCAGAGCCGTGATCGGCACACCCGCAGGTGCGACACGCTGGTCTGCCCGGCCGCGCCGCCGATCGACGCGCCCGAGCGCACGCGGACGGTCGTCGTGCGACCGGACGGGTGGACCGTCGGCGTCGAGCGGTACGACGTCAGCGTCGATCCGGCCGTGCACCGGCCCGTCGGCCGGCGCAGTGTGGGCCCGTGGCCGGTGGCGTCGTACTCGATCGACGGCAGCGGTGTCGAGGGCGACGGCGGTGACGGCGCTGTCACCGTCGCCCTGCCCGAGGGTCCGCTGCGCCTCGCCGGTGGTCTCGACAGCGCGGCCGTGCGCGCGTTGCGCACCGTCGCGGCCCTGGTCGGTGACCGGCTGCCGAGCGGGATCGCGCAGCAGGTGAACGCGTGCGGGATCCTCACGGCCGGCTCGCCCGCCGATCTGCCCGATCCGGTCGACGCGCTGGCCTGGCAGGCGGCGTCGGTGCACGCGCGTCGGCACGCGCTGCGCGCGCACGGGCCGTGGGCCGCACTCGACTCCTGGCCCAGCGTCAGCGTGGTGCTGGTCACCCACCGGCCCGAGCAGGTCGAGCACGCGGTCGCGCAGGTCAGCCGGCTCGCCTACCCCCGCCTGCAGATCGTGCTCGGCCTGCACGGGGCGGCCGCGGACGCCGACCTCGGCGATCTCCTCGGTCAGATCCCGCACCCGACGACCGTCGTGACGATCGAGCGGTCGGCGACGCTCGGGCAGGCGCTGAACCGCTGCTCGGACCGGGCGGAGGGGGCCTTGATCACCAAGATGGACGACGACGACCACTACGGCGCCGAGCACATCTGGGACCTCGTCCTCGCCCGGGCCTACTCCGGGGCGCAGGTCGTCGGCAAGGCGCTGGACTGGATCCACCTGGAGCAGTCCGACACGACGGTGTTCCGGCCGGTGTACGCGGCGGAGAAGTACGGGTCCTTCGTGGCGGGCGGGACGATGCTCCTCGCGCGGGCGGACCTCGCCGCGGTCGGCGGGTGGCGGCCGGTGCCGAAGTCGGTCGACCGGGCCCTGCTCGACCGTGTCCGCGCGGACGGCGGACTGGTCTACCGTGCGCACGGCCTGGGCTACGTGTACGTCCGTCGGGCCGGGGACCGCACGGCATCGGTCCGCGACGACCACTTCCGCTCGCGCACCGAGGGCACGTTCGCCGGCCTGGTCCGGCACGAGGCGCTCGGGACGGCCTGACCGGCTCAGCGTTGGATCAGCAGGCCGATCGCGTAGGTGACGCCCATCGCGACGACGCCGATCAGCACCGTCCGCACGACCGTCCGGGCGACCGCCGTATGGCCCGCGCGGGCCTGGACGAAGGCCGTGATCGTGAGCGAGACGATCACCGCGACGAACGTCAGCAGGGCGCGTCGACCCTCCTCGGCCAGGCTCGCGGTGACCAGCGGGATTAGCGCTCCGAGGCCGAACCCCGCACCGGCGAGGACGCCGACCATGACCGGGTTGGTGATCGCGTCCGCCGGGTCGATCCCGTACTCCGCCTCCGCGTGGGCGCGCACCGGATCGGCTCGGGTCAGCGCCGCCGCGACCTGGTCCGCGAGATCGGCGGGCAGGCCCTTGGCCCGGTAGTGGTCGGCCAGTTCGGCGAGTTCCTCGGCCGGGTCGAGGCTGATCCGGCGCTGCTCCTCGGCGAGGGTCGCGACGATCTCGTCGCGGGCCGCCGCCGCCTCGCCGTAGCGCGCGGCGCCGATCGAGATCGCCCCGGCGACCAGTGCGAAGAACGTCGCGAGGAACATGGCCCCGCGATCGAACCCCGCGCCGATGAACCCCTCGACGATTCCCGCGGTCGCGATGATGCCGTCGTTCGCGTCGACGACGACCGCACGCAGCGGCACCCCACGGACACCGATCGCCGCCGTCAGGGCGGCCCAGGCGTCGGACACGCGCATACCCGGGACGCTAGTGGGCGATCGTCGGCAACAATGGGGCCATGTCCGGTGCGTGGCCGAGCGTGTCGGTCGTCATGACCGTGCTCGACGAGGAGCGCCACCTGCGCGCCGCGGTCGGACGACTGCTCGAGCAGGACTACCCCGGTGCCTTCGAGATCATGATCGCGGTGGGTCCGTCGACGGATCGCACGGCCGACGTGGCGGCCCAGATCGCCGCCGCGAACCCGCGGGTGCGGATCGTCGAGAACCCGACCGGGCGCACGCCGAACGGTCTGAACGCGGCGATCGCGGCCACCGACGGCGACGTCGTCGTGCGGATCGACGGGCACGCGATGGTCGGTGCGGACTACGTGCGCACGGCGGTCCAGACCCTCGAGCAGACCGGCGCGGACAACGTCGGCGGTGTCATGGCGGCGGAGGGGACGAACGACTTCGAGCGCGCGGTGGCGCTGGCGATGACGTCGCGGTTCGGCGTCGGCGGCGCCGCCTTCCACGTCGGCGGGCAGGCCGGCCCTGCGCCCACCGTGTACCTGGGGTGCTTCCGGCGGTCCGCGCTGGCGCGCGTGGGTGGCTACGACGAGACGATGGTGCGGGCCCAGGACTGGGAGATGAACCTGCGCATCCGCCAGACCGGCGGCGTGGTGTGGTTCACCCCGGACCTGCGGGTCACCTACCGGCCCCGGCACACGCTGCGGGCCCTGGCCAAGCAGTACCACGACTACGGGCGGTGGCGACGCGAGGTCGTCCGCCGGCACCCGGAGACGGTCTCCGCGCGCTACCTGGCCGCACCGGTCGCCGTCGCGGCCGTCGCCGGCGGACTCGCCCTCGCGGCGACCGGGTTGGTGACCGGGCGTCCGGCGCTGGTCGGGTGGGGACTGGCCGCGCCGGTCGGGTACGCGATGTCGACCCTCGCGGCCAGCGCGGTCGCCTGGCGTTCGGCGCCGGCGCTGCGACCGGCGGCGGCGGCCCGGCTGCCGATCGTGTACGCGACGATGCACGGGGCGTGGGGGACCGGTTTCCTGCGGGGCCGGCCGCGCCCGGTCACGGCCGACGTACCCGACGTGCCGGACGTGCCGGTCGTGCCGGACGGGGTCTAGCCGCGTGCGACCGCTGCGCTCGGCAGTGCGACGCCGACGTCCGCGTCGGTGGTCGGTCGTCGTGGCGGCGCCGAAAGGACCGGCCGGGGACCAGTGGGGGGACACGTGGTTCGCCCGCGACCTGGTCGCGGCGTTGGTGCGGGCCGGCGAGCGCGCCGCGGTCGTCCGACGTCCGGGAGCGACGGCGCCGGCCCGGGAGGAGGACGACGTCGTCCTGGTGCTGCGCGGGCTGCGGCGGGTCGTGCCCCGGCGCGGTCGGGCGACCTGGCTGCTGTGGGTCATCAGCCACCCCGACCTGGTCGAGGACGACGAGCCGGCGGACTACGACGCGACGTTCGCGGCCAGCGCGCACTGGCCGCGGGCCGAGCACTTCGGCGTCCCGGTTCGGCCGCTGCTACAGGCGACCGATCCGCACCGGTTCCGCCCGACGGCGGCGACACCCGACAGCGGCGCGCGGGCGCTGTTCGTGGGATCGACCCGCGGGCAGTTCCGACCGATCGTGCGCGATGCGCTCGCGACCGGCACCCCGGTGACCCTGTACGGGGTGGGGTGGGAGGAGTTCGTTGCGGCCGAGGCGATCGCGGGCGAGTTCCTGGCTAACGACGCGTTGCCCGCGGCCTACGCCGGCGCCGGCGTCGTCCTCAACGACCACTGGCCCGACATGGCCGCGGCCGGGTTCTTGTCCAACCGCCTGTTCGACGCCGCGGCGACCGGCGCGCGGGTCCTCAGCGACCCGGCCGTCGGGGTGACCGAGGTGTTCGGCGACGTCGTGCGCACCTACGCCGACCCGGCGGAGTTGGGGCCGCTGCTGGGCGACGACCTCGACGCGGGGTTCCCCGACCGGAACCGTCGCCTGGCGATGGCGCGGACCATCGCGCGCGAGCACTCCTTCGACGCCCGGGCGCGAACGCTCGTGGCGGTCGCGGACGACCTGCGGCGTCGGCGATGACCGATCCGGACGTGACGGTCGTCGTCATCTGCTTCGACGACGCGGCACGCCTGCCCCGCGCCGTCGCCTCGGTCCAGCGGCAGACGCTGCGCAACCTGGAGATCGTGATCGTCGACGATGCATCGACCGACGGAACCGAGCAGGTGGCCCGGCAGATCGCCTCGGCCGATCCGCGCGTGCGGTACGAGCGGCTCGCGGTGAACTCCGGCGGATGCAGCGCGCCGCGCAATCGCGGACTCAGCCTCGCCCGTGCGCCCTGGGTCATGTTCTGCGACTCCGACGACGAGTACGAGCGCCACGCCTGCAAGAA
>CAYMNG010000085.1:0-3811 GCA_964391765.1 uncultured Bifidobacteriaceae bacterium | reverse complement strand
CTGACCGCGGCCGAGCGGACCGGGGCGGACGTCGTCTGCGGGACGGCGGAGCGCGTCGACGTCCGATCGGGCCGGACTCGGCGGTGGCGACCGGACCTGCACGACGAGGAGCGGGTGCTGGACGCGCTGGTCGACCTGCCCGAGCTGCTCTACGACACGATCTCGGTGAACAAGATCTACCGGGTAGATCTGCTGCGGCAGAACGAGATCCGCTTCCCCGAAGGCATCTTGTACGAGGATCAGCTCTTCACCTTGCAGGCGATGGCGTCGGCGCACCGGCTCGCGGTCATCCCGGAGACGGTCTACCGCTGGCACGTCGACCGACTCGGCGAGGACCTGTCGATCACACAACGGCGCGGCGAACTGCGCAACGTCGACAGCCGGATCGCGGTGAACCGCATGATCGACGCGTACCTCGACACGCGCGGGCTCGTCGAACTGCGCGCGGTCAAGGACGAGAAGTTCCTGCGCCACGACCTCTACCTGTACCTGTCGTCGATCGTCGAGGCGGACGACGAGACCGCGGCCGCGATCGTCGATCGACTCGCCGCCTACGTCGACCAGGTCCCGTTGGCGGCGGCGTGGCGGCTGCGGCCGGCGCTGCGCGTGGCGATCTTCCACCTGCTGCTGCGCGATGTGGACGGCATTCGTTCGGCGATGCGGTTCGTGACCTGGGCCTCGGCCGTCGACGCGACGATCGACGCCGTCGACGGCCGCGACCGATGGACGAGCGCGCACCCGGCCGCCGGGCTCGTGGGCGGCCACCCGGCCGCCGGGCTCGTGGGCGGCCACCCGGCCGCCGAGTGGCTCGACGTCACCGATCTGGGCCTTCGGCGGATCCCGTTCGGGCAGCGCCGGTTCCTGCACCGCGTCGATGCCATCGAGGTCACGGACGCGGGCGGACTGCGCGTCCACGGGCGCACCCGCGACTACGACGGCACGCTCGCGGCGTCGGATCGGGTCGAGCTGCGATTCGCGTTGCCCGGTGGGCGAACGGCGATGAGCGCGGCCGGCGAGTGGGTCGACGCGCCGGCGGGTCGACCGGGATGGGCGACCTGGCGGGTCGACGGGGCGCTGCGGTCAGGTGTCGTGACGCCGCTGGAGACCAGCGACCACGGCACACTGTCGATCGCCGTCTGCCGCGACGGCGTCGAGTGCGTCGTCGCGGTACGAAGCGAACGGCGGACGTGTCCGGAGGTGATCATCGGGTTCGTCGGCCCCATCGGGCGGGCCGACCCCGACGCCGTGCGGCTGGCCGCCGGCGAGTACGGCGCGGTGACGTGGCAGGCGACGACCGTGGGGCCGGCACGGATCCGGCGGGCTCGACGACGCCGGGCCGGGTGGTCCGGCCGCCTGCGCCGGGCCTGGCTCGGTGCGCGCGACGACCTCCTGCGGCCGGTCGTCAACCGCATCGCTCGCCAACTGCCGCGCCGTGATCTCGTGCTGTTCGACGCCCCGACGTCGCGGGCGTTCGCCGGTGACCTGGCGGCGATCGACGCGGCGCTGGCGGCGGCGTACCCGGGCGTCGACCGGA
Organism: uncultured Bifidobacteriaceae bacterium; assembly: GCA_964391765.1. Taxonomy (GTDB): domain Bacteria; phylum Actinomycetota; class Actinomycetes; order S36-B12; family S36-B12; genus UBA10649. The sequence goes on along the minus strand of CAYMNG010000085.1, from coordinate 2,277 downwards.
TCTGGGCGAACCGCTCGGCGCCGGAGTCCGCTCCCGCCGGGTCGGGTGTGGTGATCCGCGGGAGCATGCGGCACTCGTGGCTGCTCGGCCGTGCGCGGTGGGTCGTCGGCGACGAGGCGGTCGGCACGGGTGCCGACCAGCCGTCGGTGACGGTGCAGGTCGCCGCCGACGTGCCGGTGCTCCGGGTCGGCCTGGACGACCCTGCCGTCCTCGTCCGACGGGCCGACGTCGCCCGCCTCCGGCGGGCCGGGCGCCGCCGTCGACTGCTTCTCGCGCCGTCGGCGGCCGTCGCGGATCGGCTCGCGGCGGCAGTGGACCACCGCGGCGACATCGTCGCGACGGGCGCGCCGCGGTTGGACCGGGTCGTTGTCACCCATGCCGATCCGGCGGGTGCGCGGCGGGCCATGGACCTGCCGACCGACCGCGCGGTCGTCGTGTGCGCGCCGGCCGCCCGACGCGGCGGTGTCGAAGCGGCGTTCGACGCGGAGGACTGGGCGCAGCGGTTCGGTGACCGGACGTACCTCGTGCTGGCCCAACCGCCGGGCGAGCCGATCCCCGTGCCGACCCGGTTGCGATGGGCGATCCGCGACCTGTCTGCCGCGCAACCGATCCACCCGTTCCTGGCGGCGGCGGACCTCGCCGTGGCGGACTACTCCGGACTCGTCGCCGATGCGGCGGCGCTCGACGTGCCGGTCGTGCTGTTCTGGCCGGACGCGGCGGCCGTCGAACGGGCGCACGGGGTGTATCCGGAGGTCGTCGACGTCGGGCCGGTGGTCGGGGACTGGGCCGAGCTGACGGCGGCGGTGGCCGCCTGGCTGGACGATCCGCGTGCGTGGGACGCGCGGTACGCCGACCGGCGCCGCACCTGGGCGCGTCGCTGGTGTGGTCCGATCGACGCCGGGAGCGCAGACCGCGCCGCCGCGGCGATCGTCGGGAGCGGGCAATGACCCCGGTCGGTGCGGCGGACGCCGAGCGCGCGAGCCGCCCGCGCGTCGTCGTGCTCGCGAACTCGATCGACGAGCTCGGTGGGGCGCAACGCGTCGTCCACCTGATCTCCCAGGGCCTGGCCGAGCGCGGCTACCCGGTCGAACTGGTCGGGATCGCGCCGGCCGACAGGCCGCACCGGTACGTCGATCGGCCCGCGTACCGGACGACGACGCTGATGACGCACCCGTGGCCGGCGCCGCCGGGTCGGGCGAACGCCGTGCACCGACTACGGCCGACCTACCGGCGCACGGTCGCGACGCGCGCGCGTGCCAGTGCCGCCGCCACGGCGGCGTTGCGTTCGCACCTGGCCGACGGGCCACCCGGCGTGCTGATCGTCGCGCAGTTGTGGGCGATGGAGCACGTACCCGCCGGGACCCTCGACCGATGGCCGGTCGTCGCGCAGTACCACTCGTCGTACGAGGCGGCGGCCGCCGGCCGCGACCTGGCTCGGGTCCGGTCGGTCTATCGCGATGCGGACGTGTTCGCGCTCCTGACCGACGTCGACGCCGAGGCGTTCCGGCGGGCCGGGCTGAACAACACGGCCGTGATCGCCAACCCGCTGGCCGTGTGGCCGCCGGCGCCGGTCGACGCGACCGCTGGGCGGACCGTGACCTACCTGGGTCGCCTGTCGGCGGAGAAGGGACCGCGCTTCCTCGTCGACGCGTGGGGGCTGATCGCCGATCGGCATCCGGGTTGGCGGCTTCGGATCGTCGGCTCCGGGCCGGACGAGGCCGTCGTCCGGCGACGGATCGAGGGGTTGTCGGCCGGCGCGGACCGGGTGGACCTCGTGCCGCCGGTGGCGGACGTCGCCGGCGAGCTCGGGTCGGCCGGAGTCTTCGCGCTGCCGTCGTTGACCGAGGGCCTGCCGATGGCGCTGGCCGAGGCGATGGCGATGGGGGTCGCCTGCGTCGCGGCCGACTGCTCCGCCGGGGTGCGCCGGCTGGCCGGCGAAGGTGACGCGGCCCGGCTCGTCCCGCGCGGGGACGCGCCGGCGCTGGCGCGGGCGCTCGATGCGCTGCTCGTCGATCCGGACGAGCGTGCTCGGCTTGGTGCGGTCGGTCGGGCGTCGGTGGCGCCGATGCGCCAGCAGATCGTGCTCGACCGCTGGGAGGACGTCATCGCCGCCGCGCTGCGCTGACCCCCGCCGCCGTTTGTCCCGCTTCCTGGGACGTGCGGCACGAGGTGTCCGAAATGTCCAGGTGTTCGTGCGCGACGTCCCAGGAAGTGGGACGTGCGGCACGAGGTGCCCGAAATGTCCAGGTGTTCGTGCACGACGTCCCAGGAAGTGGG
>CAYMNG010000084.1:0-10781 GCA_964391765.1 uncultured Bifidobacteriaceae bacterium | reverse complement strand
ACCAGCCGACGCAGGACCAGGTCGCGGTTGCTCTCCAGCACCATGTCGATGAAGTCGACGACGATGATCCCCCCGATGTCACGCAGCCTCAGCTGCCGCACGATCTCCTCGGCGGCCTCGAGGTTGTTGCGCGTCACCGTCTGCTCGAGGTTCCCGCCTTGGCCGGTGAACTTGCCGGTGTTGACGTCGACGACCGTCATCGCCTCGGTGCGGTCGATGACCAGTGACCCACCCGATGGCAGGAAGACCTTGCGATCCAACGCCTTGAGCAGCTGCTCGTCCACGCGGAAGTGCGCGAAGAGGTCCGTCGGCCCGACCCAGTGGTCCAGGCGCTCGACGAGGTCGGGGGCGACCGCGCCGATGTACGCGCTCAGCGACGCCCACGCGGTGTCGCCCGCGACGACCAGTCGACTGACGTCCTCGTTGAAGATGTCGCGCACGACCTTGATCGCCAGGTCGGGCTCGCTGTACAGCAGCGTCGGCGGACTCGCCGACCGGCGCGCGGCCTCGATGTCGGCCCACAGCCCGGTCAGCCGGGTGACGTCCGCCTCCAGTGCCGTCTCGGCCGCGCCTTCGGCCGCGGTCCGCACGATCACGCCGGCGTCCTCGGGCATCACGCGCTTGAGGATCGACTTCAGCCGCGACCGCTCGGTGTCCGGCAACTTGCGGCTGATGCCGGTCATCGAACCGTCCGGCACGTAGACCAGGAACCGGCCGGGCAACGAGACCTGGCTGGTCAGGCGAGCGCCCTTCTGCCCGATCGGGTCCTTGGTGACCTGGACGAGCACCGGGTCGCCGGACTTCAGGGCGAACTCGATCCGCTTCGGCTGGCCGTCGAGGCCGGCGGCGTCCCAGTTGACCTCACCGGCGTACAGCACCGCGTTGCGCCCGCGGCCGATGTCGACGAACGCCGCCTCCATGCTCGGCAGGACGTTCTGCACCCGACCCAGGTACACGTTGCCGACCATCGACGCCGACGAGCCACGGGTGACGTAGTGCTCGACGAGCACGCCGTCCTCCAGGACGGCGATCTGCGTGCGGTCACCGACCTGGCGCACGGCCATGACCCGGTCCACCGACTCCCGGCGGGCCAAGAACTCCGCCTCCGTCAGGATCGGGGCCCGCCGCCGGCCGGCTTCGCGGCCCTCTCGACGCCGCTGCTTCTTCGCCTCCAGGCGCGTCGACCCGCGCAGGCTCGCGACGTCGTCGGACCCGTTGCGCGGTTCGCGCGCACGGCCACCGGTGTCCTCGCCGGAGTCCGCGGCGTCGCCGCCACGCCGGCGCCGGCGCCGGCGCCGACGTGAGCCGGCCGCGTCGGTGTCGTCGGTGTCCTCGGTGTCGTCGGTGCCGTCGGTGCTGTCGGTGCCGTCGGTGCCTTCGGCGTCCTCGGCCGGCGCACCGGCGTCGTCGTCGCCGACCGCGTCCCCGCCGGCCTCCCCGGCCGCGTCCTCACGGCGCCGCCGACCGCGCCCGCCCCGCCGTCGCCGACGGCGGGGACCGTCGTCCGCACCGGTCTCGTCGGCGTCGTCGTCGCCGTCACCCTCGCTGGCCGGCTCGGCCGGCTCGTCCGGCTCGGTCTGCTCGGCGTCGGCTTCGACGACGGCCAGGTCGGAGGGCTCGGCCTCGCGCACCGCCGCCGCACTCGCTCGCCGAGTGCGCTTGCGGACCGGCGGCGCCGGTGGCTGCGCGGGTTCCTCGACCGGTTCAGCGTCCACCTGCGGCGCGACGAACAGGGGCGCGACGAACACCGGTGCCGGGACGGCGGCGTCGTCGACCGCGGCGGCGTCGGCCGGCTTCTTCGTGGCGCGCCGCGTGCGCTTGGCCGGCGCGGCCGCCTCGTCCGCGGGGGCCGGCGCGGCCGCCTCGTCCGCGGGGGCCGGGTCGGGCGAAACCTCGTCCGCGGGGGCCGTCACCGGCGCCTTGCGGGTGCGACGGGTCGCCTTCTTCGGCTCGACCGCGCCCGACCCACTGGCGGACTCGGATCCGGCCTCGTCGGCCGGGGCGCCTGTGGTCGCCGGTGGGACCGCGTCCGTGGGCGGGCCGGCCGGCCGACTCGCGGCCCGCCGGCGGGCGCGCTTGACGGTCGCGGCCCCGGCCTCGGGCGCGGCGTCGGGCGTGGCGGTGTCGTCGTGGTCCATCGGTCCTGCTCCTTCACGGGCCGGCCGGCGCACAACGCCGGGGCCAAGCCCACTGTCGGGCCGAGATCGCACAGATCCCGGCCAAGCCTGGTCGGTCGCCGGATCGTCCGCGCGCACCACTGCGGTGCACAGGCCGGGCCATCCCGCCGACGACGAACGCTACCGAGGCCCCGAGACCGAACCGTCTCGATCAGGTCCGAGCGGATCGGCCACCGATGCCCCGGCCACATCGAGCGGCCCCTGCGCCAGCCGGGTCACCCGCGGGGGTGTGGGCGGCACGAGGTCGGCCACGCGCTGCAGCGCGGACACCACGTCGTCGGGTCGTACGGACGGTGTGCCGTGCCGAACGACCAGCGCGAGTATCGCACAGTCAGCCGCGCCCGCGTCGACGGGCGACGTGTCGCCGGCCGCGTCGACGGGCGAGGTGTCGACGGACAGCGCGACGACCGCGGCCTTGGCGTCGAACGATCGGCGGCCGGACTTCGTCGTCCGCTCCACGACGATCTGCGGCTCGGCCCAGAACCGACCGACCGCCGCCTGCGCCGCGGCGACGGACACCCCCGGCAGTTCGATTCGCCACTGGCTGGCCTCCAGCCGTGCGGCGAAGTCCGACGTCGTCGCCTCGACGACGTCGAGGATGTCCAGGCCGGCGGGCAGGGCCGCGTCCAGCGCGGCGCGGATCGCCGCCGGGTCGCATCGCTCGACCAACGCCAGTTCGACGTACTCGGCCTCGCTGGCCGCGCCGGTGGCGGCCGCGTTCGCGTAGGAGATCCGCGGATGGGGTGAGAACCCCGCGCTGTAGGCCATCGGGACGCGGGTCCGGCGCAACGCGCGTTCCAGGGCCCGCTGGAAGTCGCGCGCACTGGAGAAGCGCAGCCGCCCGCGCTTGGCGTAGCGCACGCGCAGCCGCTGGACCGGTGGTGCGCTGTCGCGCTCGGGCGGGCGGCGGCCGCTCACCGGTCCGCCTCGCCGTTCGCGGAGGTAGCGGCGGCGAAGGCCGGCGCGGGGACGACCGGCATCGGCAGGTTCACGACCCCGGTCGGGCCGACCTGGATCTGGGTACCCAACTGGTCGCAGACCCCGCAGTCGAAGCACGGCGACCAGCGGCAGTCGTCGACGGCGTCGGCCGCCAGCGCGGCCTGCCAGTCCTCCCACAGCCATTCGGAGTCCAACCCGGAGTCCAGGTGGTCCCACGGCAGCACCTCGGTCACCTGCCGCTCCCGCGTCGTGTACCAGTCGACGTCGACCACCTCGTCCGCCAGCGCCTCCTCGGCGGCCTGCATCCACCGGTCGAAGGAGAAGTGCTCGGTCCACCCGTCGAACCGCGCACCGGCCTGCCAGGCGCGTCGGATGACGGCGCCCACCCGACGGTCGCCGCGCGAGAGCATCCCCTCGACGATGCCCGGGCGCCCGTCGTGGTAGCGCAGGCCGATCGCCTTGCCGTACTCGCGATCGGCGCGGATCGCGTCGCGCAGCAGGTGCAGCCGCGCGTCGGTCGACTCGTGGTCCAGCTGGGCCGCCCACTGGAACGGCGTGTGCGCCTTGGGGACGAAGCCACCGATCGAGACCGTGCACCGGATGTCGCGTCGACCCGAGGCCTCGCGCCCGGCCCGGATCACCTCGCGGGCCAGGTCGGCGATCTGCAGCACGTCGTCGTCGGTCTCGGTCGGCAGCCCGCACATGAAGTACAGCTTCACCTGCCGCCAGCCGCCGGCGTACGCGGTGGAGACCGTGCGGACCAGGTCGGCCTCGGTGACCTGCTTGTTGATGACCCTGCGCATCCGTTCGCTGCCGCCCTCGGGGGCGAACGTGAGCCCGCTGCGACGACCATTGCGCGAGAGCTCGTTGGCGAGGTCGACGTTGAACGCGTCCACGCGAGTGCTCGGCAGCGACAAGGAGACCTGCTCGGCCTCATAGCGGTCCGCGAGGTTGCGTGCGACGTCGGCGATCTCGGAATGGTCCGCGCTGGACAACGACAGCAGCCCGACCTCCTCGAACCCCGTGCGGCGCAGCCCATTGTCGACGATCGACGCGATCGTCGTGATGCTGCGCTCGCGCACGGGTCGGGTGATCATCCCCGCCTGGCAGAAGCGACACCCCCGGGTGCAGCCGCGGAAGATCTCCACCGCGGCCCGTTCGTGGACGGTCTCGGCCAGCGGCACCAGTGGGTACTTCGGGTACGCCCACTCGTCGAGATCCATCAGCGTGTGCTTGCGCACGCGCCATGGGACGTCGGCACGACTCGTCGCGATCCGCTGGATCCGACCGTCGGGCAGGTAGGTCACGTCGTAGAAGCGCGGCACGTAGATCGTGCCCGTCTGGGCCAGCCGCAGCAGCAGCCCGACCCGGCCATCCGGCCGACCGGCCGCCTTCCAGTCGCGGACGATGTCGGTGATCAGCAGCACCGCCTCCTCGCCGTCGCCGAGGACGGCGGCGTCGACGAAGTCGGCGATCGGCTCCGGGTTGAAGGCCGCGTGGCCGCCGGCGACGATGATCGGGTGGGTGTCATCGCGATCCACCGCGAGCACCGGCACGCCGGCCAGGTCGATCGCGGTGAGCATGTTCGTGTAGCCGAGTTCGGTGCTGAAGGAGACGCCGAAGACGTCGAAGTCGCCGACCGACCGGTGGGCGTCGACGGTGAACTGCGGGACACCGTGCTCGCGCATGAGCGCCTCGAGGTCCGGCCACACGGCGTACGTGCGCTCGGCGAGGGCGTCGTCGCGCTCGTTGATGACCTCGTAGAGGATCTGCACGCCTTGGTTCGGCGCACCCACCTCGTACGCGTCCGGGTACATCAACGCCCAGTGGACGTCGACGTCGTCCCACTCCTTGGTGAGCGCGTTCACCTCGCCGCCGACGTACTGGATCGGCTTGGTGACCAGTGGGAGCAACTGCTCGAGCTCGTCGAAGACACTCGACCCGGGCTGACGATGGGTGGTCACTGACCAGAGGATACCCGTGTCACAGCGCATCACCGCCGCGGCGAGCGCGCGCGCGACGGCGTCCGCCACGGCCGACGGTGATCACGTGACGCGACCGGTTCGCCGCCGGTGTTGAGGTTGGGTCCGGTCCGCGGCCTGCGAACCGGGTCGAACCTCAACACCGGCGCACGTCGCAGCCGCCCGACTCATCCGGGGACGAACCTCAGCCGCACGACACTAGATGCTCGCGCGCGCGGCGTGCAGTCGGATGTTCTGCAGCAGACCGATCGCGATCCAGGTGGCCATCATCGACGTGCCGCCAGCCGACACCATGGGCAGCGGGATGCCGGTGATCGGCATGATGCCCAACGACATGCCGACGTTCTCGTACAGCTGGAACGCCAGCCAGGCGACGATGCCGGCCGCGACGAGTCGGCCGTACAGGTCGTCGGCGCGGTAGGCGATCAACACCGCCCGCCACAGCACCACGCCCAGGAGGAGGATGAGGACGGCGACCCCGACGAACCCCAGTTCCTCGCCGACGACCGTGAAGATGAAGTCGCTCTCGTTGACCGGCACGAACTTGCCCTGCGTCTGCGGACCTTGGAACAGCCCGTAGCCGAGCAGTCCCCCGCCGCCGATCGCGATCCGCGCCTGGTTGGCGTTGTACGCGGTGTTCGACACGTCGTCGGTCGGGTTGATGAACGACGTCAGCCGCTGGACCTGGTACTGCTTGAGCAACCCCAACTGGATCGCGACGAGCACCACCACGACGGCGCCGCCGAACAGCCCGACGAGCCAACGGGTCCGCGCCCCGGAGATCGCGACGATCGTCAGCGCGACCGAGCCGAGGATGAGGACGGTCCCGGTGTCGTTCTGCACCAAGATGATCAGGATCGGCAGGCCGGCCGCGGCGAGGGAGAGCAGGACATCGCGGCCTCGGGGCTCGCTCTCGGTGTCGCGCTTCTCCGCCAGCAGCATCGCCATCATCAAGATGACCGCGATCTTCATGAACTCCGACGGTTGCAGCGAGAAGCCGCCGGGGAGGCTGACCCACGCCCGCGCTCCGGCGATCCGCGTCCCCAGACCCGGGAGGAACGGCAGCAGCAGCAAGAACACCGAGCCGCCGTAGATGATCGGCGTGTAGGCCCGAAGCCAGCGATGGTCGACCCGCGAGGCGAAGAACCCCAGGACGACCCCGATCGCCACGTTGACCAGGTGCTTGCGGACGTACGCGGTCGGGTCGGTCGCCGGCGCCATGTCCGCGACGCTGGCCGACCACACCAGCGCCGCGCCGAGCAGCGTGACGGCGAACGCGGCGATCAGCAGGATCCAGTCCAGGTCGCGCCAGTACCCGCGCTGGGTGCTCGACCGCGACTCGACGTCGGTGGTGAACATGCTCACGACGGCGAACCGCTGGGCGAACCGCTGGGTGGGCTGCTCGACGGGCTGCTCGACGGCGTCGCGGTCGGCGCGACGGGCGCGCCCTCCTGGGCGAGGCTCGTCGTCGACGTCCGGTCCTTGGTCGTCACCGGCTTGCCGTCACTGCGCACGCTCGGCAGCGTCGTCTGCGGCGCACCGCCGACGAGGATGCTCCGGGACGGGTCGACCGTCGAGCCGCGGACGCCGAACAGCGCCTCGTAGATCTTGCGGACGCTCGGACCGGAGGTCTTCGATCCGGTTCCGCCCTCGGTGACCATCATCACGACCGCGTACTTCGGCTTGTCGGCCGGGGCGTACGAGGCGAACCACGACGTCGAGGTCTTGTCGCCGGTGACCTGGGCCGACCCGGTCTTCGACGCGACCGGGATCTGCCCCAACGGAAAGCCGAGGAACGGCGTCTCTCCCGATCCGTCCACGGTCACGCCGGGCAGTGTCCGTCGAAGGAACTTGATCGCGGACTTCGGCACGTCGACCGTCCCCTTGAGGATCGGCGGGAACTCCTCCAGGACGGTTCCGTCCACGGCCACGACCCCCTTGGCGACCTGCGGCTGGAAGATTTTGCCGCCGTTTGCGATCGTCGCGTACACCATCGCCATCTGCAGCGGCGTGACCGTCGTGTCGCCCTGGCCGATCGACGCGTTGAGCGCGTCACCGGCGCGCCACTGGTACCCGTCGGTGCAGTTCTCCTTGTCCAGGGCCGTGAAGTAGTCCGCCTGCCGAGGATCGGTCTTGCGCAGTTGCGGGTAGCCCTGCGCCGCGTTGCGGCACCAGTCGTCCTTCCTGGCCTCCCAGTTGGCGACCTTGAACTGCCGGCTCGACACGGTTCCGGCGGCCTCGCCGGGCAGGTCGATCCCGGTGCGTTGACCGAGCCCGAACGCCTTCGCGGCCGACGCGATGGGGTCGGCGGCGTCCGGACCCGCGTCCGGCCCCCCGGCCTGCTGCCACATCCGGTCGGCGATGCCGTAGAACACGGTGTTGCACGAGACCTCCAGGGCCCGCGCGAGGCTGATGCGCCCGTACGCCGAGGACTCGAAGTTGCGGAACGTCTGCGGACCGATCTTCACCTGGCTCGGGCACGGATAGGTGCCGTAGAGGTTGAAGCCGGACGCCGCCGCGGCGGCCGTGCTGACCACCTTGTAGGTCGATCCGGGCGCGAACGTCCCCTGGAACGCGTTCGACGACAGCGCGCGGTTGTCGATGAGCGACTTGTACTGCTTCTGGCTCACCCCGCCGATCCAGATCGACGGGTCGTACGTCGGATAGCTGGCCATCGCGAGGACCCGACCGGTGCGCACGTCGATGACGACGGCCGCACCGGACGAGCCGCGGTACCCCTGCCGTTGCGCCCGCTGCACGGCGTTGACCAACTGCCGCTCGACCTCCGCTTTCAACTTCGCGTCGATGCTCGTCACCAGGTACGACACCGGTTGTGCGGCCTTCGTCTCCTGCCGGTCGGTGACGCGACCGGCCGTGTCGACGCTGAGCGTCGTGATCGACGGCTTGCCGCGCAGAACGTCGTCGTACTGCTTCTCCAGACCGGCCCGCCCGACTTCGTCGGTGCGGCGCAGGCGGTCCCACGCCGTGCTGTCCCCCTGCGCGGCGATCTGCTCCTCGGTGACCGGACCGATGTAGCCGAGGATGTGCGCGGCGTTCACGTTGTCCGGGGCGGGGTATTCGCGGATCGCCGTCAGCGACGCGGTGACCCCGGGGAATTCCTGGCGGCGTTCCATGATGCTCAGCGCGGTCTGCGTGTCGACGTCCGAGGCGACCGGGACCGGTTGGTACGGCGAGCCGTTCCAGCACACCGGCGGCGGCTTCGCCCCCTCCGTGCCGCACGGGACCAACCGCTGGCTGATCTTGCCGACCGGCATGTCGAGCATCTTCGCCAGCCGGCGCAGGACCCCGGCGCCGGCGTCGGGGGCCTTGGCCAGCACCTGACGGTCGATGCTGACGACGATCGACGTCCGGTTCGACACCAGCGGTCGACCGGCCTGGTCGAGGATCAGGCCGCGGACCGCCGGCTCGGCGACGATCCGCTCGGAGTTCTGGCTCGCCGCGGCGCGGTAGGACTCGCCGCTGACCACCTGCAGGTAGAACGCACGAGCGAGCAGCGTGCCGAGCAACGAGACGACGAGGACCGCGAGCACGAGCAGGCGCAGGTTCGAGCGCTCGCTCACCGAGAACCCGCCCTTCTGACCGCTCGCCCGCCGACCGCCGATGCCGCCGGATACGACGGTACGACGACCCACGACCCGATGCCGTTCCGCCCGCCCGATATGCGGATACCCATCAACTACCCGACCAGCAGGTCCGGGGTCACGCGGCGGACCAGCCACGACACCGCCGGCAGCACCGCCGGCGCGAGCGCGGCACCGTAGATCGCCGCGGTGAACGTCAGCACGGGCAACTGGTTCCAGTCGACCGCGTCGACCCCGAGGACGCCGTCGACGATCCCCGTCACGAGCGTCACCCCGCCGACGCTGACGGCGACGAGCGCGAGCAGGACGGGAACGGTCCGATCACGTGCGTCGACGACGTACCCCGCGAGGTACCCGACGGCCATCAGAATGACGGCGTTGACCCCCATGGGGGTCGTCGCCGGCGGCGCGAGGTCCAGCAGCACCCCGGCGACGAAGCCGGCGACCGCGCCACGGGTCGACCCCAGCGCGAGCGCCAACGCGATGACCGTCACCGCGACCAGGTCCGGGGTCGCACCCGGCAGGCCCAGGCGCGACAGCAGTGTGACCTCAACGACGACCGCGATCGTCAGCAGCCCGACGATGAGCAGCGCCTGGCGCCACACCATCGTCAGCCACCTCCGGTCGCGGTCGCCTGCGGTGTCGCCGGTTGCTCCACGGTGTTCGCCCCCGGACCGGCGGTCGGTGCCGTCGTGGCCCCCGGGCCGGCCGGTGAACCCGTCCCCGCGCCGCCGAGCGGCGCCGGGCTGCTGGAGGTGTCGAGCCGGCCGGTACTGGCCAGGACCGAGTCGCGCGGATCGGTCCGCGGCGGCCGGGTCACGACGCCGACGACCGACAGCCGCGACAGGTCGGCGAACGGCTCGACCTTCGCCACGCGGGTCAGGCCACCGGCCGAGCCGGTGACCTCGACGACCCGGCCGATCGGTAGTCCCGGCGCGTACGGCCGTCCGCCCTTCGACCCGAACGTCACCAGCGCGTCACCGACCTTCACGTCGGCCATCGGGTCGAGCAGCTCGAACGACAGCGCGTTCTGGTCACCGGTACCGGTCACGATGCCGATCTCGCCGGAACCGGCTACGCGCGCACCCACGGACGTCGACGCGTCGGTGATCAGGACGACGGTCGAGGAACCCGGCGTGACCTTCACGACATGGCCGACCAGGCCGTCGCCGTTGATCACGGTCATCGACGTCTCGACCCCGTCCGTGCGCCCGACGTCGATCGTCACCGCCTGCGTGAAGTCCTGCGCGGGGGCGACGGCGGTCACCTCCGCCGGCACGAACCGGTACCGGCCGACGCTGGACACGCGCAGGAGCGCGTCGAGGGCGTCGGCCCGCACCCGGTCGGCCTGCGTCGTCGTCAGGTCCGATCGCAGCTTCGCGTTCTCGGTGCGCAGGCGGTCGATCTGCGCCGCCTGGTCCCGCATGTCCGCCCACCAACCGCTCGCACCGGTGATCGGGGAGAACACCGTCGCGGCGACACGCTCGAGCCCGCCGAACACGTTCGCGCCGAACGATCGCAGACCGCCGAGCGGGCCCTGGCCGCCGCGCAGGTCCAAGATGACGAACGTCAACGACGCCACGACGAGGACGGCGAGCACCATCCGGGTTCGGCGCGAGCGCATGACGGCCGTGATGGCTGCCGTTGACGGTCCGGCCACGAGGTCGCGGCCACCGGACCGCTACCGGCGCGGCTCCGAGACGAGGACCTGCTGCAGTGCGTCGAACTCCTCCACGCACTTGCCCGAACCCAGTGCGACGCAGTCCAACGGGCGGTCGGCGATGAGGATCGGCATACCAGTCTCGTGGCGCAGGCGCTCGTCGAGTCCGCGCAGGAGCGCTCCCCCACCGGTCAGCACGATCCCGCGATCCATGATGTCGCCGGACAGTTCCGGCGGCGTGCGGTCGAGCGTGGCCTTGACCGCGTCGACGATCGCGTGGACCGGCCCGTCGATCGCGCGCCGGATCTCCTCGGCGGACACGACGATCGTGCGTGGCAGACCGCTGATCAGGTCGCGGCCGCGGATCTCGGCGTGCGGCTCGTCCGGCTTCGGGAACGCCTATCCGATCGCGCCCTTGTTT
>CAYMNG010000083.1:0-10914 GCA_964391765.1 uncultured Bifidobacteriaceae bacterium | reverse complement strand
GGCTGCAACCGGACCAGTCGCCGATCACACCGCTGGGCTTCTCCCTGACCCCGTTCGTCGTGGCGGCCGGTGCGCTGCTGCTGTGGCTGTTCGTCCAATGGCAGCGCCATCGCGAGCGCACGGGGGTGAGCCCGCTGGTGCACCTGGGGCTCCTGCGCGTGGCTTCGTTACGGGCCGGTCTGATCGGGCTGTTCACGCAGAACCTGACCCTGATGGGTGTGTTCTTCGTCGTCCCGCTCTACCTCCAGTTGGTCCTCGGGATGGATGCGCTCGAGACCGGCGTGCGGATGCTGCCGATCTCGGTGACGATGCTCGTCGCCTCCGCGGTCGGCAGTCGCCTGTCCCGTCGGTTCACGATCCGCGCGATCGTGCGGACCGGCCTGGGTACGTCGGTCGCCGCGATCGTCCTGCTGCTGGCGACGATCCGCCCCGATCTCGCGGACGCGTGGTTCGCGGTGTCCATGGCCGTTCTCGGGATCGGGATGGGCCTGATCGTGTCCCAACTGGGCAACGTCGTTCAGTCGTCGGTCGATGCGTCAGGCCGGGGTGAGGCCGGCGGCCTGCAGTACACCGGGCAGCAACTGGGGTCCTCGATGGGGGTGGCGCTGATCGGTGCGATCGTCGTCACCGGCCTGGCCTCCGTCTTCGTCTCGACCGTCCAGTCCGACGAGCGGGTGTCCGCCGCGGCGAGCACCCAAGTGGGCGTGGCCGTCGGATCGGGACTGGACTTCCTGACGGTCGACCAGGTCGCCAGCGCCGTCGAGACCGCCGGGATCGACGCGGGCTCGGCCGCCGCGATCGTCGAGGACTACGCCGACGCCCAGCTCGCGTCACTGCGACTGGGACTCCTGGTGGCGGCCGGCCTGGCGATCGCCGCCCTGCCCTTCACCCGCAACCTCCCGCACGACACGCCGGTGCCGGTCGATGAGGGCGCTACCGGGTAGCGAAGTGCTCGACGAGGCTCGGACCGTCGAAGTGCGGTCCGATCGCCGCCCGCCAGCGGGTGAACAGGTCCGACTCCCGGAAACCGACGAGGTGATCGTCGAGGGTGGCCCACTCGACCGTGAACAGGTACACGTTCGGTCGTTCGACACACCACCCGCGCGGGACGAACTCCCCCACGCCCGCGGCCCGCGCGAGGATCTCGTCGGCCGCCCGCAGCAGGGCGGCCTCGAAGGCCTCCTCGTGCCCGGGGAGCACCGTGACCTGGGCGATCTCCAGCACCATCAGAAGGCCCAGTCCTCGGCGAGGATCGACTCCTGCAGGACCAGCCGCAGCGGATCCATCCGGAGCACGGCCGGTGGGCCGGCGACGTGGTCGGACATCGCGGTGACCAACCGGGTGAAGCCGGTCGCCGCGCGGTGCGCGAGCTCGGCGTCCTCGTCCTTGAACACCTCGAACAGCCAGACCAGCGACGCGTCGTCCGGGTCCAAGGACACCAGGTAGATCTCCGTCCCCGGTTCCTCGGCCAGGCCGTCGGCGTAGGTGTTGAGCGCGTCGAGCAGCGCCGGGCGCTGGCCCTCCTTGCAGGTCAGCCGGACCATCAGGCAGCGGCGGCCGGGCAGGAGCGCCTGGGCCGGCTGGTCGGCGACGCTCATGCGAGGTTCTCCAGGTACCACTGGTAGGTGCTGACCAGTCCGTCGCGAAGCGTGATCGTCGGGTGCCAGCCGAGATCGTTGATCCGCGTCGTGTCGAGGAGCTTTCGCGGCATTCCGTCCGGCTTCGAACTGTCCCACTCGATCGCGCCCTCGAAGCCGACGACGGACGCGACGGTCTCGGCGAGCTCCTTGATCGGCAGGTCGTCACCGAGTCCGACGTTGATCGTCTCGGCGGAGTCGTACGCGCGCAACAGGAGCAGACAGGCCCGCGCGAGGTCGTCGACGTGCAGGAACTCCCGGCGCGGGGCGCCCGTCCCCCACACCGTGACCGCGGGCGCACCGGCGACCTTCGCCTCGTGGAACCGGCGGACGAACGCCGGCAGCACGTGGGAGGTCTGCAGATCGAAGTTGTCCCGTGGTCCGTACAGGTTCGTGGGCATCGCCGAGATCCAGTGCCGGCCGTACTGCGTGCGGAACGCCTCGATGTAGAAGATCCCGGAGATCTTCGCCAGCGCGTACGCCTGGTTCGTGGGCTCCAACGGTCCGGTCATCAGCGAGGACTCGCGGATCGGCTGGCTCGCGTGCCGCGGATAGATGCACGAGGACCCCAAGAACAGCAGGCGGTCGACGTCGGCGGCGTGCGCGGCGTCCATGACGTTGGTCTGGATGAGCAGGTTGTCGCGCATGAACTCGACCGGGTAGGTCGAGTTCGCCATGATCCCGCCGACGCGCGCGGCGGCGTCGATGACGATGTCCGGTGCCGCCTCGGCGATCGCGTCCATCGTCGCGGCGCGGTCGGTGAGGTCCAGCTCGCTCGACCGCCAGCCGACGACCCGGCCGACGCCGGCGGACTCCAGGGCGCGGACGACCGCCGATCCGACCAGGCCGTTGTGCCCGGCGACGTACACCGTCGTGTCGGCCCAGGCGAAGTCACGCATGGCGGTCATTGTGGCACAGCGCACCTACCCTCGACCGGGCACGCGGGACCCGATCCTGCCAGGATGGCGGACATGAGAGTCGTGACACTGGAGCAGTTGCAACGGGTCTTCGCGAGCCTGCCGGACAACCCGCGCGTGGTCGCGTCGGGCAACTTCGCGACCCCGCACGTGCTGCTGGACTCCCTCGACGCGGTCGTGCCCGAGTACCGCCTGCACATGCTCAACGCCCAGGCGCCGATCCCGGACCGTGACGGGATCACCTACGAGACCGCGTTCGTCGGACCGGGCATGCGTGGCAGCGAGCGCCTGCGGTACATCCCGTGCCGGCTGAGCCTGGTGCCGGTCCTGTTCCGGGACCACTACCGACCCGACGTCGTCCTCGTGCACGCCTCGGCCCGTCGGCACGACACGGTGAGCATGGGTACCGAGGTCAACGTGCTGCCCGCCGCGATCGAGGCGGTGCACGAGCGCGGTGGCCTCGTCGTCGTGCAGTCCAACCCGCGGATGCCCTACACCTACGGTGACGCGCAGCTGTACGAGCACGAGATCGACTACCTCGTCGACGTCGACGAGCCCCTGCCGACGCACCAGCCGGGCGAGCCGGACGCGGTCGCACGGCAGATCGGCGGGCTCATCGCCGCCCGGGTGAACGACGACTCGACCCTCCAGCTGGGCATCGGCGCCGTCCCCGACGCGGTGCTGGCATCGCTCACCCAACGGCGCGGGATGCGCGTGTGGACCGAGATGTTCAGTGACGGCATCCTCGACATGCACAAGCGTGGCGCCTTGGACCCCGAGGTGCCGATCACGTCCTCGTTCGTGTTCGGCACCCAGGAGTTGTACGAGTGGGTGCACCTGAACAAGGGGGTCCGCCTGCTGCGGACCGAGCGGACGAACGATCCCGGGCAGATCGCGCGCCAGGCGCGGATGACCAGCGTCAACGGCGGTCTGCAGGTCGACCTGTTCGACCAGGTCAACGCCAGCCGGGTCAAGGGTCGGATCTATTCCGGCTTCGGCGGGTCGACCGACTTCATCGTCGGCGCGCTGCACTCCCGCGGTGGCCAGTCGTTCGTCGCGCTGCCCTCGTGGCACAAGAAGGCGAACGTGTCGACGGTCGTGCCGCGGATCACCGAGCCGGTGACGAGCTTCGAGCACAGTGCCGTCGTGACCGAGAACGGCATCGCGACGATGTTCGGTCGCAGCCAGCGCGAGCGCGTGACGAACATGATCGAGCGGGCCGCCCATCCGAGCGTCCGCGACGAGCTGCGCGAGGCCGCGGGGACGATGGGTCTGCTGTAACCGGACCTAGACTCCGGTCCATGTCCTCGCGGTTCTCGTGGCTGTCACGCACGTCGAAGTCCCCACGCACGCCTGCGGCCGCCGATCCGGCCACCGACGCGGCCGCCGATCCGGCCACCGATCCGTCCACCGGCACGCCACTGGTCCCCGCCGGTCCGTTGCCGCCGGGCCGGTTCCGCATGGGCGGCAAGCACTTCAAGGACGACGCGGAGTTCGTCCGGACGGCCGTGCGCGACGTGCAGCGACTCGAGCGGTACGCGGGGTTGACCACCGAGTCCCGCCTGCTGGACTGGGGTTGCGGCGCCGGCCGCCTCGCGGTCGGCGTGCGCGAGCACCTCGGGCGGGTCGCGGACTACCACGGCGTCGACGTGCAGCCCGAACTCGTCGACTGGGCGCGGGCGAACCTCGCCGGGCCGGGGTTCCGGTTCACCTGCGTCGACGTGAGCAACGAGCGGTACAACCCGGACGGGTCGCCCGAACGCACGCTGGCGACCGGCCCGGGCAGCGTCGACGTCCTGTACGCCTACTCGGTGTTCTCGCACATGAGCGACGACGACACCGCCGCCTACCTCGTCCTCATCCGCGAGGCGCTCGCGGCCGGCGGTCGCGCCCTGGTGACCTGCTTCGTGGAGGAGGACGTCCCGGGATGGGCCGAGAACCCCGAGGGGTACGGCCCGCTGGAGTGGAAGGGCCGCCTGCACTGCACACGGTTCGCCCGGTGGCGGTTCGAGGACCACGTCAACGCGGCCCGACTCGCGGTCGACCAGTTCGAGTACGGACGCGAGACTGACGGGCAGAGTCTTTACCTGCTCCGTACACGCTGACCCGTTCGGTGACCGGCCAGCGCCCGCGGGTGGGTTAGGGTCGTCAGGTCACGGATCCGAACGGAAGGTTCCCCACATGCGTCGTGCCCTGGCCGCTGTCGCCACCTCCTGCGCCCTCGTCGCCGGCCTCGTCCTGGCCCAACCCGCGGCCGCGGCCCCGGTCGGCACCGGCGGCCCGCTGGCACCCACGGCGCTGGGCATGCACGTGCCGGCGATCGCGCAGGGTGCCGCGCCGGTCGTGCCGTACGGCGCGGTGCGCCTGTGGGACTCCGGCGTCGCCTGGGGCCAGGTCGAACAGGCCAGCGGGAAGTACTGGTGGAACGGGCTGGACGCCGCGATCGCCAACGCGAACAGCCAGAACGCGAAGATCCTGTACGTCCTGGGGTCGACGCCGACCTGGGCGGCCAGCAACAAGAAGCAGGGCACCTACCCGAACAAGGGCGCCGCGTCGATGCCGAACATGAAGGCGTGGAAGGCCTGGGTCGAGGCGGTGACGACGCGCTACGCCGACTCGATCGAGTCCTACCAGATCTGGAACGAGGCGAACCTGAGCACGTTCTGGCAGGGATCGCCCAAGCAGATGGCCGACCTGACCAAGGCCGCGGCGCAGATCATCCGCAAGAACGACCCGACCGCCACCATCGTCGCCGCGTCGACGACCGTCCGGCTGCAGAGCGCGTACAAGAAGTTCTTCCCCAAGTACCTGAAGGAACTGAAGAAGGCCGGTTGGCCGGTCGACGCGATCGCCGTCCACCTGTACCCGTCGGGGACGGGGACGCCGGCCGATCGGGCCGCCTACATCGGCCAGGTCCGATCCGACCTCGCCAAGGCGAAGGTCCCGGCGAGCAAGCAGTTGTGGGACACCGAGATCAACTACGGCATCGCCGGCCCGGGCAGCGTGCCGCACACGACGATCGACGGGCCCACCGCCGCCGCGTACGTCGCCCAGACCTACCTCGACGACCTGCGCCTGGGCGTCGATCGGGCGTACTGGTACTTCCAGACGCCGAGTTCGCCGCTGGTCGGCGTGCAGATGGCGGCCGGTTCCTTCGGGGCGCTGGGGTACAACACCGTGCAGTCCTGGCTGAACGGGTCGTACTTCTCGTGCACCTCCGGGCCGGTGAACACCTGCCAGCTCGGTGACTACGCCAGCCCGCAGGTGATCGCCTGGGCGTCGAAGGGCTCGGGTACATTCACCGTGCCGGCGAACGTCGTGCGCGCGTGCGACGCGACCGCCAACTGCGTCCCGGCGACCCCGGGAAACCAAGTGACGATTGGAAGTATGCCGACATGGTTCGGAACCGCCGCGGCCTGGTCGTAGCGACCCTGGCGGCAGCAGCGACCCTGCTGGCCGCCTGCTCGTCGACCGGATCACCAGCACCGTCGGGCACCGGGGGCCCGGCCCCGTCCGGCAGCGCGATCCCCGCCGACGCCGTGCAGCCGTCCCTGGTCGGCATGCACGTCGAGGGAGTCGAGGGCGGGGCCTGGCCGTCGGCCCCGTTCGGCGCGCTGCGCCTGTGGGACAACGGCACGGCGTGGTCGCAGATCGAGCTCAAGCCCGGTGTCTACAAGTGGGACAACCTGGAAGGGGCGTTGGAGAACGCGCAGTCCAAGGGGATGAAGGACGTCCTCATGGTGCTCGGCACGACCCCGGACTGGAACGCCAAGAAGATCACCCAGACCGACTACCCCCAGCCCGGGGCCGCCAGCGCGCCCAAGGACCTCGCGGCGTGGGACGCCTGGGTGACGGAGGTCGCGACCCGCTACAAGGGGCGAATCACCTCGTACCAGATCTGGAACGAGGCGAACCTGAAGAACTTCTGGAACGGCACTCCGGCGGAGATGGCCGAGCTCACCAAGCGCGCGTACGACATCATCAAGAAGATCGACCCGACCGCGCTCGTGGTGTCCGCCTCGCCGTCGCTGCGGCTGACCGCCGCGTTCGACAAGTTCTTCCCCGCCTACCTCAAGGCACTCGCGGCGAAGGGGTGGCCGGTCGACGTCATCGCGATCCACACCTACCCGCAGGCCGACGGCGACCCGGTGGCGCGCGGGGCGCTGATCAAGACGGCGCAGGCGGCGATCACGGCCGCCGGGGCGCCGGCGGACCTGCCGCTGTGGGACACCGAGGTGAACTACGGCCTGGCCGGGCCCGGTGCGCTGCCCAAGCACGACATCACCGGGATCGACGCGGCCGGCTGGGTCGTGCGCACCTACATCGACGACCTGCGCTACGGCGTGGGGCGGTCGTACTGGTACATCTGGACGCAGAAGCCGTACCCGCTGCTGGGGATCCAGGCCTACCCCGGTTCCGACGCCGAGCAGGGGTTCTTCGCGCTGGAGAACTGGGTGATCGGCACCGTCTTCGAAGGCTGTGACGAGACCGGCGGCGCCGTCGTGTGCACGTTCGACCGGGCCGGACAGACGTCGGTCGTGGCCTGGGCGCAGAAGGGCGAGGTCCCCTACACGACGCCCGCGGGCGCGCAACTGGTGTGCGACCCGCTGGCGAACTGCACGGAGACGACGGCCGGCGCGACGATCACGCTCACGACCGTCCCGATCCGGATCTACCAGCAGTAACCGGGCGAAGGGCGCGCGCGCTGCTAGCGTGAGCCGGGCGCACCCGGGGCGGTCGGGAGGTGGTTCGTGGCACTGGACGAGAGCGCGGACGCTTCGGGCCCCGGCGCGGCCGCCGAGCACCACACCATCCCACTGCGGATGCCGGCCCGGATCGGCTGGGCGGAGGCGCACTCCCATCGTGACCGCCCGCACCTGCGTCGGGACCCGCTGCGGGTCTACGCCATCCGGGCCGTCGCCCTGGACTTCGTCGCGATCCTCGTCGCCGGTGCGGTCGGGTTCATCCTGCGCTGGGCGATCCCCTACTCCGTCGAGCTCAACGACCCGACCTACCTGTCCCTCGTCGTCGTGGTGGTCGCGTCCTGGCTGGTCGTGCTCGTGCTGCGCGGGGCCTACGACACGCGGGTCCTCGGGGTCGGGTCGGAGGAGTTCAAGCGGGTCGTCTCGGCGACCGCGACCGTGTTCGGCGCGGTCGCGATCGTGGTGTTCGCGCTGAAGATCGACCTGTCCCGCGGGTTCGTCCTGATCACGTTCTCGATCGGCCTGCTCCTGCTGCTCGCGGTGCGGTGGAGCCTGCGCGCGTGGCTTCGGCACGAGCGGCGCTACGGGCACTTCCTGCACCGCACGGTCGTCGTCGGCGCCGAGCCGATGCGGGGGGAGATCGTCGACATGCTCGACCGTGATCCGGTCGCCGGCTTCACCGTCGTCGACGTGATCGACGAACCGGCCGTCGACGTGTCCGCGGACGACCTCGACGCCTGGCTGGACGAGGTGATGGCGCGGATCTCGTTGTCCGACGGGGACACCGTCGCCGTCGCCGGATCACCGACGCTGGGCCCCCAGGTCGTGCAGCGGCTGGCCTGGCGGCTGGAGGGACCGCGGGTCGACCTGCTCGTCGCGCCGGCCGTCGGCGACTTCGCCGGCCCGCGCGTGACGATGCGCATGGCCGCGGACCTGCCACTGCTGCACCTGGACGAACCGCACCTGACCGGGCCGAAGCGAGCGATCAAGCGGATGCTGGACATCGTCTTCGGCGTGCTGCTGCTGGTGGTCTTCGCCCCGTTCATGGTCGTCGCGGCGATCGGGGTGAAGCTGAGCAGTCGCGGACCGACGCTGTACGTGCAGCAGCGCGTCGGCCGGGGCGGGCAGATCATCCACTTCCCGAAGTTCCGGACGATGTACCTGGGTTCGGACCGCCTGCGCGAGCAGGTCATCGGGCAGCCGGACGAGTTCATCGCCGAGCGCTACCGCCAGGACCCGCGGATCACGCCGTTCGGCCGGATCCTTCGCCGCTGGAGCATCGACGAGATGCCGCAGGTGTTCAACGTCATCGGCGGATCGATGTCCCTGGTCGGGCCGCGGCCGGTCCTGGTCGAGGAGATGGCGCTGCTCGGCGACGTCGACCATCGCCGGCACCTCACCAAGCCCGGCCTGACCGGCCTGTGGCAGGTCTCCGGTCGCAAGACCGTGGACTGGGAGGAGCGCATGCGCCTGGACCTGGACTACGTCGAGAACTGGTCGCCGGCGCTGGACCTGGTCATCGTCGCGAAGACCGTCAAGGCGATCCTCGTCGGCGACGGCGCGTACTGAGACCCGGTCAGTTCCCGGACCCGCCGCCGGCGAACCCGTCGGCGACGCTCGGGCCGAGGAACCGCAGCGTCGGATCCCGGTACGGCGTGCAGGCCGGGAAGACTGCCCAGCACCGCTCGGACTCGACCGGGACCACGACCGTGCGGCCGTCGGCGACGGTGAACGGCTCGGTCACCGGGATCGGCACGGCGGCGACCGCGGCGACCGTCGTCAGCGGGCCGAAGGAGTAGGTGCGCACCTGCGAACCGGCCTCCCCACCCGGATCGCCGGAGACCGCCGCGGCCGTCGCGAGGGTCCCGGGGACCAGTGCGACCACCAGCAGCCCGGACGCGACGACGCCGACCGTCGCGCGCGCGCGCAGGTGCGCGAGCGCGAACGCGGCCGGGAGGGCACCGAGGAGGAGGATCGATCCCCACGCGAACCGGGGGTCCGGGGCGGTGGCGAACCACGCGACCACGGCCAGCGCCGACGGAGCCACCGCGGCGGCGACGATCGGCCACCGGCGGCCCGTTCGGCGATCGGCTCGCCCACCGGCTCGACGACCCGGTCGCGGGCGCGTGGCCAGGTACGCGAGGAGGGCCAGGGCGAGCAGGCCCACGGCGGTCGCAACCGACCAGTCGGCCGCCGTCGACCGGGCCCAGGACCCCAGCCAGTACCACGAGGTCAGCGTCTGGTCCGGTCCGGCCGCGGCGTCCCGGGCCCAGGACATGATCCAGTCGCGGGTCGACTCCGCGCCCGCCCGCGGGACCCGCCACGGGACCGGCATCGGCAGGTACGTCGCCGGGAAGAGCAGCCAGCCGCTGAGCAGCGTGTCGCGGACGAGCATGACGACGATCGTCAGCCCCGCGAGGACCGCGCCGACGGTCGGCAGGGCACGCGGGCCGGGGCGCTCGCCCCGGCGGCGCAACCGGTCGGCCACCAGGACGGCGACGGTCACCGCGAAGGCGACCCACAGTTGGGTCCGCACGCTCGCCGCGAGTGCGGCGGTGACGAGGGCGAGGGCGGTCCAGGTCCGGTCGCGGGTCACCAGGGCGTCGGCGAGGTAGGCGCCGGCGGCCAGCGTCGGGACGAGGGCGAGGGCGTCCGGCGACGGGCTGGTGATCGCCGCGGGCGCGAGGCCGAGCAGGGCCGGGAACGCGGCGGCCAGGCCGAGCAGCAGCACGTAGGTGCCCGGCCGTCGCCAGGTCCCCGGGCGGCCGTCGAGCAGGCGCAGGGCCAGGTCGGTGGACAGCACGAGCACGAACAGGCCGACGACGAGCCGGTACGCGTCCGGTCCCCAGCCGGTGTTCGCCCCGAACGCCGCCAGGGAGAACGCGCTGACGTTCGTGCCGAACCGGGAGTGCAGGTTCGCCAGCCCGTGGATCGTCGGGTAGTCCTGCGCGTACCCGATGACGCCGAGGTGGTACAGGCCGGTGTCGTAGTTGCCGACCGGGCCGAAGGCCAGGTGGGCGACGACGGCCGAGACGAGGACGAGCGCACCGATCGGGACCGCGACCCACCACGCGCGGGTGATCGCCGGCGCGCGATCCGCGGGTGGGTCGTCGACGCGAGCCCGGCGGCGGCGTACGAGCAGCCAGGCGAGCGCGCAGCCGGCGGTGACGACGGCCAGGGCGAGGACCGCGACCGGGCCGCGTAGCGCGGTGAACAGTCCGGTGACCAGGACCGCGAGGGCGGCGACGAGCAGTCCGGTCCACAGCGCGACCCGGCCGGCGGCGAGGGGGCCGACGTGCGGGCGGGCCAGCGCACCGGCCCAGGATCCGACCAGGCAGAACCAGCCGACGGCCAGCGCCTGGGTCGCCAGGACGTAGGCGGCCGGCACGACTACCGACCCTCGACCCGGGTGCGGACCGCGTACTTGCCGATGACGTAGACCGCCCGGACCCCGTCCTTCCAGTTGATCTTCTTCCCCTCGCCGTACGTCCGGCCGGAGTAGGAGATGCCGACCTCGTAGACGCGCAGCCCGCGGGCGGCGACCTTCGCGGTGACCTCGGGCTCGAACCCGAACCGGTCCTCGCGCAGGTCGAGCGAGACGATCACCTCCCGTCGGAAGACCTTGTAGCAGGTCTCCCTGTCGGTGAGGTTGATGTT
>CAYMNG010000082.1:429-11136 GCA_964391765.1 uncultured Bifidobacteriaceae bacterium | reverse complement strand
GCGCCATGGCCGGGCCGCGGTCGGACCCGCCGATGCCGATGTTCACCACCGCGGTGATCGGCTCGCCGGTCGCCCCGCTCCAGGTGTGGTCCCGCACGGCGGTCGCGAACGCCCGCATGCGGGCCAGCACCGCGTGGACCTCCGCGACGACGTCGACGCCGTCCACCTCCAGGCGCACGTCGGACGGCAGCCGCAACGCCGTGTGCAGGACGGCACGATCCTCGGTCACGTTGATGTGCTCGCCGGCCAGCATCGCGGCCCGACGCCCGGGGAGGTCGCACTCGAGCGCGAGGCTGCCCAGCGCCGCCCAGACGTCGTCGGTCACCCGCTGACGCGAGGTGTCCAGGTGGATCCCCGCGGCGGCGACGACCGCGCCGGTCCCGGTCCCCGCGTCGAGGAGCTCACGGATCGTCGTCGTACGCAACCGCTCCGCCAGCGCGGTGAGCTCGCGCCAGGCCGGACGTCGGGTCGGATCGGCGGAGAACTCTCCTGTCGTCATGGGCGCAGCCTTGCACTACCGTGGCCGCGGTCGCGACAAGGAGGCTCGATGGGCGCACGGCAGACGGACCGCGTCACGCTGGGCATGGTGGGCCTCGGCCGGATGGGGGCGAACCTCGTCCGCCGAGCGATGGCCGACGGCCACACGTGCGTCGTCTACGACCCGCAGTCCGACGCCGTGGCGGCGCTCGCGGCCGACGGTGCGACCGGGACCGGATCCCTGGCCGACCTCGTCGCCGCGCTGCCCGCACCGCGGACGGTGTGGGTGATGGTGCCGGCCGGGCACATCACCGACGACGTCGTCGCGGAGCTGACCGGCCTGCTGTCGCCGGGCGACTGCCTCATCGACGGCGGGAACTCCTACTACCGCGACGACATGCGCCGCAGTTCGACCGCGGCGGGGCACGGGGTCGACTACCTCGACGTCGGCACGTCCGGTGGCGTATGGGGCCGCGAGCGTGGCTACTGCCTGATGATCGGCGGCCCGGATGCGGCCGTCGCGCGCCTGGTCCCGCTGTGGGACACGATCGCGCCGGGGGTCGCCGCGGCACCCCGGACCCCCGGTCGGGACGGTGTGGTCGCGCCCGAGGAGCGCGGTTGGCTGCACTGCGGGCCGTCGGGGGCCGGCCACTTCGTCAAGATGGTCCACAACGGCATCGAGTACGGGCTGATGGCCGCGTACGCCGAGGGGCTGAACGTCCTGCGCAACGCCGATGCCGGGACGGTGCGCCGGGACGCCGACGCCGAGACCGCTCCGCTGAGCGATCCGCAGTACTACCAGTACGACCTGGACATCGCGGCGATCGCCGAGGTGTGGCGTCGCGGGAGTGTCGTCGGGTCATGGCTGCTGGACCTGACGGCCCTGGCCCTCCACCGATCCCCCGACCTCGACGAGTTCGGCGGCCGGGTGTCCGACTCCGGGGAGGGCCGCTGGACCGCACTGGCCGCGATCGAGGAGGGAGTGCCGACCCCGGTCCTGACCGCCGCGTTGTTCGAACGGTTCTCCTCGCAGGGGCACGCGCAGTTCGCCGACAAGATCCTCAGCGCGATGCGCAAGGAGTTCGGCGGACACGACGAGAAGCCCGCGGCGGCGACCTGACCGGTTCGCTCGGGCCGGCGCCGCCAACCCGTGTCGACCCGCGTCGGCCGGTGACAGCCGGCGGCAGCCGGTGCCGACCCGCGTCCGCCCGCGTCAGAGGCGGACGCCGAGCAACGCGTCGACGCTCGCACGCACGAGCGCCGGCGCACCGCGATCGTCCCCACGCCCGTCGACGGCGGCGCGCGCCCACGCGTCGACGGCGTCCAGCGCCGCCGGAGCGCGCAGGTCGTCGGCGAGCGCCGCCCGGATCCGCGCCACCACCGGTGCGCCGTCGGGACCGGCCGCCGCCGCGCCGGCGGTCCGCCACAGGGCCAACCGCTCGACCGCACCGGACAGGCCCTGGTCCGACCACGACCAGTCGACCCGGTAGTGGTGCGCCAGCAGTGCCAGGCGGATCGCCATCGGGTCGACCTCGGCATGGCGCAGCGCCGAGACGAACACCAGGTTCCCCCGGGACTTGGACATCTTGTGCCCCTGCCAGGCGACCATCGCCGAGTGGACGTAGTGCCGGGCGAACGGGTGTTCGCCGGTGAGCACCTGGGCCTCGGCGGCGCTCATCTCATGGTGCGGGAAGACCAGGTCGCTGCCCCCGCCCTGCACGTCGATCGCCATCCCCAGGTGGTCGTAGGCGATCGCTGCGCATTCGATATGCCAACCCGGTCGGCCGTGCCCCAGCGCGGAGTCCCAGGCCGGCTCGTCCGGTCGGGCCGACTGCCACACCAGGCAGTCCAGCGGGTCCTCCTTGCCCGGCCGGTCGGGATCTCCCCCGCGTTCGGCGAACTGCGCCCGCATCTGATCGTCGCTGAGTCCGCCGATCCGACCGAAACTGCGATCGCTGCGGACCCGGAAGTACAGGTCGCCGTCGACGGCGTAGACGGCGCCGCGCTCCTGCAGGGTCTGGACGTGCGCGGTGACCGACGGGATCGACTCCACGGCACCGACGTAGTCCCGCGGCGGGAGGACGTTCAACGCGGCCATGTCCTCGCGGAACAGCGCCGTCTCCCGGTCGGCGATCGCCCGCCAGTCCTGTCCGGTCTGGACCGCCCGCTCGAGCAGCGGGTCGTCGATGTCGGTGACGTTCTGCACGTAGTGCACCTCGTGGCCGGCGTCCCGCCAGACCCGGTGCACGAGGTCGAAGGTGACGTACGTGAACGCATGCCCCATATGGGTCGCGTCGTAAGGAGTGATCCCGCACACGTACATCCGGGCCGTGGGCCCGGGCTGCGTGGCGCGCACCGAACCGGTCGCCGTGTCGAACAGTCGCAGCACGTCACCGCGGCCGGGGAGCTCGGGGACGGTCGGCATCGGCCAGGACTTCACGGCCAGCAGCCTACGGCGAGCCGATCAGAAGACCGGCCAGGGGATCGCCGGCCAGCGCTCGGCGGGCGCGGGGAACACCCCCGCCTCGAGCAGCACGCGCAGGCGGCGGCGCAGCGCCGCCCGCTCGCCGTCGTCGAGCCAGCGATCGACGGGGTCGTAGTGCGCGCCCAGTCGTTCGTCGAGCGCGGCGAGGTCGGCCCGGATCTGCGCCGGGATGACCTGCCCGACCCACCCCCACAGCACCGTGCGCAGCTTGTCCTCCGGCGCGAACGCCACGCCGTGGTCGATCGCCCAGTAGCGGCCACGCTCGTCGGCGAGGACGTGCCCACCCTTCCGATCGGCGTTGTTGACGACGGCGTCGAACACCGCGACCCGTTGCAGGGCGAGGTCGTCGGCGTGCACGAGCACCACCGGGTCGCCGGCACCGTCCTCCGCGGCGAGGACCCGGCGCCAGCCCGGCGGCACCGCACCCGGGCGGACGACGTCGATCGGGCAGGACGCGGGCACGGCGTCGATCCAGGCCTGGCACATCCCCTCCCCCGCCGGCCCGTCGACCCGCCAGGCCGTCGGCGGGACGACGCCCCATCCCGCGGCCTGGGAGACCTCGTACGCGGCCATCTCCCGATGCGTGATCGTCCCGTCGGGGAAGTCCCACAGCGCGCGCTCGCCGGCGACCGGCTTGTACACGCAACCGACCGCGACGTCGCCCAGGTCGACGCGTCCGTACCACGTCCCGTTTGACGCCGCCCGCAGGCGCCCGGCGAGCCGCAGCGGTGCCCGGGCGAGGGCGTCGAGCAGCCGTGGCTGCGGATCCGACGTCATGAACGCCGGCGGAACCCGTTCGCGCGCGGGCAGATGTGCCCACCGGGGTCCAGCGGGCCGTTGCAGAACGGGCACTCGGGTCGACCAGCCGCGACGACCTGACGAGCGCGCTCGGCGAACGCCCGCGCATAGGCGGCCGACAACCAGACCCGCAGGGTGTCCGGCCCGTCCTCGGTGTCGTCGCCGAGCTCGGGGATGTGGACCTCCTCGTCGGACAGGGCGTACGCCTCGATCACGACCCGATCGGTGTCCTTGTCCCACCCGAGGGCGATCGCGCCGACCCGGAACTCCTCGACCAGCGGCAGGTCCAACGGCCCGGCGTCGACGAGCTCGGCGGGCGCGACCCGCGGCGCCGACCCGACCGCGATCTGGTGCGCCTGGTCCAGCACGATGTCGATCTTCGTCGCGAGATCGGCCGCCTGGCCCTTCTCCACGGCGACGCTGGTGACCTCGGTGCCGGCACGGGCCTGGAGGTAGAAGGTTCGCTCGCCGGGCAGGCCGACGGTCCCGACGACGAACCGCGCCGGTCGGTCGTAGTCGAACACCGACCGCGTCATCGCCCGCTCCCGCCCCCGACGACCGCGTCCGCGGACCGGCGTCGACGCCGACGGCCCGGCCGGCGGGCCAGACCGGTCAGGTCGCCGCCGGTGTCGTTCGTCCGCACGACGAACGGGCGCAACCTGGTGTACTCGACGACGCTGACCGAACACGGGTCGACGGTGATGCGCTGGTAGTGGTCCAGGTGCATTCCCAAGGCGTCGGCGAGGATCGCCTTGATGATGTCCCCGTGGCTGACGACGGCGTACACGGCGTCGTCGCCGAGTCGGTCGTTCCAGTCCCGGATCGCGGCAACCGCACGGTGCTGCATCTGCGGGATCGACTCACCGTCCGGACCGGGGAACGTCGCGGCGCTCGGGTGCACCTGGACCACGCGCCACAGCGGCTGCTTCTCCAGGACCTTCAACTCCCCACCCGTCCAGTCCCCGTACCGGCACTCCCCGAGTCGGTCGTCGTGGTGGACGACGACGTCACGACCCGCCAGGAGCAGTTCGGTCGTCTGCACGGTCCGCTCCAGCGGAGAGCAGATCACGGCGGCCAGCGGGACATCGGCCATGCGTCCGGCCAGCGCCGTCGCCTGTGCCACCCCGGCGTCGTCGAGGAGGACCCCCGTCCCCCAGCCGGCGAGGATGCCGGCGGCGTTCGCGGTCGTCCGGCCGTGGCGGACGAGGACGACGGTCGGCATGTCGAAATCGTAGGCCGCCCGCACAGGTGCAGCACACTGTGCCCATGATCCGCGGAATGGGCCTGTACGGACCCGATCGCGTCGTCGCCGAGACGGTGGCGGGCGCCGAGACCGACAGCGCGACCCTCACCGCGCGGCTGACCGACCTGCGGACCCGGTGCGCGGCGCTGCCCGGCGGGTTCGTCTGGCTGGGCCTGTTCGAGCCGGTCGACGCCGAACTGGATCTCATCACGACGGTGTTCGGCCTGTCCCGACTGCTGGTCGACGACGCGGCGAACGCCCAGCAGCGGGCCAAGTTCGAGATCGACCGCGACGGCCACGGCCTGGTGGTGATGAAGACGTTGGACTACGTCGACGCGACGTCGGACATCCACACCGGACAACTCGCCGTGTTCGTCGGCGTCGACTTCGTGATCACGGTGCGGTACGGGCAGATCGGCGATCTGTCGACGCTGCGCCAGCGGGTCGGCGACGAACCCCGCCTGCGCGAGCACGGCCCGTACGGCGTGCTCTACGCCGTCCTGGACCTCGTCGTCGACGGGTACCTCGCGGTCGTCGAGGAGGTCGGTGCGGACATCGAGAACCTCGAGACGGAGGTCTTCGCCGGCGACCCGACCGTGAGCACCGCGAACAGCATCTACCGCCTCAAGCGCGAGACGGTCGAGGCTCGACGGGCGATCGTCCCGCTGTACTCATGGGCCCAGGACGCCGTCGCCGAACGGGTGCCCTGGACCCCGGACCTCCTGCGTCCGTACTTCCGCGACATCGGCGATCACCTGCTGCGGGCGATGGACTCCGTGGAGTCGGCCGACAACCTGCTGATGACGTTGCTCATGGCCGCGACGAGCCTGCAGGACCTGCAGCAGAACCGCGACATGCGCAAGATCTCCGCCTGGGTCGCGATCGCCGCGGTGCCGACGGCCGTCGCGGCGATCTACGGAATGAACTTCGACGACATGCCCGAACTGCACTGGCGCATGGGCTACCCCGTCGTGCTCGCCGTGATGGCCACGGCCTGCGTGTTCTTGTTCCGAGCCTTCAAGCGCTCGGGCTGGCTGTGACGCGCTACACGAACGGGTCCACCGCCACCAGGAGGAACAGCAGCGCCAGGTAGGTGATCGATCCGTGGAACAGGCGCATCGCCGTCGCCGGCACGGCGTCGGGCCGCGTGCGCACGTGGACGCGCAGTCGGATCGCCTCCGCGAGGAAGCCCGCGCCGAGGACGACGGCGCCCGCGGTGTACACCCACCCCATGCCCGCGACCGGGACGAGGACGAAGGTCGTGACGACCATCGCGATCGTGTACCGCAGGATGCTCGCCGCCACCTGGGCGTCGGTCCGCACGACCGGCAGCATCGGCACACCCGCCGCGGCGTAGTCCTCGCGATAGCGCATGGCCAGTGGCCAGTAGTGCGGCGGCGTCCAGAAGAACACGACCATGAACAGCACGACCGGCGCCCAGGCCAGCGTGCCGGTGACCGCGGCCCAGGCGATGAGCACCGGCATGCACCCCGCGGCGCCGCCCCACACGATGTTCTGCGGGGTGCGCCGCTTGAGCAGGATCGTGTACCCGACGGCGTACAGGGCGATCGCGACCAGCGCGAGCACTGCCGCGAGCGCGTTCGACGTCACGTACAGGACCACGGCGGCCGCGACCGCCAGGAGCGCCCCTTGCCACAGGCCGGCCCGGACGCTGACGATGCCCATCGCCGCGGGCCGGTGGATCGTGCGGCGCATGACGGCGTCGATGTCACGGTCGTAGACGCAGTTGAACGTGTTCGCCGATCCGGCCGCGAGCGTTCCGCCGACGAGCACCCCCACGGTCGGCACCAACGGCGGCAGCCCCCCGGCGGCGAGGAACGCCGTCGGCAACGCCGTCGCGAGCAGGAGTTCGACGATCCGCGGCTTGGTGAGGGCGACGTGCGCCCGCACCCGGTCGGCGACCGAGACGGCGCCATCCGGACGCATGTCGATCGCCACCTGTCTCCCACCCTGCTGCCGGGCGACCGGCCGGGCCGGCCACGGCGCGCCGTCGGCACGCACGGTTCACCATACCCGCCGTGGTACCCGCCGAAACCACCGCCGGCCGACCCGCCGCGGCCGCCCGGACCGCTGCAGCCGCGTCGCCCCTTCGTTAGGGTCGGCCCATGACGAACCCGCCGCCGACGCCGGACCTGCCACCGTTGGACTGGACCGCCGCCGACGACGACGCGGTGCGTCACCTGCGCGCACTGGCCGCCGACGCGGTCCAACGCGTCGGCAACGGGCACCCGGGCACGGCGATGGCCCTCGCCCCGCTGGCCTACCTGCTGTTCCAGAAGGTCATGCGCCACGATCCGCGCGACCCGTCGTGGATCGGCCGGGACCGGTTCGTCCTGTCCCCGGGGCACTCCAGCCTGACGTTGTACAGCCAGTTGTTCGTGTCCGACTACGGCCTGACGATGGCCGATCTTGAGGCGTTCCGCACGTGGGGCAGTCGCACGCCCGGGCATCCGGAGTTCGGGCACACGGTCGGCGTCGAGACGACGACCGGGCCGCTGGGCCAGGGCCTGGGCATGGCGGTCGGCATGGCGATGGGGGCGCGCTACGAACGCGGCCTGTTCGACCCGGACACCGCCGCCGGAGCCAGCCCCTTCGACCATCGGGTGTGGTGCATCGCCGGCGACGGCGACCTGGAGGAAGGGGTGACGTCCGAGGCGTCCTCCCTGGCCGGCGTCCAGCACCTGGACCGGCTCGTCGTCCTCTACGACGACAACCACATCTCGATCGAGGGCGACACCGCGATCGCGTTCGGTGAGGACGTCCTCGCGCGGTACCAGGCCTACGGCTGGGCGACCCATCGCGTCGAGATGAACCCCGACGGCTCGATCGACGTGCAAGCGGTCTACGCGGCGATCCAGGCAGCCGTCGCGCAGCGCGGACGGCCGACGTTCATCGCGGTGCGCAGCATCATCGGCTGGCCCGCGCCGGACCTACGCAACACCGGGAAGGTGCACGGATCGGCCCTCGGCGAGGCGGAGGTCCGGGCGACGAAGATCGCCCTCGGCCTGGACCCGGACGCGCACTTCGCCTTCCCGGCCGATCTGCTCGCGGACGTGCGCGCCCGGCTTCGCGAGCGCACCGCATCGGCCCGGACGGCCTGGGACGACGCGTTCGCGACCTGGCGCGCAGCGCAGCCCGATCGGGCCGCGCTGCTGGATCGCCTCCGCGCGCACGAGTTGCCCGCCGACCTCGAGGCGGCGTGGCCGCGGTTCGCCCCCGGGACGTCCCTGGCCACGCGCAAGGCCTCCGGCGACGTCCTCAACGCGATCGCGCCGACGATGCCGGAACTGTGGGGCGGATCGGCCGACCTCGCCGAGTCGAACAACACCACGATCGAGGGGGCCGCGAGCTTCCTGCCCGACGGCAATCCGGTCGGCGGATCGCCCTACGGGCGCGTGCTCCACTTCGGGATCCGCGAGCACGCGATGGGCGCGATCCTCAACGGCATCGCCCTGGACGGCCTCACCCGCCCGTACGGCGGCACGTTCCTGGTGTTCTCCGACTACATGCGCGGGGCGGTGCGCCTGTCGGCGCTGATGGACGTCCCCGTGGTGTACGTGTGGACCCACGACTCGATCGGACTGGGCGAGGACGGTCCGACCCATCAACCGATCGAGCATCTGTGGGCGCTGCGGGCGATCCCGGGCCTGGCCGTCGTGCGGCCGGCCGACGCGAACGAGACCGCCGCGGCCTGGCGGGCGACGCTGCACCGGCGCAGTCCGGTCGGCCTGGTCCTGACCCGCCAGAACGTCCCGACGCTGGACCTGCCGACACCGGACGTGCGCGCCGGTGTCGAACGTGGCGGGTACGTCGTGGCCGACGCCCCCGAACCGCGCGTCCTCCTGCTGGCCACCGGATCCGAGGTCCACCTGGCACTGGCCGCGGCGGGCGCGCTGGCCGAGCAGGGCGTCGGCGCGCGGGTGGTCTCGCTGCCGTGCCTGGAGTGGTTCGACGCGCAGGACGCCGCCTACCGCGACGCCGTCCTGCCGCCGACGGTGCGGGCCCGGGTCGCGGTCGAGGCCGGCGCGACGCAGGGCTGGTGGAAGTACGTCGGGACCGGCGGACGCGTCGTCGGCCTGGACCACTTCGGCGCCAGCGCCGATCAGGCCACGCTGTTCGACCGGTTCGGCATCACGGCCGAAGCGGTCGTCACCGCCGCGCACGCAACCATCGCCGACCACGACCGCGACTGACGGAGATCCCTCGATGAGCACCGCTCCCGCTGCCCTGCAGGCCCTGACCGACGCCGGCGTCTCGATCTGGCTCGACGACCTCGACCGCACCCGCATCACGTCCGGGGAACTCGCCCGACTGATCACCGACCGGTGCGTCCGTGGCGTCACGACGAACCCGACCATCTTCGACAAGGCGATCTCCACCGGGGCCGGTGCCTACGCCGAGCAGTTGACGGCGCTGTCGGCGGCGGGCCTGGACGCCAACGCGATCATCCGCGCGATGACGACCGACGACGTCCGTGCCGCGTGCGACGTGTTCGCCGACCTCGCGGCGCGGACCGACGGCGAGGACGGCCGGGTCTCCATCGAGGTCGACCCCCAGCTCGCCGACGACACCGAGACGACGATCGCCCAGGCCCACGAGCTGTGGCGCACCGTCGACCGGCCGAACGCGTACATCAAGATCCCCGCGACGGCGGCCGGGCTGCCGGCGATCACCGCGGTGATCGGGGCCGGCATCAGCGTCAACGTGACGCTGATCTTCGCCGTGGACCGGTACCGCGAGGTGGTCCAGGCGTACGTCGCCGGCCTGGAGCGGGCCGCCGCGGCCGGCCATGACCTGAGCACGATCCGGTCCGTCGCGAGCTTCTTCGTCAGCCGGATCGACACCGAGGTCGACGCCCGACTCGCCCGACTGGACGGCGCCGACGCCCGTGCTCTGCACGGCCAGGCGGCGCTGGCCAGTGCCCGCCTGGCCTGGCAGGCCTACCGCGAGTCGGTGGCGACCGAACGCTGGCAGCGGCTGGCCGCCGCCGGCGCGCACGTCCAGCGACCGCTGTGGGCGTCCACGGGGGTGAAGGACCCGACGATGGATCCGGCCCGCTACGTCGTCGAGCTCGTCGTCCGGGGCTGCGTCAACACGATGCCGCAGGCGACCTTGGACGCGGTGGCCGCGCACGGCGACGTCCCGGCGGACTCGGTCACCGGCACCGCCGCGGAGGCGGCCGAGACCTGGGCCCGACTCGAGGCGCTCGGGATCGGCAACGACGACGTCTGTTCGACCCTCGAGCGCGAGGGTGTCGCCAAGTTCATCGACGCATGGACCCAACTGCACGCGACGGTCGCACGGGCGGGCGCCGAGGCGACCGGACAGGCCGGCTGACATGAACCGCCCGGCCCGGGCTGGCAATCCGCTGCGCGATCCGCTCGACCAGCGGCTGCCCCGGGTCGCCGGTCCGTGCGGGGTCGTGCTGTTCGGCGTCACCGGCGACCTGTCCCGCAAGAAGGTCATGCCGGCGATCTACGACCTCGCGAACCGCGGCCTGCTCCCCCCCGGCTTCGGCCTGGTCGGGTTCGCCCGACGGGACTGGGCCGACGAGGACTTCGCCCAGATCGTCCACGACTCGGTGCGCGAGCACTCCCGTACGCCGTTCCGTGAGGAGGTGTGGCAGCAGCTGGCCGAGGGGATCCGGTTCGTCGCCGGGGACCTCGCCGACGCCGAGGCGTAC
>CAYMNG010000082.1:0-419 GCA_964391765.1 uncultured Bifidobacteriaceae bacterium | reverse complement strand
GCGGAGCTCGACGCCTCGCGCGGCACCGGCGGGAACCACGCCTTCTACCTGTCGATCCCGCCCGGACTGTTCCCCGTCGTCCTGGAGCACCTGCGATCCTCGGGCCTGGCGGAGGTCCGCGAGGGGGCCTGGCGACGGGTCGTCATCGAGAAGCCGTTCGGCCACGACCTGGCCAGCGCCGTCGAGCTCAATCGGGTCGTCGGGCAGGTGTTCGAGTCCGGCTCGGTGTTCCGGATCGACCACTACCTGGGCAAGGAGACGGTCCAGAACATCCTCGCGGTCCGCTTCGCCAACTCCATGTTCGAGCCGCTGTGGAACGCCAACTACGTCGACAACGTGCAGATCACGATGGCCGAGGACATCGGGATCGGCGGCCGGGCCGGCTACTACGACGGCATCGGCGCGGCGCGCGACGTCAT
>CAYMNG010000081.1:0-11275 GCA_964391765.1 uncultured Bifidobacteriaceae bacterium | reverse complement strand
GCGTCGCCCTGCGCTCCAAGTCGCGACTGCGCACGCGACCGAAGCTGCACCTTGCCGACCCGGCACTCGCGTGCGCGGCCCTCGGGGTGGACGCCGACCGGCTCGCCAAGGACCCGGCGTTCTTCGGCCAGGTCTTCGAGTCGCTCGTCACTCGCGACATTCGCAGCATCGCCGAGGCGGGGTTCGGGCGGACCTACCACTACCGCGACAACACCGGGCTCGAAGTCGACCTCGTTCTCGAGCTCGGATCGGGCACCTGGGCCGCCGTCGAGGTCAAACTCGGCAGCTCGCGCATCCCCGAAGCAGAGAAGAGCCTGCTCACGCTCAGAGACGGTCGCGTTGATCTGGACCGGGTCGGACCGCCGGCGTTCCTCGCCGTCGTCACCGGCACCGAGTACGCCTACACGCTCCCGTCCGGCGTCCACGTCGTCCCCATCACGACGCTCGCCCCGTGACCACCGTCTGCGGTTCCCCGAAGCAGGCATGCCCCATCGTCCTGCTCAACCGAGCGTGAACGAATCCACGACCTGCGGCCCGCTAGCGTCCGCTCATCGACCGGTAGTGGGCGACCAGCGCGTTCGCATGGCCGTGACCGACGCCGAAGGTGCCCAGCAGGTAGGCGACCTGCTCCATGTGCTTGGCGTCGCGGACCTCGTCCAACTGGGTCCACCAGTAGTCGACCGGGTGCCCGTACGTCTTCTCGATCGACGGGAAGTACGAAGCCGGGCCCGTCACCTTCTCCGACACTGGTCCTCCCGATGCTCCGACCACTCGCGGGCCTCGCCCCGCGGACACATTCTGCCGGCCTCCTGCGCACGCCCGTGCCGGCGGGGGCGAGACCCGTTCCGCGATAGGCGAGCCACCCGCACGGGATCCGCACACGTTCGTGCGGCACGCCGGCTTCGGTCACGAACAGGCGTCGCGCCGACGACGGATCGTGGCCACCCGGACCGCGACCCGGTCCTCCCGGACCGGGGGATCACGCGGAACTACCCCGCCGCGCGGCGCCGGAACCGGCCAGATCATCTCGCAGCGGCCGGCCAACGCGCTTCGGGTTCTCAGCGAGCGCCGCTGCGCGTGACGCCGAACAGGATGTCGTCCCAGCTCGGGATGCTCGCGCGGCCCTTCACGGGAACTGACGCGTCGTCGTCATCGACGCCCACTGCCCGCGCGACCGGCCGTGCCGGGACAATCTCGACGACCTCGACGACCTCGACGACGACCAGTTCCTCGGCCAGGTAGCGCTGCAACGCCATGACCTCGTTGCCCAGGTACCGTCGTCGGTACAAGACGTCGTCGTGGTCGCGTCGCCGACGGCCCGCCCGCCACGAGCGCTCGTCGGCGGCGATGGCCTCGCGCAGCGCCTCGATCGACTGCCGGATCGGCTTGCGCGCCGCCTCCGCGTCGCCGAGCCGGATCGAGAGGGCGGCCGACAGGCCCCGACAGGTCGCACGGGCCACGGGGCGGTCGGTGGACCTCGCGAGCTTGCGGAGCAGGTGGCCGGCGGCCACCAGGTAGGCGTCGACCTCCCGCGACGGTGCACGGTCGATCGCGTCGTCGAGCAACTGCACGATCGCCGGCCAGCGGCCGCGCCGTCGCAGGTCGCGTTCGAGGTCGGCGGCCAGGTCCGTGCGCAGACTGCGCCAGGCGACGTGCGCCGCCTGGCCGCCGTGGACGACCTCGACCAGTCGGCTGGACTTCATCTGGTCCCTCCTGTCCGGGCCCGGCCTCGTTCGTAGGGTGAGCCCATGCACGAGGTACCCGAGCTCGAGGCGTCGGTCGAGATCCACGCTCCCGTCGCGATCGTCTGGCCGATGGTCGCAGACGTCACCCGGATGCCGGAATGGAGTCCGCAGGTGCAGTCGGTTCGGCTGCGTTCCGGCTTCGACGACGTCCGACTGGGCACCCAGTTCACCAACCGCAACGTCATCGGCGAGCTCGAATGGGTGACGCACGGCGAGATCACGACCTTCGAGCCCTCGACCGAACTCGCGTTCGTCGTGTCCGAGAACTGGGTGACATGGCGGTTCGTCCTGACGCCGACTGACGCGGGGACGCTGCTGACCCAGCGGCGCGAGGCCCCGCGGGGGATCTCCGACCTGTCCCAGGAACTGACCGACGGATTCCTCGGTGGCACCCCGGTCTTCACGCAGACGATGCGGGCCGGGATGGCGGCGACCCTCGCCGCGCTCAAGGCGGCGGCGGAGGCGGGTGCCGGTCGCTGAGCGCGGCGGCGGAGCAGGTCGGCACTCAAGCGGACCCGAGCAGCATCGTGTCCGAGTCGCCGCATCGGCCGACGAGTCGAAAGCCCGCCGTCTCGTACAACGCCCGGGCGGGGTTCGAGTCCTCGACACTGAGTGACAAGACACCGTGGCCGCGCCGCACGGCCTCGGCGGTGACCGCGGCGAGCAATGCCCTGCCGATCCCCTGGCGGCGGAAGGGTTCGAACACGGTCAGGCTCACCTCCGGGATGTCGGCGGCGACGAACCCGTACCCCGGGTCGGACGACGGAAGGGTGACCGTCCAGCAGACGCCGGCGACCTGTCCGTCCACGTCGGCGACGACCCCGAAGTCACCGGGGTTCGCGAAATCGGTCAGGTAGTGCGCGAACTTCGGCGAGCGCACCACGTCCTCGAGCTCGAACCGGGGCTCCCGCCAGTTGAGGTTGGCCAAGGTTGCCCGGGCCAGCAGAGGTCCGTCACCTGGGCCGGCGGGGCGCAGGTCGACGTCGGAGGCGGAGATCCCCATGCGGCCCAGTCAAACCGGTGCCGACGTCATTGTCGACCCCCGGACCTCGAAGAGTCGCCGACTCGCCCCGCTCCCGCCGGCGATGTCGACGGTCCTCCCGCTCCCGTTTGTCCCGCTTCCTGGGAGGTGGTGCACGACACGCCCGGGATCCCGGGCGTGTCGTGCACCACCTCCCAGTCGCGGACCGCGACGACCGTCGACGGATGACGTCGCGAGGTCGATCCGCGCGACGAGCCTAGGCTCGCCCGGATCGGCGGGCCTGCCAGTCCGACCGCTCGATCGCATACTCGACGTCGCCGAACTCGTCACCGGGGATGGGGTGCGGCCAACCACTTCGGAACTCGCGGACGAGCCGCATGCCGGTCTTCTCCATCACCCGGCGGGACGCCGAATGGACGAACAACGTCTCGGCGACAACCCGGCTGGCGCCCGTCTTCGTAAAGGCAAGATCGACGAGCGCGCGAGAACCCTCCGTCGCCAGTCCCATACCCCAGCTCTCACACCGCAGGCGGTAGCCGAGCTCGGGTTCGTCGGCACCACGCCCGTCGCCTGGCCGAAGGTGGAACCAGCCGAGGAACTGCCCACCGGGCCGTTCCTCGGCTGCCCAGAACCCGACGAACGGCGAGACCTCGTAGTAGTTCAGCCAACACGGCAGGACGGCTTCGACGATCTGCGATCGCGGTGTCGGTGCGCCACCGGTGATGAAGCGCATCACCGCGGGGTCAGAGTCCAGCCTGACGAGGAGGTCCGCGTCCGCTGCCGTGAATCGCCGAAGCGCGAGCCGCGGGGTCTCAAGCAGGACGACCCGCGACGGGGTGTCTTCGTCCATTGACGACTCCTTTCCCTGACCGTCTTCGTGGCGTGAGGCCCGGAACAACACGTTGCAGCCGAACTCCACGACGCCCGAAGCCACGAGACCTCACGGGATCAGGTCGCTCCACCGCTCAGGCCCCGGTCGACCGGCACTGCAGAGCGAGGGCCTCAACGCCTTGGCCGGTGACTTCGGCGATCAGGTCGAAATCCTTGTCGACCGCGAGCACCGTGCGGCCGGCCTTCTCCGCGGTCGCCGCGATCAACAGGTCCGGAATCGACGGCGCACGATGCCGACCTCGATCAGCGAGCAGCATCTGGACCTCCCATGCTCGATCCTCCATCGCGGGAGTCAAGTGCTCAACCGGCATCAGCGACAGGGGCGGCGTCGCGAAGGCCCTCCGCGCCGCTCGGCCCGTGCGCGCCGAGAATCCGAGTTCCAGTCTCGTCACCGTCGCTCGTCGGACGAGACCACACTCGATCGGCGAACTGCCGCCGACGCCTACGCTCGAGTCGGACGTGCTCGCCTGGTGGGCATCCACGGACGAACTGAGTTCGACGCCGCGCCCCTCAGCGGTTATCAGACCCCGTCTCGACCACACGTTGAACCGGAACTCCACGACGTCGGCTTCAGTCAACGTCGCTCCAATCGATTCGCAGAATACGGTCCCGCGGGAGACGAACATCGGACAACTGAAGTTCCTTACGGAGACTGTTCCGCAAAGCCTCTATCAGGGCGTCGAGGTTCATCGGCTCGTTGGCTCCGACGGCCTTGATGAACGCCGCGGTCGCTTCGATCTCACCCTCTTCACCGAGGAGCATGATGTCGGTCAGAGCATCCTCAAACGCCTCGCGCTGACGAGGGGTCGAGGGCGTGGCTTCAGTGCGATTGGCCATTGCGTTGATTGCCCGCCAGGACGCAATGAGGTAGTCGATCCGGTTGGCTCGGCGGGCCCCAAGCTCTTCGCGGCGAATGGTCAGGCGGTGGACGGCGTACCCACCGACCAACGCCCCCGTGATAGCGGATAGAAGTGGCACAAGCACGGATACCCAACTGCTCATCGTGACGGCTTTCCGAACCGGAACTCCACGACGTCGCCGTCGGCCATGACGTAGTCCTTGCCCTCCATCCGAACCCGGCCCCTCGCCTTCGCCTCGGCCATCGATCCCGCCGCGACGAGGTCGTCGAACGAGACGACCTCGGCCTTGATGAAGCCCTTCTGGAAGTCCGTGTGGATCACGCCGGCCGCCTCTGGCGCGGTCGCCCCGCGCGGGATCGTCCACGCTCGCGCCTCCTTCGGACCGGCCGTGAGGTACGTCTGCAGGCCGAGCGTGTCGAACCCGACGCGCGCGAGCGCGTGCAGCCCGCTCTCGGCCTGGCCGACGGACTGCAGCAGCTCCAACGCCTCGTCCTCGGGCAGGTCGACGAGTTCGGCCTCGAGCTTGGCGTCCAGGAACACCGCCTCGGCGGGCGCGACGAGGCCACGAATGCGCTCGATGAACTCCACGTCGACGAGTTCGTCCTCGTCGACGTTGACGACGTACACGAACGGCTTGGCCGTCAACAAGAACAGCTCGCGCAGCGGCTCGACGTCGACACCCGCCGCGAAGATCGTCGTGCCGCCGTCGAGCACCTCCTGGGCCGCGAGCGCGGCATCCAGCTGCGGCTGCCGGGCCTTGTCGTTGCGCGCCTCCTTCTGCAACCGGGGCAGCGCCTTCTCCAGGGTCTGCAGGTCGGCGAGGATCAACTCGGTGTTGATCGTGGCCATGTCCTCCTCCGGTGACACCCGACCCTCGACGTGCACGACGTCCTCGTCGGTGAACGCGCGAAGTACCTGGCAGATGGCGTCGGACTCGCGGATGTTCGCCAGGAACTTGTTCCCCAGGCCGGCCCCCTCGCTGGCCCCCTTCACGATCCCGGCGATGTCGACGAACGTGACCGTCGCCGGTATCTGGCGCGCGGACCCGAAGATCGACGCCAGTGTCGCCAGCCGGGGGTCCGGGACACCGACGACTCCGGTGTTCGGCTCGATCGTCGCGAACGGGTAGTTGGCCGCGAGGACGTTGCTGCGCGTCAGCGCGTTGAAGACGGTGGACTTGCCGACGTTCGGCAGGCCGACGATGCCGATGGTGAGTGCCACGACGGGCGATCCTACGGCGCGTGCCTTGTACGGTACGCAGGTGACGATGTCGGACGACGGCCCCGCGCCGATCGACCCCGACTTCGCGGCGCTGTTCCGCGAACCGGAGACGACCTCGACGCCCGATGTCGACACCGGCCGGCTCTTTCGAAGCCAGGGCGTCGCCGGGCACGACGACGCGGTGTTGGCGCTCGCCTCGGATCGCTTCGGTCGACTCCGCACGCTCGCTCGGACCGACGACACGGCCGCCGCGGCCGAGCACGTGCCGCCCGCCGACCCGGAGGCTGCCGATGGTCTCGACCAGGATCCCGCAGCCGCCGAACCCGACGCCGAACCGGCCGAATCGCCGGGCGAACCCGAATCCGACGCCGAGGCCGACGCACCGGCCGTACCCGCCGTCGTGGGCGGCGGCGTACCCGACTCGCCGGTCGATCCGGTCCCGGCCACGCCGGCGACCGCGGCCGTGACGGTGCCGCCGAGAGCCGCCCGCGGCGACCACCGGGCCCGGACCATCACCGCCGGCGCGGCCTACCTGATCGTCATCGGGCTGACGGTCCTCGTGGGCTTCGTCAACGCGCTGCTGTCCGGCGGCACCCTGGGCTGGCCGACGGGTCTGGCGCTGCTCGTCTCGTCGACCTACGCTGCGCTGACGATCCGCCGCTCCGACCTGACCGTCGCCGTCATCGTCCCCCCGATCGCGTTCGCACTGGCTGCGCTGACCGCCGGGCAGGCGTTCCTCGGCGCGTCGGCCAACTCCCTGCTCAACCGTGCCGTCGTGTGGTTCTTCACCCTGGCCGGCAACTGGCCGTGGATCATCGGGTCGACCCTCGTGGCGCTGGCGATCGTCGTGGTGCGCGGCCGACGTCGGTCAGGTCCGCGCTGAGTCGCGCGCAGCCTTGAGGTCCCGCCGCAGTTCCGGCGGTAGGGCGAACACCAGGCTCTCCTCCGCCGTCGAGACCGACTCGACCGGGCCGCAGTCGTGCGCCTGCAACCAGGTGAGCACCTCCTCGACGAGGATCTCCGGCACCGACGCGCCGCTGGTGACCCCCACCGTCCGCGCGTCCGCGACCCACTCCGCGCGCAACTCCTCGGCGGAGTCGATCCGGTAGGCCGCCGCCGCACCGGCCTCGAGCGCGACCTCGACCAGGCGCACGGAGTTCGAGGAGTTGCCGCTGCCGACGACGATGACGACGTCGCACTGCGGTGCGATCACCTTGACCGCCCCCTGCCGGTTCTGCGTCGCGTAGCAGATGTCGTCGCTGGGCGGGCTGACCAACTGCGGGAACCGCTCCCGCAGCGCGTCGACGGTCTGGTTGGTCTCGTCCACGGACAACGTCGTCTGGGACAGCCACACCAGGCGCTGCGGGTCGCCGATGTCCAGGTCGGCGACCTCCGCGGGGTCGCCGACCAAGGTGATCGCCGCCGGGGCCTCGCCCATCGTCCCGACGACCTCCTCGTGCCCCTCGTGACCGACCAGGAGGATCTGGTAGCCCTCGCCGGCGAACCGCCGCGCCTCGCTGTGCACCTTCGAGACCAGCGGACAGGTCGCGTCGATCGTCTTCAGCCCGCGATCCCTCGCCTCGGAGTGGACCGTCGGCGCGACCCCGTGCGCGGAGAACACGACGGTCGCTCCCGCCGGCACCTCGGTGAGCTCGTCGACGAAGACCGCCCCGCGCGACTCCAGCGTCCGCACGACATGTTTGTTGTGCACGATCTGCTTGCGTACGTAGACCGGGGGGCCGTAGAGCTCCAGCGCCTGTTCGACCGTGACGACGGCCCGGTCGACTCCCGCGCAGTAGCCACGCGGTGCAGCGAGCAGGATCCGACGGCTTCCGGTCATACCCCCCATGGTAGGTGCAGCGTCGGCGTCGGCCCGCGGCCGTACGCTGCCACCCATGGCGTTGACCACGAGCGCGGACGAACCGGCCGCCGTCCGGACGGTCTCGCGTCTGCTCGGCGAGTGGATCGGTCGGCTGGGGCCGATCTGGGTCGACGGACAGGTCACCGAGTACCGGCCGCGCCCGGGTGCGCGCATGCAGTTCTTCGTCCTGCGCGACACCGACGTCGACATGTCGTTGTCGATCAAGGCGGACGCGTCGATGCTCGGCCGGCTCGAGCAGCCGCTCGCCGAGGGGCAGCGCGTCGTCGTCCACGCCCGCGCGGACTTCTACGCCCAACGCGGCTCGCTGGCGATGCTCGCGCACGACATCCGGCCGGTCGGGATCGGCGCGCTGCTCGCCGAGCTCGCCCGCCTGCGCGAACTGCTGGCCGCCGAGGGGTTGTTCGCGCCCGATCGCAAGCGTCCGCTGCCGTTCCTGCCTCGGCGGGTCGGCCTGATCTGCGGTCGCAACAGCGCCGCGATGCGCGACGTCCTGGCCAACGCGCGCGACCGGTGGCCGGCGATCGACTTCGCGGTTCGCGAGGTACCGGTCCAAGGTCCCCAGGCCGTCACGGCCGTCACCGCCGCCCTCGCCGAACTCGACGCGGAGCCGCTGGTCGACGTCATCATCCTCACGCGTGGCGGCGGCAGCGTCGAGGATCTGCTGCCGTTCAGCAACGAGACCCTCGTCCGTGCGGTCGCGGCCTGCACGACGCCGGTCGTCAGCGCGATCGGCCACGAACAGGACACGCCGCTGGTCGACTTCGTCGCCGACCTTCGTGCCTCCACCCCGACCGACGCGGCCAAGCGGGTCGTGCCGTCCCTGGCCGAGCAGCAGCGCCTGCTCGACGAGTCCCGCCGTCGCGCGTCGGCGGTCCTGGGGCACCTCGTCGATCGGGAGCGGCAGGCGGTCGACCACCGCCGTCGACGTGCGCGCACGGTTCTCGCCGGGCGGCTGGACGCCGCCGCGACGGACGTCGGTCACCTCGCGGCGCGGGTGCGCGCGCTGTCGCCGGCCGCGACGCTGGACCGCGGCTACGCGATCGTGCTGACCGCCGACGGGGCGATCGTGCGCGATGCCGACACCGTCCCGGTCGACGCCGACCTGGACATCCGGGTCGCCCACGGCCGCCTGAGAGCGACCCGGGTCGACCGGCCGGCGTCGATAGGGTCACCGACGTGACCGAGTCCACCCCTGTGCCCGAGGAGCCGGGAACGACCGTCGGCTTCGAGGCAGCGCGCGACGAGCTGACCGCCGTCGTCGCGGCCCTGGAAGCCGGCGGGCTCACCCTGGAGGAGTCGTTACGCCTGTGGGAACGCGGCGAGGAACTCGCCGGCATCTGCCAGGCGTGGCTGACCGCCGCTCGGGTGCGGCTCGATCGCGTGGTCGCCGACCCCACG
The DNA here is from genome assembly GCA_964391765.1 of uncultured Bifidobacteriaceae bacterium. GTDB lineage: Bacteria > Actinomycetota > Actinomycetes > S36-B12 > S36-B12 > UBA10649. Next base: position 2,296 of record CAYMNG010000081.1, on the reverse strand, counting down.
AACGGCGGTCCGGCCGACACCTCACCCGACGGGACGTAACGCAGCGGCGAGGAGGGTCAGTTCCGACCAGTCGGCGCTACCCCGGACGACCGTGGTCACGCCGTCCTCGGTGAGCACCAGACTGCGGTCCGCGCCGGAGTCCATCCGGACCCAGGTCCGGTTCGCGATGTCCTGCGGGCCGATCGCGACGCCGTTGGCGGTCTGCTCGGCCAGGTACGGTCCGTAGTCGATCCGCGCCTGGGTCACCTGCGCGTACGCGTCGGCGGGCGTCAGGTATCCCACGTGCAGCACCGGCACCGCGCCGGACCGCTCGGTCGGCTGCCACCGCGCGCTGGTCGGCCGCCACCCGCCGGGCAGGCCGACCGGGGCCTGGACGGCGAAGTCGGCCTGCGCGGCGGCCTGCGCGACGACCGGCGCGGGGTCGACGACGCGGACCGGATCCGGCAGCGGCCGCCAGGTCAGCGCCAGGGCGACCGCCACGACGGCGAGCACCAGCCCCATGGACAGGACCATGTCCCGGGCGGAGTGACCCAGCGATCGCCGGCCCGCGGCCGCGTTCGGCCCCACGGGCCCGGACGTCGTCGACTCCACCGTCCCATCCTCGCGCATCGAACGAGAACTCCCGCGCCCGCGTGGCTACGCTGCCCGCATGAGTGATGAGCCGACCGCCGAGGTACCCGACCGCAACCTCGCCCTCGAACTCGTTCGCGTGACCGAGGCCGCGGCGATGGCCGCGGCGCGGTGGGTGGGGCGGGGGGACAAGAACGGGGCGGACGGCGCCGCGGTGAACGCGATGCGCCGACTGATCGGCAGCGTCTCGATGAACGGCGTCGTCGTCATCGGCGAGGGGGAGAAGGACGACGCCCCGATGCTGTTCAACGGCGAGCGGGTCGGTGACGGCACCGGGCCCGAGTGTGACGTCGCGGTCGACCCGATCGACGGCACGACGCTGACGGCCAAGGGAATGGCGAACGCGATCGCCGTCCTGGCCGTCACCGAGCGCGGCGCGATGTTCGACCCGAGCGCGGTCTTCTACATGGAGAAGCTCGTCACCGGACCGGTGGGTGCGGACTCACTCGACATCACCGCGCCGATCAGCGAGAACCTCGCCCGGCTGGCGAAGGCGAAGGGCGAGCGGGTCGCCGACCTGACCGTGTGCATCCTCGACCGACCGCGGCACGCGGCACTGGTCGCCGAGGTCCGTGCGGCCGGTGCGCGGATCAAGTTCATCACCGACGGTGACGTCGCCGGCGCGATCATGGCCGCCCGTGACGGTACCGGCGTCGACCTGCTCGCGGGGATCGGTGGGACGCCCGAGGGCATCATCGCGGCCTGCGCCCTCACCTGCCTCGGCGGTGTCATCCAGGCTCGGCTGTGGCCGCGCGACGACGACGAGCGGCGCAAGGCCCTCGACGCCGGGCACGATCTCGAGCGGGTCCTCACGACGGGCGACCTCGTCACCGGCGAGAACATCTTCTTCTGCGCGACGGGGATCACCGACGGGGAGTTGATGGAAGGGGTCCGGTACACGTCGCAGGGCCCGACCACGCACTCGATCGTCATGCGCAGCAAGAGCGGGACGATCCGGGAGGTCCGCAGCGAGCACCGGCTGGAGAAGCTGTCGCGGTACTCCAACGTCGACTTCGCCGGCCTGCCTGCCGCCCCGTAGGGGGCCGGCGCGCACCGACCGTCCTACCCTGGCGTCGTGACCGACTTCCACTACGCCGACATGCTCCCGCTGACCGAGGACGACACCCCGTACCGCCTGGTGACGACCGAGGGCGTCGAGGAGATCACCCTCGGCGATCGGACGTTCTTGTCCGTGGAGCCGGCGGCGTTACGCCTGCTCGCGTTCGAGGCGCTGCGGGACATCTCGCACCTGCTGCGCCCCGGGCACCTGGCGCAGTTGCGGTCGATCCTCGACGACCCGGAGGCGAGTCCGAACGACCGTTTCGTCGCCCTCGACCTGTTGAAGAACGCGAACATCGCCGCCGGCGGCATCCTGCCGATGTGCCAGGACACCGGTACCGCGATCGTCATGGGCAAGCGCGGCCAGCACGTCCTCACCGCGGGAGACGACGAACGCGCACTGTCGCAGGGGATCTTCGACGCGTACGTCAGCCTGAACCTGCGCTACTCCCAGCTCGCGCCGCTGACGATGTGGGACGAGCGCAACACCGGCAGCAACCTGCCGAGCCAGATCGAGCTCTACGCCGACACCGCGCCCGGGCACGAGCTGGCGTACAAGTTCCTCGTCATGGCCAAGGGCGGCGGTTCGGCGAACAAGAGCCTGCTG
>CAYMNG010000080.1:0-11541 GCA_964391765.1 uncultured Bifidobacteriaceae bacterium | reverse complement strand
CGGTCGTCGTGCTCGGGCTGCTGTTCCTCGCGCAACGGCTGGGGACGGCCCGGATCGGCGCCGCGTTCGGGCCGGTCATGCTGTGCTGGTTCGTGGCGGCCGGGGTGTTCGGGGCGGTGTCGCTCGCCCGCGCGCCGCAGGCGGTTCAGGCCCTGTCCCCGCACTGGATCGTCGTCCTCGTCGCGCACCGGCCGTGGACCGCGTTCGTCGCGCTCGGCGGTGTCGTGCTCGCGATCACCGGTGCCGAGGCCCTGTTCGCCGACCTCGGCCACTTCGGTCGTCGACCGATCACCGTGGCGTGGCTCGCGGTCGTGTTCCCCGCGCTCGTGCTGTCCTACCTCGGCCAGGCGGCGGCGGTGCTGACCGATCCGGCGGCCGCCGGGAACCCGTTCTACGCGGCCGTGCCGCACTGGGCGCGCGTGCCGATGGTCGTGCTCGCGACGGCCGCGACGGTCATCGCGTCGCAGTCGGTCATCGCCGGCGCGTTCAGCGTCGTCCAGCAGGCCGGGCGGCTGGAGCTGCTGCCGTTGCCCCGGGTCGTCCACACCTCGGGGTCGACCCGGGGCCAGGTCTACCTGCCGGTGGTCAACGGGCTGCTCGGCGCGGCTGTCCTCGCCCTGGTGCTCGGCTTCGGCAGCTCGGGCGGTCTCGCGGCCGCGTACGGGATCGCCGTGACCTTGGCGATCTGCACGACCGCCAGCCTGCTGCTGCTCCTCCTGGCCACTCGCCGGTCCCTGGTGTCGGTGCGCGGGGTGGTCGTGGGTGTGGCCCTGCTCGTCGTCCTCGTCTTCGTCGCCGCGAACCTGTTGAAGGTCGGGTCCGGCGGCTGGGTGCCGGTGTCCGCGGCCGCGGCGCTCATCGTCGTCATGTGGACCTGGCAGCGTGGCCGGGGGTTCGTGGACCGCGCCCGAGCGGCCGGTGAGCCGCCGCTGAGCGAGGTCGCGGCCGTGGTCCGCGGCACGACCCGGGTGGCCGGCTGCGCGGTGTACCTGACCGAGGCCGGGCGGGTGCCGAGCGCACTGGTCGCGGCGGTCGAACGCAATCACGTCCTTCCCGACGAGGTCGTGGTCGTCATCGTGGACACCACCGACCTGCCGTACGGAGTGGATGCGACGGTGTCGGCGGCCGAGGTCGGACTGACGATCGTCCGGGCCCGGTTCGGGTACCGCGAACGGGTGCGGATCGTCGACGCGCTCGACAACGCCGCGGACCTGGCGGTGGTCGGGCCGGGGCGGGCGGCGCTCGCGGACGCCACGTTCGTCCTGTCGTCGAACACCCCGGTCGCCGACCCGGACTCGACGCTGCCGCGGTGGCAGCAGCGGCTGTTCCTCACCCTCGACCACGTCGACTGGCCGCCGGAGCGGATGTTCGAGCTGCCCGCGCAGCGCACGATCGTCGTCGGCCGCGAACTGCCGATCTGACCGGCCGCCACCGCGTCGATCTTGAGCTTGTACCGGGTCTCGGCGCCGATCACCCGGTACAAGCTCAAGGTCGGCGAGGTGGGCCGGGCCAGGTCGGGCGGCGCGCTAGTGGCCGAACTCGTTGGGGTGCTTGATGTCGGGCTCCGTCCCGTCGAGACCGTCGATCCGCGCGACGTCCGCGGGGTCCAACGCGATGTCAGCGGCCGCGAGGTTCTCGGCGAGGCGGTCGCGTCGGGCCGACTTCGGCACCGTGCTCAGGCCGTGGGCGAGGTGCCAGGCGAGGACGACCTGCCCGCGGGTGCACCCGTACGCCTGCGCCAGTTCGGCGAGGACCGGGAGCTCGAGCAGGCCCGTGTCCTGCCCGAGGGGGGACCAGGACTGCGTGTGGATCCCGTGTGCGTCGTTGTACGCGCGCGGCCGACTGCAGGTACCGGGGGTTGATCTGGAGCTGGTCGAGCACCGGTGTGACGCCGGTCGCGGCGATGATCCGGTCGAGGTGCTCGGGCAGGAAGTTCGACACCCCGATATGGCGCACCTTGCCCCGGGCCTGAAGGTCCACCAGTCCGGCCCACGCCTCGACGTAGCGATCGCGCCACGGGTTGGGCCAGTGGATGAGCATGAGGTCGACGACCTCGACGCCGAGTCGACGCGCACTGTCCGCCCAGGCCTCGGCCACACCGGTGACGCTGTGGCTGATCGCGTTGAACTTCGTGGTGACGAACACCTCGTCGCGGTCGACGCCGCTGGCCCGCAGGCCGCGTCCGACGCCGGTCTCGTTGCCGTAGGCGTACGCGGTGTCGACCAGTCGGTAGCCCAGGTCGAGGGCCTCGGCGACGACCCGCTCGGCCTCGACGTCGTCCATCGGCCAGGTCCCCAGCCCGATGCGCGGAATCGTGCCGCCGTCGGCGAGAGTGATCGACATCGCGGGTCTCCTCGGGTTCGTCGGTGGCAGGATCGTGCCGGATCGACCGCGGGGTCGACCACCGACTTCCCGCGTAGCGGAATGCCCGCGCGCGACGACGCCGTCGGGAGGGCCATGGGTGACCGGCGCCACGGTGAGTGGGACGTAGGGCTCGCGGTCGCCGCCGGCGGTGCGCTGGGCGGTGGGCTGCGCTGGCTCGTGGGGCTGGCGCTGCCGACGGCGCCGGGGGCGTTCCCGTGGTCCACGTTCGTGGAGAACGTCAGCGGGTCGTTCGCGATCGGCGTCGTGCTCGCGATCCTCGGGGCGCGCATCGAACGCGGTCGCCCGCCGTCGCGGTACGCGCGGGCGTTCTGGGCCGTCGGGCTCCTGGGCGGATACACGACGTTCTCGACCTACTCGCTGCAGATCTTCGACCTGCTGCGGGCCGGCGAACCGGCCGTCGCGATCGGCTACGCGGGCGCGTCGGTGCTCGCCGGCCTGGTCGGGGCCTGGGCCGGCATCACCGTCACCGAGCGGGTGCTGCGGCCGAGGGCGGGGTCGACGTGAGGGATCTGCTGCTGGTCATGGCCGGTGCGAGCATCGGCGCGGTGCTGCGCTGGATCGTCGCGCGGATCGCGCAGGAGCGGTTGGGGACGCGGTTCCCGTGGGGGACGTTGACCGTGAACGTCGTCGGGTCGTTCGTCCTCGGCGCGCTCATGGCCGCGGCCGCGAGCGGCAGCGTCGCGCCGGCGGTCGTGACGGCCGTCGGCGTGGGGGTGTGCGGGGGGTTCACGACGTTCAGTTCGTTCTCCTACGAGACGGTCCGCCTGGGCGAGGACGGTCCGTCCGGCCGCGCGCGGGGGCTGGTGAACGTCGGTGTCAGCCTCCTCGCCGGCCTGGCGGCCGTCGCGGTCGGCTGGTCGGCCGGCTCGTCGTTGTGGTGAGCGCCGTCGTAGTGACGGACCGCGGGTCGCTGCTGAGCCCGGCGGTCCACCGGGCGTTCGCCGGGGGTCGTCGTCGGACGGGGTCACTACGGTGTCCGAAGATCACGTCCCCGAAGGGATCCGATGGCCAAGAGCTCGACCTCGTACCGCTGTGCGGACTGCGGCGCGACCGCGCTGAAGTGGCTCGGCCGGTGTCCGAAGTGCGGCGCGTTCGCGACCATGGCCGAGGACGCGGTCGCCGCGGCGGTCCCCGGACAGCCGGCGTCGTCGGCGGGCCGGCCGCCGGATCGACCCGCCCGCCGCGTCGCCGACGTCATGAGCGCGAGCCCGGTCCGCCGCCTGCGATCGGGCATCGGGGAGTTCGACCGCGTCGTCGGGGGCGGGCTGGTGCCTGGCCAGGTGATCCTGCTCGCCGGGCCGCCCGGGTCCGGTAAGAGCACGCTCCTGCTGGCGGTCGCGGACGCGGTCGCGACGAGTTCGGGCAAGCGGGTGCTCTACGTGTCCGGCGAGGAGTCGGTGGAGCAGGTCGCGGTCCGAGCGCGTCGGGTGGGCGCGGCCTCGGACCACCTGCTGCTCGCCGACGACACCGACCTCGCGGTCCTGATCGGGCACGTCGACGAGGTCGGACCGGACATCGCGCTGGTCGTCGTCGACTCGATCCAGACGATCGCCTCCGCCGACGTCGACGGTCGCGCGGGCGGCGTCACGCAGGTGATGGCGGTCGCACAGGCGCTGACCCGGCTGGCGAAGGCGCGGGGGATCCCCATGGTCATCGTCGGCCAGGTGACCAAGGACGCCAGCGTCGCCGGCCCGCGGGCCCTGGAGCACATCGTCGACGCGACGCTCAGCCTCGAAGGGGATCCGCACACCTCGCTGCGGCTGCTGCGGGCGGTGAAGAACCGGTTCGGGTCGTTGGAGGTCGCGACATTCGAGCAGACGGACACCGGCATGGCGGAGGTGCTCGACGCGAGCGTGCTGTTCCGCGGGACCCGGGAGGAGCCGGTGCCCGGTACCTGCGTCACCGTGAGCGTGGAGGGACACCGCGCGCTGCTCGCGGAGGTCCAGGCGCTCGTCGCGCCGACGACGAACCCGAACCCCCGACGCGGAGTGTCCGGGCTGGACACCTCGCGGGTGGCCATGCTGATCGCGGTGACCGAGCGGACCGCGTCGCTGCGCCTGTTCGACAAGGACGTGTTCCTCGCCACCGTCGGCGGGATGCGGCTGGCCGACCCCGCCGCCGACCTGGCCGTGTGCCTGGCCGTCGTCACCGCGGCACGGTCCGGCGTCCTGCCACTGGACGTCGCGGCCATCGGCGAGGTGGCGCTGTCCGGCGACGTGCGCCCGGTTCCGATGATGAGCGAGCGCGTCGCGGAGGCGATTCGGCTGGGCTACCGGCGTCTGCTGGTCCCACCGGGAACGACCGACCGGGTCGGCGCGAAGGCGGCCGGGGGGACGCTCGAGGAGGTGTCCACGCTGGGCCGTGCGATCGGCGCGATGGGCGCGGTCGGACGTGTCACATAGATCGAGGCTGTTGACATAAGCCGATATTGATGTCTATGGTCTCGGCCGTGCCTGCCGTCGCGATCGCCTTCGGGCGTGAGTCGGTCACCGAACGCGCCCACCGGCTCGCGCCGGTCCTCAAGGCGCTCTCGGACGAGAACCGACTGGCGATCCTGCTGGCGGTCGCCGAACGATCGTCCTCGGTCACCGAGTTGGCCGAGCGCACCGGGCTGTCCCAGCCGCTGGTCAGCCACCACCTCAAGGCGCTGCGGCACAACGGATTAGTCAGCGTGACGGCGGCCGGGCGGCGCAACGTGTACGCACTGTGCTGCGACGCCCTCGCCCAGCCGATCGCCCTGCTCGCCGGCCTGGCCGACCCGGCCTGCGCGCCGGCGACGGGGGTGCGATGACCGCCGACGGCGAGCTGATCCGCGCCGCCGTGCGCGATCGCTATGCCGCGGCCGCGATCTCGCCGTCGTGCTGCGGGCCGACGCCGTCGCCGGGCGGCGACCCGGTCGGCGCGGCGGTCGACGTGTTCGGGTCGGTGCACTACGGCACCGCCGAGTGTGCCGCCGTGCCCGCGGTGGCGCTGCGCGCGTCCCTGGGCTGCGGGAACCCGACGGCCTCGGCCGGGCTCGAGCCGGGCCAGACGGTGCTCGATCTCGGTTCGGGCGGTGGCATCGACGCGCTCCTGTCCGCCCGGCGGGTCGCCCCCGGCGGCACGGTCTACGGCCTGGACATGACGGCGCAGATGGTCGCGCTGGCGCAGGCGAACGCGGCGGCGGCCGGGATCGACAACGTCGAGTTCCTCCTCGGCACGATCGAGGACGTCCCGTTGCCGACCGGCACGGTCGACGTGATCGTCAGCAACTGCGTCGTCAACCTGTCCCCGGACAAGGCCCGCGTCTTCGCGGAGGCCTACCGCGTGCTCGCCCCGGGCGGGCGCCTGGCGATCAGCGACATCGTGCTCGCCCGCGAACTGCCCGCGGAGCTGACGCGGATCACGGCGCTGTGGACCGGTTGCGTCGCCGGCGCCCTCACCGAGGAGCAGGCCGTCGAGGCGTTGCGCCGCGCCGGCTTCGAGGACATCTCGATCGAGCCGACGGTGGTCCTCGGTGGTGCGGAGCTGACCGCCCTGGCCGAGCAGTTGGCCGGCGTCGACCTCCCGGTCGCCCGCAGTGCCGACGGCGTCGACCTCCCGGTCGCCCGCAGTGCCGACGGCGTCGACGGCGTCGACGGCGTCGACGGCGTGGTCCGGGCGGCCCTCATCCGCGCTCGCAAGCCCGGCTGATCCGTCGTGGGCGCGTGCGTGGACGACGATTCGGCCGACGTCGCGGTCGTCGGCCGACTGTCGACCCTGGATCGGCTCCTGCCGGTCTGGATCGTGCTCGCGATGGCCGCCGGCATCCTCCTCGGCCGGCTCGTGCCCGGGCTTCAGGGCACGCTCGACGCGGTCAAGGTCGGGGACACGAGCCTGCTGATCGCGGTCGGCCTGTTCGCGATGATGTACCCCGTCCTCGCCCGCGTGCGGTACGAGGAGATCGGCCGGCTCGCCGGTGACCGCCGCATGCTGTGGCTGTCGTTGGTACTCAACTGGGTCGTCGGCCCGCTGGTCATGTTCGTCCTCGCGTGGGCGTTCCTCGCCGACCGCCCGGCGCTGCGTACCGGGCTCATCGTCATCGGCCTGGCGCGGTGCATCGCGATGGTGCTCATCTGGAACGACCTGGCCCGCGGTGACCGTGAGGCCGGTGCGCTCCTGGTCGCGATCAACTCGGTGTTCCAGATCCTCGCGTACGCGCTGCTCGGCACGTTCTACCTCGCGATACTGCCCGGGTGGCTGGGCCTCGACGTGCAGGACGTCGCCTTCTCGACCTGGGACATCACCAAGGCGGTCCTGGTCTTCCTGGGGATCCCCCTGGTTCTGGGCTACCTCACCCGGACGATCGGCGTCGCCCGCCGGGGTCGGGAGTGGTACGACGGCTCCTTCGGCCCGCGCATCGGCCCGATCGCCCTGTACGGGCTGCTGTTCACGGTCGTCGGCATGTTCGCCCTGCAGGGGGAGGCGATCGCGGCCGATCCCGGTGCCGTCGTGCGCATCGCGGTTCCCCTGCTCGGCTACTTCGCCGTCATGTGGTGCACCGCGCTGTTCAGCAGTCGGGCCCTGGGATTGCCGTACGCCCGCTCGGCGACCGTCGCGTTCACGGCCGCGGGCAACAACTTCGAGTTGGCGATCGCGGTGTCGATCGGGGTGTGGGGTGTCACCAGTGGGCAGGCGCTCACCGGGGTGATCGGTCCCCTGGTCGAGGTGCCCGCCCTCGTCGCCCTCGTGTACGTCTCGCTGTGGCTGCGCCGCCGCCTCACCTGGAGTCAGCGGCCGTCGCGCGCCGCCGAGCGCGCATGACCACCCGGCCGAGCGTCCTGTTCGTCTGCGTCCACAACGCCGGTCGCTCCCAGATGGCCGCCGCGTACCTGGCCCACCTGTCCGGGGGACGGGTCGACGTCCGATCCGCCGGGTCGACTCCGGCCGCCGCCGTCAATCCGGTGGTCGTCGCGGTCATGCGCGAGGACGGGATCGACCTGCGGTCCGCGGTCCCGAAGGTGCTCACCGGTGCCGACGTCCGCGCATCCGACGTCGTCGTCACGATGGGCTGCGGGGACGCCTGCCCGATCTACCCCGGCCGGCGCTACGAGGACTGGGCGATCGACGACCCGGCCGGGGCCGACGTCGAGACGGTCCGGGTCATCCGGGACGCCATCAAGGGCCGGATCGTCGCGCTCCTGGCCGAGGTGGACGCGGCGTCGGGCTCAGCGGAGCAGGGCGCGTCCGGTCACAGCGCGCCCTTCCGGGTCAACCAGTTGAACGCCCAGTAGCCGGGGATCGTCGGCAGCCAGAACGTCAGCAGCCGGAACGCGAGCACCGCCGAAACGGCGATCCCGGCGTCGAGGCCGCCGGCGGTCAGCCCCGCGGCGAGCGCGGCCTCGACCGCGCCGAGGCCACCGGGGGTCGGCGCGGCCTGGCCGAGGGTCGCGCCGGCGAGGTACACCACGGCGACGACCGCGATGCTCATCGAGCCGCCGAACGCCTCGACGCACCCGACCAGGACGCCGATGAAGGCGAGGTTGAGCAGGAGGATCCCACCGATCCCCTCGAGCAGCTTCGACGGTCGCTGGGCGACGGTCAGCAGGCGTGGGATCGCCTCCTTGACCGACGGCCCGACCCGCTTGCGGATCAGTCGTCGGACGGCCGGGACGGCGAGCGACGCGATCGCCAGGACGAGCACGATCACGCCGACCGCGAGCGCCCAGCGTGGCGGGGCGAACGAATGGTCACTACGGGTGCCGGCGACGATGCCGAACCCGGTGAGCAGGAGGATGTGGAAGACGAACGCCATGACCTGGGCGACGCCGACGCTCGCGGCGGCCAGGGCCGGATGCACGCCGGACTTCAGCAGGTAGCGCAGGTTGATCGCGATGGAGCCGATCGTCGGCGGTGACACGAGGGTCGCGAACGAGCCGGCGAGTTGGGCCAAGATCGTGCGGCCCAACGGAAGACGCTCGGGGACGAAGCCCGACAGCGACCAGGCAGCGGCGACGAACGTGAGGATCGTCAGGACGAACGAACCCGCCAGCCAGGCCCAGTTCGCCGAGCGCAGGAGGCCGATGAGGTCGACCTGGACGAGTTGGGAGATCAGGACGTACCCCGCGATCGTCCCGACGACGAGCATCACCAGCGTCCGCGGGCGGATGCGCTCGAACTGGATCTGCTCGACCTCGGTCCCCGGACGCAGTTCGAGCAGGCGGTCGCGCAGGGCCGCGAGGACCGCGCGGTGTCGTCGGATCGCCCTGAGCGTGCGCGCGGACAGGACGACCGGCTGCAGCGCCGGCAGCGCCCGGGTCAACACGTCGATACCGATCGTCCGCGCGCCGCTGGCGGTGGCCCGGTCGACGTCGCTGAGCAGGGCGAGCGTGGTCAACAGCTCGGCGACGTCGATCCGCTGGGCGATGTCGCCGGCGGCGATGCTGCCGGTCTCGCCACCGATCAGCCACACCGTCCCGTCGTCCGCACGCAGGAGGTGGTCGGCGGACAGTCCACGGTGGCTCAGGTGCGCGCCGTGCAGCGCGGCCAACGCGGTCCAGGCCCCGTCCAGGTCGTCGTCGGTGACCTCGGGCAGTTCGCTGAACCGGGTCCCCTCGACCTCCTCGTGCGCCAGGAGGACCGAGTCCGGGCCGATCTCCGCGCACAGCAGCAGACGGGGCGTCCGCGCGCCGGCGATCTGTGCCGCGTACGCCACCAGCGCCGCGTGGTCCAGCGTGCGACGCATGTCGAACGTGCCGGTCGCGGTGTCGTCGCGCAGACGCAGGCTCGCCCAGGCGGCCCGGGCCAGGCCGGCCCCCTCCAGGTCGCGGTCGAGGACCGTCACCACCAGGCGCGTGCCCGAACGGGTCGTGGCGTGGTACCGACGCCCGCGGGTGGTCGACTCCCGGGCGGTCAGGACGGTGACGGGATACCCACCACGGGTGAGCGCGTCGGCCACCTCGACGCCGCTGGGCCGGGTCGTCGGCGTGCCGGCGGCATAGCGCGTCGCCAGTCCGACCGCCCACCCGATCGTCATGGACAACGTGACGCCGGCCAGCGCGATGCCCGCGGACAGGACGGTCACCGCGACCAGCGAGCCGATGACGAGGACGGCCAGCGCGTTCCACGGACGGCGACCGGCGAGCCGGGTCACCGTCACGAACGCGACCAGCCCGCCCAGGACCGGCGCGGTGGCGGCGCTGGCCTCGCTCGCCGACCCCGCGAGACCGACGAGGACGCGCGGGTCGTCCAGCGCCGAGAGCGCCCAGGCCAGTGCGGTCAGGACGACGATCGCCAGGAGCGTGGCGACGAGGGCGTCGACCAGCTGACGTAGGCGCCGACGCAGCGTGAGCATGACGGCCGCGGCGACCGGGAGCCCGAGCGTCCCGATGCCGCCGACGATGTTGAGTGCGGCGGTCACCACGTCCGGCAGGAGGGATGCACCGGTCACGATGTCGGAGTCCAGACCGGCGGTCGTGCTGGTCGCGAAGTACGCCAGCAGGACGATGCCCGCCGACACGAGGATCGCGACGACGAACCGGGCGAGGTCCAGTGGCCGCCGGATGCGGCGGCGGACGACACCGTCCTCGATGACGATGGAGTCGGCGATGTCGATGTCTGTGGCGGCGTCGGTGGAGTCGGCGGCGGCGGCGGTGGCGTCGGTGGCGTCGGAGTCGGTGACCTCTGTGTCGACGTCGGCGTCGGTGGTGTCGACGTCGGTGGTGTCGGAGTCGGTGGCGTCGGCGACCGGGGGCGGCACGGGCCGGGCGTCGCTCACGGGGTCGATCGTTCCAGATGCGTGTCTGTCGGAGGGCGATGGTAGGCATGGGGTCGTGACCTTGCGCCTGGACCTCTCGCCGCCGCCCGCGGCGCTCGCGCCCGAACTCGACGCCGCGCAGCGGGCGGTCCTCGGGCACGAGCAGGGTCCGCTGCTGGTCCTCGCCGGGCCGGGGACGGGCAAGACCACGACGATCGTCGAGGCGATCGTCGCGCGCCTGCACGCCGGGTTGCCCGCAGACGCGGTGCTGGCGCTGACCTTCGGCCGCAAGGCGGCCGGCGAACTGCGCGACCGGGTGTTGGCCCGGCTCGGTGGCGGCGTGGCACCGACGGTGGCGACGTTCCACTCCTTCGCCTACGGCCTGCTGCGGCAGACCGCCTCGGCGCAGGACTACCTGACGGTGCCGCGGCTGCTGTCCGGGGCGGAGGAGGACGTCCGGATCCGCGAGCTGCTGCGCGGTGCGGTCGCCGACGGGTTCGTCGACTGGCCGGCGGACCTGGCCGGTGCGCTGCCGACCCTCGGCCTGGCCGGCGAGGTGCGGGCGGTGCTCTCGCGCGCCCGCGCGCTCGGCCTGACCGGCGCTGACCTGCAGGCGATCGGGGCGGCGGCCGGGCGGCCGGGCTGGACGGCGGCCGGGCAGTTCGCCGCGCAGGAGGACGAGGTGATGGCGCTGGAGGACGTCGTCGACTACGAGCGACTGCTCGAGGTGGCGGTGAATCGGCTCGAGGACCCGGCGGTGGCCGCCGGGATACGGACCCGCTTCCGGGCGATCTACGTCGACGAGTACCAGGACACCGACCCGATGCAGGTCGCGCTGCTGCGCGCGCTGGCCGGACCGGCGACGTCGATCGTCGTCGTCGGGGACCCGGACCAGTCGATCTACGCCTTCCGCGGCGCCGACGTCGACGGACTCCTGCGCTTCCCTGACCAGTTCCCGACGGCCGACGGCGGGCGGGCACCGGTCGTCGTGCTGCGGGACGCCCGCCGGTTCGGCCCGCGCATCCGGGCGGCGGCCGCGGCGCTGCTGGGGCCGACGATGCCGGCCCGCCTGCCGGCCGACGCGGTGCGGGCCCACCGCACGCCGCGGTGCGTGCCGCCGGCGGACCCGGCGGTCGACGACCTGGTGACGGTCCGGACGTACGACGACCTCGGCTCCCAGGCGGCGCACATCGCCCACGAACTTCGCCAGGCCCACGTCCAGCGGGGCGTGCCGTGGTCCGAACTGGCCGTCCTGGTCCGGGCGGGGTCCCGGCTGCCGGTACTGCAACGGGCCCTGATCGGTGCCGGCGTGCCGGTGGTCGTCGCCGCCGACGAGGTCCCGTTGCGGGCCGAGCCAGCGGTCGCGGCCTTGCTCACCGCGCTCGGCCTGGTCGTGGACCCTGCCGACGCACGACCGGAGCACGTACTCGACGTGCTCACCG
>CAYMNG010000079.1:10791-11665 GCA_964391765.1 uncultured Bifidobacteriaceae bacterium | reverse complement strand
AGAAGTGCCACCGCTCGTCGACGTCGGCCTCGGCCAGCGCGTCGAGCTCGGCGGCCCGAGCCGGGTCCGTCCGGGCCAGCACCGCGAACCGCGTCTCGACCTCTCGGAACTCCCGCACCGGGATCGTCGGCGCCTTGGAGTCCAGGCTGAACGGCCGCGTGCCCTCCTGCGGGCTGGGGTGGTAGCGGTACAGCGGCCAGTACCCCGACGCGACCGCCTGCTTGTGGTGGGTCATCGACGTCGCCATGTCGATCCCGTGCGCGATGCAGGTCGAGTAGGCGATGACCAGGCTGGGTCCGTCGTAGGCCGCGGCCTCGAGCAGAGCGCGCACGGTCTGCATCTCGTTCGCGCCGACAGCGATCTGCGCGACGTAGACGTCGCCGTACGCCTGGGCGAGCAGCCCGAGGTCCTTCTTGCGCGTCCCCTTGCCGTTGCTGGCGAACTTCGCGGTCGCACCGCGTGGCGTCGCCTTGGACGCCTGTCCGCCGGTGTTGGAGTAGACCTCGGTGTCCAGGACGAGGACGTTGACGTTCGCCCCGCTGGAGAGCACGTGGTCCAGCCCGCCGAACCCGATGTCGTACGCCCACCCGTCGCCGCCGACGATCCACACCGCCTGCGGGATCAGCGCGTCGGCGATCGCGAGCAGCGCGTCCGCCGCCGCGGACCGCGCACCGGCGAGGGCGGCGCGCAGCCGGGCCACCCGCGTCCGCTGCTGGGCGATGCCGGTCTCGTCGAGGACGCCGACGGCCGCGTCGAGCAACGACCCGGCGAGGTCGCGCCCGATCGGGGCGCTCAGTTCGCCGACGACGCGACGCGCCTCGGCAGCCTGGGTGTCGGCAGCCAGCCGGAGACCGAGGCCGAACTCCGCGGTGTA
>CAYMNG010000079.1:3249-10771 GCA_964391765.1 uncultured Bifidobacteriaceae bacterium | reverse complement strand
CTCGAACAGGGAGTTGCTCCACGCCGGGCCGCGGCCGGCGCCGTCGACCGCCCACGGGGTCGTGGGCAGGTTGCCGCCGTAGATCGACGAGCACCCGGTCGCGTTCGCCACAACCATGCGGTCCCCGAACAACTGCGTGAGCAACTTCAGGTACGGCGTCTCCCCGCAGCCCGAGCACGCCCCGGAGAACTCAAACAGTGGTTGCAGCAGTTGGGATCCCTTCACGGTGTCGTGGCGGACGACCGTGCGGTCGGCCTCCGGCAGGGCACGGAACGCCGCGAACCGCGCGCGTTCGACCACCCGGTGCTCGGCCGCCGGCCTGAGGTTGATCGCCTTGTGCCGGGCGACGGTCTTGCTTCGCGCGGGGCACACGTCGACGCACACTCCGCAGCCGGTGCAGTCGTCCGGAGCGACCTGGACGGTCAGTGCCGTGCCGGCGGGCAGGTCACGGGCGCCGTAGGCCTTGCTCGGCAGCTCGCCGACGGCTCCCAACGCGTCGGTCGGATAGGCCTTCATCCGGATCGCCGCGTGCGGGCACACGATCGCGCACTTGCCGCAGTCGATGCACAAGGTGGGGTCCCAGATCGGGATCTCGTCGGCGAGTGCGCGCTTCTCCCACTGCGCCGTCGCGGTCGGGAACGTGCCGTCGACGGGCAGGGCACTGACCGGCAGGAGGTCCCCCTGCCCGGCCAGCATGACCGCGGTGACCCGGCGCACGAAGTCCGGCGCGTCCGCGGGCAGGTCACGACGAACGCTGACGGTCGACGTCGCCGCGGCGACGGTTATCTCGGACATCGCGTCGATCGCCCGGTCGATCGCGGCGTGGTTGCGTTCGACGATGCTGCGCCCTCGGCGGCCGTAGGTGCCGGACACCGACGCCTTCACCAACTCCACGGCCCGCTCGGGCGCGAGAACACCCGACAGCGCGAAGAAGCACGGCTGCATCACGGTGTTGATGCGCGATCCCAGGCCCACCTCGCGCGCGACCCGCCGCGCGTCGACCACCCAGATGCGCAGGCCCTTGTCGATCGCCGCCTGCTGGACCTCAAGCGGCAGCCGGTCCCACACCTCGTCGGGGGCGAACGGGGTGTTGAGCAGCACCGTCGCGCCGGGGCGGGCGACGTCCAGGACCGGCATCCGTTCGAGGAGCGAGAACTGGTGGCAGGCGACGAAGTCGGCCGCGTCGATGAGGTAGGTCGACCGGATCGGGTCCGGTCCGAACCGCAGGTGCGAGACCGTGACCGACCCGGACTTCTTGGAGTCGTACACGAAGTAGCCCTGGGCCTGCAGTTCGGTGTTCTCGCCGATGATCTTGACCGTCGACTTGGTCGCGCCGACGGTGCCGTCGCTGCCGAGGCCGTAGAACACCGCCTGGGTCCCGGGCGGATCGACGTGGACGTCGTCGGTACGCGGGAGCGACAGGCCTGTGACGTCGTCGACGATCCCGACGGTGAACCGCGGGCGCGGGGTCGGCTCGGCGAGCGCGGCGAACACCGCGGCGCCGTCGCGTGGGGTGAACTCCTTCGAGCCCAGTCCGTACCGGCCGCCGACGACGGTGACCGGCCGGCCGGCGAGGGCGAGGGTGACGTCCAGGTGCAGTGGCTCGGCCGGAGCGCCGGGCTCCTTGACCCGGTCCAGCACCGCCAGGCGGCGGACCGTCGTCGGCAGTGCCGCGACCAGCGCGTCGACGGGGAACGGCCGGTACAGCCGGACGGTCAGGACGCCGACGCGCTGCCCCTGTCCGCGCAGCGCGTCGACCACCTCGGCGAGCGCCCCGGCCGCCGATCCCATGACGACGACGACCCGGTCGGCGTCCGGTGCGCCGTAGTAGTCGACCAGGCCGTACCGGCGACCGGTCCGACCGGCGAGTTCGGCCATCGTCTGCGCCACCGCGGCCGGGACCGCGTCGTAGAAGGGGTTGGCGGCCTCGCGCGCCTGGAAGAAGACGTCCGGATTCTGCGCGGTCCCGCGCAGGACCGGCCGTTCGGGGGTCAGGCCGTACCGGCGGTGGGCCAGCACGTCGGCCGGCCGGACGAGGGCGGCCAGGTCGTCGTCGCCGAGCAGGTCGATCCGCGCGACCTCGTGCGAGGTGCGGAAGCCGTCGACGAAGTGCAGGACCGGGACCCGAGTGCGCAGCGTCGCCGCGTGCGCGACCAGCGACAGGTCGTGGCACTCCTGCACGCTGGACGCGCACAGCATCGCCCAGCCCGTCCCGCGGGCCGCCATCACGTCGGAGTGGTCCCCGAAGATCGACAGCGCGTGCGTCGCCAGTGCGCGGGCGGCGACGTGGATGACGGCCGGGGTCAGTTCCCCGGCGGTCTTGTACATGTTCGGCAGCATGAGCGGGAGACCCTGGGACGCGGTGAACGTCGTTGCCAGTGCGCCCTTCTGCAGTGCGCCGTGCAGCGCCCCGGCGGCCCCGGCCTCGGACTGCATCTGCACCACCCGCGGCACCGCGCCCCACAGGTTCGTCCGCCCGGCCGCGCTCCACGCGTCGGCGAGTTCGCCCATCGGTGACGCCGGCGTGATCGGATAGATCGCGCAGATGTCGCTGAGGCGGTGCGCCACCAGGACGGCCGCCTCGTTCCCGTCGACGCACCGTGACTGCGGCACCGTGGACCTCCGGATCTCCGGACTCGACCGTACGTCGCCGCGACGGCGCGACCTTAGGGCCATTCGTCCCCGGCGCGGTGGCCGAAGGCACTGCACCGGCGCCGGTCCGGCGCGCTCGCCGGTCGCGACCGGCGGCCCGCGCCGCCTATCCGCGCCCGGCCCTCACGCGGTCGGCCAGGCCCCGGACGTCCGTCCGGTGTCCCGGGCGCCGAGGTCGCCGTCCGCGGGGCCGGCGAACCGCAGGATCCAGCCCTGCGCACGAAGTGGTCGGTACCGGTGCTCGGCCCGCTCCACCGCCATCACGTCACCGGCGCCGATGCGGACGGCCACGGGCCCGTCGGCGGTCACGAACTCCACGATCCCGTCGCCGTCGACGACGGTGTGGCACTCGTTGACGGCGTTCACATGCCAGGCCCCCATCCCGGCGCTCGCGGCGGCGTCGTCGACCGGCGGTTCGGCGACGATCCGGCCACGCTCGAACGTCGCCCCGGCGAGCACGTCGGCCACGTTCGACTCGGTGTCGGGTGCGTCCTCGCGCAGGAACCGCACACGGGCATCGGCCAGCAGTGCGCGCGCGTCCGCCTCCGTACGTGCGAGGAACTCAGCCACCGTCATCCTCCTGCCAGGCGTGCGCCAGGAGCCGGCGCGTGTCGACGAGCAACTGCGGGATCACCTTCGTCCCCCCGATCACCGGCATGAAGTTCGCGTCCCCACCCCACCGCGGCACGACGTGCTGGTGCAGGTGGCCGGCGATCCCGGCGCCGGAGGTCGCGCCCTGGTTCATCCCGATGTTGAACCCGTGGGCGGCGGACACGTGCCGGATCACCCGCATCGCCCGCTGCGTCATCGTCGCCACGGCCTCGACCTCGGCCGCGGTGAGGTCGGTGTAGTCCGCGACGTGACGGTACGGGCAGATGAGCAGGTGGCCGGGGTTGTACGGGTACAGGTTCAAGACCGCGAACGCCACGTCGCCGCGGGCGACGACCAGTCCCTCGTCGTCGTCGAGGTTCGGCGCCCGGCAGAACGGGCAGTGCTGCCCGGCCTCGTGATCGGCGGGCTTGCCCTCACCTTGCAGGTAGTCCAGTCGGTGCGGGGTGTAGAGCCGTTCCCAGGCGTCGGCCATCGGCTACACCTGCTCGCGCGAGTCGATCGCGGCGAGGATCTCGGCGACGGCGTCGTCCAGCGCGACGCCGTTCTTCTGGGTGCCGTCGCGGTAACGGAACGAGACCGCCCCGGCGGCGACGTCGTCGTCACCGGCGATCAGCATGTACGGCACCTTCGCCCGCTGGGCGTTGCGGATCTTCTTCGCCATCCGATCGTCCGCGGAGTCCACCTCGACCCGCACACCCGCCGCGCGCAGTCGCGAAGCGACCGCGCGCAGGTACTCCACGTGCCCGTCGGTGACGGGGATGCCGACGACCTGGACCGGCGCGAGCCAGGGCGGGAACGCACCGGCGTAGTGCTCCAGCAGGACGGCGAAGAACCGCTCGACCGAGCCGAAGAGGGCGCGGTGGATCATGACCGGGCGCTGTCGGGTGCCGTCGGCGGCCTGGTACTCCAGCGCGAAGAGCTCGGGCAGGTTGAAGTCCAGCTGGATCGTGGACATCTGCCAGGTGCGGCCGATCGCGTCCCGGGCCTGGACCGAGATCTTGGGGCCGTAGAACGCCGCCCCGCCCTCGTCGAGGACCAGCTCGAGGCTGCGGCGGGCGGCGACCTGCGCCAAGGTCGCGGTCGCCTCGGCCCAGTCCGCGTCGGTACCGACGCACTTGTCCGGGTCCCGGGTGGACAGTTCGAGGTAGAAGTCGTCCAGGCCGTAGTCGCGCAGCAGGTCCAGCACGAAGGTCAGCAGACTGTCGAGCTCGTCGGCCATCTGCTCACGGGTGCAGAAGATGTGCGCGTCGTCCTGCGTGAACCCGCGCGCGCGCGTCAGGCCCTGCACGACACCGGACTTCTCGTACCGGTACACCGTGCCGAACTCGAACAGCCGCAGCGGGAGTTCACGGTACGAGCGACCCCGCGCGTCGAAGATCAGGTTGTGCATCGGGCAGTTCATCGGCTTGAGGTAGTAGTCGGCACCCTGGCGGCGAACCGTGCCGTCCGCGTCGACCTGCGCGTCCAGGTGCATCGGCGGGTACATGCCGTCGGCGTACCAGTCCAGGTGGCCCGAGGTCTCGTAGAGCGCGGCCTTGGTGATGTGCGGCGTGTTGACGAACTCGTACCCGGACTCCGCGTGCCGCCGCCGGGAGTACTCCTCCATGACCGTGCGGACCGCACCGCCCTTGGGATGAAACACCGCCAGGCCGGACCCGATCGACTCGGGGAAGCTGAACAGGTCGAGCTCGGCCCCGAGCCGGCGGTGGTCGCGACGCTCGGCCTCGGCCAGGAAGGTCAGATGGGACTTCAGCGCGTCCTTCGACGGCCGTGCCGTAGA
The DNA here is from genome assembly GCA_964391765.1 of uncultured Bifidobacteriaceae bacterium. Taxonomy (GTDB): domain Bacteria; phylum Actinomycetota; class Actinomycetes; order S36-B12; family S36-B12; genus UBA10649. The sequence continues at coordinate 5,727 of CAYMNG010000079.1, read as the reverse complement.
TGCGCTGCAACTGCTCGTTGGCCTGGTCGCCCAGCCAGTAGGCCGCCGACGTGCGCATGAGCTTGACCGCGTTCGCCGGGATGTACCGGGTGTCGGGCACGTGCGGGCCCCGGCACAGGTCCTGCCAGCACCGCACCCCGTCGCGGTCGACGTTCTCGTAGATCGTCAGCTCCGCGCCGCCGACCTCCATGACCTCCGCGCCGCCCTCGCTGCCCAGCAGGCGCAGCTTGTACGGCTCGGCGGCCAGTTCCCGGCGCGCCTCGTCGTCGGCGACGACGCGCCGCACGAACCGCTGGCCGGACTTGATGATCGCGACCATGCGCTTCTCGAGGTCGACCAGGTGCTCGGGGGTGAACGGCTCGGGGACGTCGAAGTCGTAGTAGAACCCGTCCGTGATCGGCGGGCCGACGCCCAGGCGGGCCTCCGGGAACGCCTGCTGGACCGCCTGCGCGAGAACGTGCGCGGCGGAGTGGCGCAGGACCGCCAGGCCCTCGGGGGTGTCGATGCCCACGCCCTCGACGACGTCGTCGTCGGTGACCGGCGTGGCCAGGTCGCGCAACTCGCCGTTGATCCGCGCGACGACCACCGTACGGTCGCCGCCGAGCACGTCCAGGGCGGTTGTCGCCACCGGTGGCCTCCTTCGGAGTCGGTTCGTGAACGCGACCGTGATCCGGCCACCGCGCGGCGACGACACCACGGCCGTCGACCTCGGTGGGCGATACTGGGTTCGAACCAGTGACCCCTCGCGTGTGAAGCGAGTGCTCTACCACTGAGCCAATCGCCCGAAGCCCGAGCAGTCTATCCCAGCGGCGTCGGCGTGTGCGGCCGACCACGGGGCCACACAGGACTACCGTCGCCGATACGCATCCGTCTGCGCGTCCACCCAAGACGTGCGTCCACCGAAGGGGAGCCCATGGCGATGCCCATACGGCCCACCACACCCGCGTCGTCCCGGGTCGCCCACCGCGCGGCGGGTGCGACCCTCGCCGTCGCGGCCATGCTCGGGGCCGGCCTCGCGGCCGCGACGCCGGCGCAGGCGGCCGGCCAGTTCGACGTCGCGTTGACCGGGGTCCAGGCGAACGGGTCGCTCGGGGTGAACCAGTACCTCACCGTCACGACGGCCCTCGCGAACGGGTCGGCGTGCGGATCGGTCCTGCCCGGCCCGGTCTACGTCTACGGCAACGCGAACAACACCACCACCCGCCTGGGTCAGGCGACGTTCCAGAAGTGCGTCGGCAGTGCGTTCCAGTACCTGTACCCGTGGGCGCCGAGCTCCGCGACGGTCTGGTACGTGTACGCCCAGGCGTCCGACGGCAGCCAGTCGTCGTCGTACCGCTCGGCGATCAGCCCCGGCTCGACGACGACGACGGTCGCGGCCGCGAACACCGCCAAGGTCGGTGCGCCGACGACGCTGACGGCGACGGTCTCGGCGGCGAACGGCGGGACGTTCTCCGCACCGGGGACGGTGCAGTTCTCGATCCTCGGCGGCGGGCCGATCGGCGCTCCGGTCGCCTTGAACGGCGCGATCCCCGCCGTCGCCAGCATCGCGTGGACGCCGGCGACGGTCGGCGCGATCTCGGTCGTCGCGACCTACCAGCCGGCCGGCGCCGGCACGCCCAACGCGAACACGACGTGCGGGGCGAGCTGCACGAGCGTCCCCGACGTCGTGTCCGTGACGACCTCGGGGGTGAACATGTACCTGGCCAACCCGCCGGCGATGGCGGCCGGGATCCCCAGCACGGTCACGGCGATCGTCAGCGCGGTCCCGTCGTCGGGCCTGGTGACGTTCACCGCCAACGGCGCGCCGTTCGCCACGAACGTCCCGGTGACCGCCGCCGGTCAGGCGTCGGCGACCTGGACGCCGCCGGCCGCCGGGACGTTCACCCTGGGCGCGGTGTGGACCGGCTCGAGCGGGCAGACGGGGACGTCCCAGGAGACGGTGCCGGTCGCCGCCGCGCCGGCGCAGTCCGACCAGATCCTCATCGTGACCTCGACCGGCACGACGCTGGTGCCCGGCTCGGCCTACACCGTCGCCAACGGCACCAAGCTGACGTTCACGTCCTCGACCGCGTCCGGCGCACAGTTGTCGTATGCCGCGACCGGTCCGTGCACGATCTCGCAGGGCAACTTCAGCGCCAACTCCGGCACCGGCACCTGTCAGGTCTCCGCCGCCAGCCCGGGCGGCAACGGCTACGGCCCGGTGAGCAGCGCCGTCACGGTGAACCTCATCCCCGGGAACCAGACCGCGAAGCTTGCCGCACCCGCGTCCGGCAAGGTGAACGTCGGCAAGACCCTGACGTTGGCGAAGCCGTCGCAGGACAAGACCAACATCGGCAAGCCGATCAGTTGGAAGATCACCGCGGGGAAGAACTCCGTCTGCGTGCTGTCCTTCCCGTCCGACGGATCGGTCAAGGTCAAGATCAAGGCCAAGGGCAAGTGCACCGTGAAGGCGTCCGCCCCGGGTGTGTCCGGTCAGTG
>CAYMNG010000079.1:2450-3175 GCA_964391765.1 uncultured Bifidobacteriaceae bacterium | reverse complement strand
TCACCCGAGCCGGACGGGCTACCGTCGGGCTACCAACGACAGAAGTGAGGAAGCCATCGTGACCGCAATCCCCATCGCGCGCCTGACCAGGCGCGCGGCCGCCGCCGGTACGGCCGCCGTCCTGGGCGCCGGCCTGCTGGTCGTCGTCTCGGCACCACCGGCCGCCGCCGACTCGGTTTCGCTGACCGGCGTCGCGGCGAACGGAATGGTCGGTGTCGCCCAGTCGATGGTCATCACCTCGGCCGTCGACGGCGCCCCCTGCGGATCCGTCCTGCCCCCACCGGTGTCCGTCCTGGCGACGAACTCCGGCACCCAGACCCTCGGTCAGGCGACGTTCGCCCGCTGCGTCGGTCAGGCGTCGCAGTACACGTTCCAGTGGGTGCCGCAGAACGTCGGGGTGTCGTACATCTCCGCGGCCATCGGTACCGCCTCGTCGAACGCCGTTCGCACCCAGATCGCCGCGGTGCCGACGACCACGCGCATCACGGTCGCGAACGCGACGCAGATCGGCGTCGCCACACCGGTCACCGCGTCGGTGACGGCGAACAACGGCGCCCAGTTCTCCCCGCAGGGAACGATCCAGTTCTCGATCGTCGGCGGCGCCCGTCTGAAGTTCAGCGGCACCGCCGCGCCGGACGTCTTCGACGTGATCGCCTCGGGCCCCTTTTTCGCGGGGAGGGATCATTTCACCGTCGGCCAGAATTACGCGGTTGTGTCCATGAATG
>CAYMNG010000079.1:0-2440 GCA_964391765.1 uncultured Bifidobacteriaceae bacterium | reverse complement strand
GCGATCCCGGCGACCGTCCAGATCCAGTGGACGCCGGCCGTCCTCGGCGCGCAGTCGCTCATCGCGACGTACACCCCGACGAACGCCGGGATGCCGACGGCGAACACCACGTGCGGTAACAGCTGCGTCAGCGCGCCCGACACCACGCAGGTCACGTCCACCGGCGTGAAGGTCTACCTCGCCAATCCGCCGGGATTCTCGGTCGGCGAGACCGCTGTCCTGACCGCCGTCGTCAGCGTCGTGCCGCCGTCGGGGACCGTGACGTTCACGATCAACGGCAGCGTCATCGCCGCCAACGTGCCCGTGGGCGCCAACGGCCAGGCCCAGGCCCGCTGGGTGCCGCCGGCCCCCGGCCAGTACACCGTCAACGCGCGCTGGACCGGCAACGGCGGCGTGACCGGGACGGCGCAGGACGTCCTCACCGTCGGCACCGAGCCGGCACGCTCGGACGTCATCACGTTGGCCCCGGTCGGCCAGGGCGCGTGGTCCCCGGCGGGCGTCTACACGATGCCGAACGGCACGAGCCTGACGTTCACCGCGACGACGGCGTCGGGTTCCCCGGTCACGCTGACCGAGCCCGGCCCGTGCGCGCTGTCGGGGATGACCCTGACCGCGACCCAGGGCTCGGGCCAGTGCCGCCTGACCGCCACGAGCATCGGCGGCAACGGCTACGCGAAGACCATCGTCGTGTACACCGTGAACCTCGTGCCGGGGACGCAGACACCGGTCGCGACGATCCCGTCCTCGCGTCGGGTCAACCGCAACTCGACCCTCACCCTGGCCCCGGCGAACCGCAACCGCACCAACGCCGGCCAGGCGATGACGTGGCGCGTCACCAGCGGTGCCCGCTCGTGCCAGTTGACGTTCCCGGCGAACGGCTCGGTTCGGCTGCGTGCGGTCCGTAACGGCGAGTGCAACGTCCGGGCCGTCGCGAACGCGGTCCCCGGCCAGTGGAACCGCATGGTCGTCAACCGGACGTACCGCGTGCGGTAGTCCGACCTGACCCGCATCGACCCCTGCGATCGCGTCGCCCACCGCGGCGAGCGTGATCTCAGGGGTCGATGTCGTCGGCGGCCCGGGCCGCGAACTCCGCGCGCAGCCGGGTGCTGACCGGACCGCCGCACGGCCAGGTGCGTCCGTCGATCCGTACGACCGGGTGGACGTCTCGCGTCGACGAGGTGAGGAAGACCTCGTCCGCCTCCGCGAGCACCCGCAGCGGGAGGTCGGCCTCGACCGCGCCGAACCAGTCCAGCACCAGTTCGCGGGTGATCCCGGGCAGGCAACCGCTGCCCAGGGTCGGCGTCAGCACCCGGCCGGCGACGACGACGAACACGTTCGTCCCGGTCCCCTCGCACAGGTCCCCCCGGGTGTTCGCGAACACGGCCTCGGAGACGCCGGCGGCGTGGGCCCGGGCCAGCGCGACGACGTTCTCCCCGTACGAGGTGCTCTTCACCCCGGTCAGCGGTGACCGTTCGTTCCGGGTCCACGGCACGGTGATCGCCGGCGGCGTCGCCGGCCACGGCCGCGTCGGCGCGCAGGCGACGACCAGCGTCGGGCTCTCCGCGCCGCGCTCACTGCCCAGGGGGGCACGCCCCGCGGTGTACGTGATCCGCAGCCGGCCGTCGACGGGTCGTCCGGCGAGGACGTCGGTCACCGCCCGGCGGACGGTCGCGTCGTCCGGCGCGGGCAGCCCGATCGCCGCCGCGGACGCCGTCAGCCGGCGCAGGTGCCGGGTCAGGGCGAACGGCCCGTCGGCGGTCACCTTCATCGTCTCGAAGACCCCGTCGGCGACGGTGAACCCGTGATCGAGGACGCTGACCCGCGCGTCGGCCTCGTCGCGCAGCGACCCGGCCGTCCGGGTCCCGACCCACACCCTCATCGGTCCTCCCCCACCGTCATCGGTTCTCCCCTCGCCTCGGCGTGCCGGTCGGTGGCCACGGTCCGGCCGCGACCCGCAGCAGGCGCTCGGCCTTGAGCTCGGTCTCCGCCCACTCACGCCGCGGGTCCGAACCCCAGGTGATGCCCGCGCCGGTGCCGAAGTGCAGCCGGTCACCGGACTGCCAGAACGTGCGGATGGCGACCGCGAGCTCCGCCTCGCCGGTGTCGGCGTCGACCCAGCCGATCGCGCCACAGTACGGCCCGCGCGGGACGGGCTCGGTGTCGGCGATCGTCGTCAGTGCCGTCGACTTCGGCGCTCCGGTCACCGATCCGGGCGGGAACGTCGCGGCGACGACCTGCGGCCAGCCGACGTCCGGCCGCAGCCGACCGACGACGTCGGAGACCAGGTGGACCAGGCCCGGGTGCTCCTCGACCCGCAGCAGGTCCGGGACGACGACCGATCCGGTGACGCAGATCCGCGACAGGTCGTTGCGCATCAGATCGACGATCAGGACGTTCTCGGCCCGGTCCGTGCCCGCGTGGTCGGCCGCGGTCCGGCCGG
>CAYMNG010000078.1:0-11818 GCA_964391765.1 uncultured Bifidobacteriaceae bacterium | reverse complement strand
CTGGCGGCTCGGACACCAGTCTGGGGCAGATCCAGAACGATGCAGTCCCATTAGGGTGACCCGGTGCGCACAGGCCGGTTCGTTGGCGCCGTCGCCCTGACGGCGCTCACGGTGCTCGGGTCGCTCGTCGGCCCGCCGGCCTGGGCGACGACGACCGGCACGACGACCGGCACGACGACCGGCACGACGACCAGCACGGCCACCGATGCGACGACCGACACGAGGGCCGCGCTGACGTTCGCCACCTACAACGTGTGCAAGCTCGACTGCGGTGACGCCGCACCGCCGTGGTCGGTTCGGCGCGGTCGGCTGGCGAACGTGGTCGGCGCGCTGGGCGCCGACGTCGTCGGCCTGCAGGAGGCGACCGACCAGCCGGTCGGCCACGCGACGACGCAGTGGGCCGACATCCAGGCCCTCGTCCGGCCGGCGGGGTTCGCCGCGCCGCACGTCCCCGTGCGCAACGACACCTGCCGGGTGGCGCGCTGCGTGCACACGGCCCGGCTGCTGTACCGGGCGGCGACCGTGGTGCCGGTCCGCGCGGTCGACGGCTCCGCCGCCGCGGGCTACGGCGCCCAGCGGGACATCGCCACCGGCCTGAGCCCGCTCAGCGAGGGCCGCGAGGTCGCGTGGGCCTTCCTGCGCCCACGCGCCGGCGGACCGGTGTTCCTCGCCGTGGCGATCCATCTTGCGCCGCAGTCGGATCCGGTCACGGAGGCGGACCGCCGCGTGGTCGGGCAGGGGCTGGGTCGCTGGGCCGACGCGCTCACCGCCCGGGTCGGCCTCGGGCCCACTCCCGTCGTCCTCCTCGGCGACCTGAACTCCTTCGATCGCCGCCAGCCCGACGGCGCACAGGCGCAGCTGCGGGCCGAGGGATGGCAGGACGCGTGGAACGCACCCCGCCGTCGCAACGCCGGGATCAACTCGACGAACTACTCCCCGCGATCGCGGACCGGCTGGCCGACCGGACCGATCCGCAACCCGTCGGGGGTCGCGAGCCGGGTCGACTACGTCCTGTTCCGCGGTGCCGACGTCGTCGCCCGCGCGTACCAGGTCGTCGTCTGGCTGACCGCGGACGGGCGGTTCGTCGACGACCTGCGCGCCAGCGACCACAACCCGGTGCGCGCGCGCCTGGAGTTCACCGCGGGGCGGTGACCGACGGCGTTCGGTGCCGATGGGTGACCTGCCAGACTGCGCCGGTGATCGATCCGGCGCCCGTCCGCCCGCCCTCGCTCGAGGACGCGCTGACCGCCCTGGTCGCCGACGCCGGCCTGCTGGGTCGGGCCTGGCCGGGCTGGCCGCCGGTGCGATCCGGCGCACCGGCCGAGCCCGACGGCGAGCCCCCGCCGGACACGGTGCTGCTGGACGGTGCCCAACTGGTCGCGATCCGGCGCACGTTGGCCGAGGACCCCGAGCGGGCCGAGGACCCCGAGCGGGCACGGGACCTGGCTGCGGCGATCCGGGCGCTGGGGCAGGCGGCGCGGGCCGCGCGGCCGTCGTACGTGGTCGACAAGCCGGCCCCGGGCCCGAGCGAGGACGTCCACGACTACGTGAGCCGTGCGCGCTACTGGTGGCCGAACCCCGCCGCCGCCGACGGGCTGCCGTACGAGCGTCGGGACGGCGTGACGAACCCCGAATGCCGCTCCGAGGACTTCGACGCGGGTCGGCTGGCGCGGTTCAGCGACGGGGTCCTCGCGCTCGCCGTGTGCGGGTACCTGCTGGCCGACGCCGCGTGGCTGACGGAGGCGGCGGACCGACTGCGCGGGTGGCTGATCGACCCCGTGACCCGGCAGACGCCGCACTTCGCGTACGCGCAGGTCGTGCCCGGGCGGGCGAGCCTGCGCCCGCCGGCCGTCGTCGACGCGCGGCGGATGCTCCCCGTCGCCGAGGCGTTCCGGCTCCTGCGCTCGTGCGGGGTGCTCGCCGCGGAGGACGAGTCGGCGATGCGCGGCTGGTTCGCCGACCTGCTCGCGTGGCTGCACGACAGCCCCGAGGCGCGGGCCGCAGCGGCCGCGGGCAACAACGTGGCCGCGTGGTGCCTGCTCGAACGCGCGGTCCTCGCCGATCTCGTTGGCGACGAGCGTGTCCTGGCCGCGGCGCTGACCGACGCCGGCGCGCTCCTGGCCCGCCAGGTCGAAGCGGACGGCGCGCTGCCGGCCGAGCGCATTCGCGAGAACCCGGCGGACTACACGGCGTTCGCGTTCGTCGCGATGGCGATGCTCGCCCGGGTCGGGCAGCAGCGCGGCGTCCCGCTGTGGGAGGCCGCGGCCGCCGAGGGGAGAGGGCTGGCAGCCGCGCGCGACTGGCTCGCGGCCCTGGGGGGGGGCGGGGTCGATCCGGGCGGTCAGGCCGCGACGGTGGCGCTGGCGATGCGGCTGCTCACCTGGCGGGAGGAGACGTACGCCGACGCGCTGGCCCGGGCGGCGACGCTGGCCGACGAGGTGGGCCGACGGGACAGCCGGATCGCTCAACTGTCCGCGCAGGTCGAACGGCTGAAGGAGATGACCGGTGGCCGCGGCGCGCGGTCCGCACCCCGGTCCCCGGTCCCCGGGGCGACGGGTCCGCTGCGGGCGGTGCGGGCGGTGCGGGCCACTGCCGCGACCTGGCCGGTCGTCGGCCCGGCGGGTCGGCGGGTGCGGCGGTTCCTCCGCGAGAACCGGATCGACCCGAGTGGTTCGCCGCCCGCCGCTGCTCGCGGGCTCACCGCGCAGGACGAGCAGCGGCTGATCGAGGAGTACCGCGCGTCGGACCTCGCGGCGCAGCCGATCCGATTCGTCCTGTACCGCATTCTCGGCAACGACCTGCCGCCCCGGCACCGGGTGGGCCAGACCCTGGACAACGTTCGCTTCATCCTGGAGCACGAGCCCCCGCTGGCGGACTGCGAGAAGCGGTGGGTGTTGAACCGGATAGCCGATCCGGCCCAGGAGGAGCAACTGGCGGCGTTGCTGGCTGCGGAGAACCAGGAGGTGCTGCGGATCCCGTTCGAGTGGGCGGCCTACGGGACCGCGCCGTTCGAGTTCGGTCGGCTGCCTCGGGTCGACTTTCTGACCACGTCGCAGTTCGGGTTGTTGCGCGAGGAACTGCGGGCGCGGGCGACCAGCGCCGCGTACCGCCGCAAGAACGTGTACGCGATGAACAACAACGGTGCGAGGAACGCCGCGCTCGCCGACGGAAGACGCCGGGCCACGTGGGTTCTTCCCTTCGACGGCAGCACATTCTTCACTTCAGAGGGCTGGACGAGCCTGCACGAGGCCGTCCTTGAGCGGCCGCACGTGCCGTATGTGGCCGTACCCATGAGCCGCGTCGCGGACAACGGGATGCTGCTTGCCGGCGCGGCCCTCCCGGCACCGGAAGAGGAGCCGCAGCTGGCGTTCCGATCCGATGCCGTCGAGCGGTTCGACGAGGAGCAGCCCTACGGTCGCCGACCGAAGGTTGACCTGCTGTGGCGCCTGGGTGTCCCCGGACCGTGGGCACACTGGCCGCGTGATCAGTGGGATGCAGCCTTCCCGCGCCCGGCAGGCGACCACGGCCGCTTCCAGATCGCCGGGCATGTCGTGCGCCTCGCATCCGGCAGCCACGTCCCGGACACCCCAGGCACCGCCGGATTGCGCGACCGTGGCCTGGCTCGCGACGCGGCACTCGTGGCGCACCTGCGCACGTTGGACGGTCAGATTGCCTGCGATGCGTGGCGATCAGGAGAACTTGCGTTCTACGACGAGGCACTCCTCGCCGCGGTTGCGGACGGGAACCTGCCGGCTGCGCGTGCGGCGATCCTCCGCGAGGCGGAATCGGCCACGCGGCGCGGACCATACGCGGTCACGGACAAGACAACGCTGCCGCCCAGCGGTGACCCGCACGACTACTGGCACCCGGCCCCCTACTGGTGGCCGGACCCGCATCGCCGTGACGGACTGCCGTACGTGAATCGCGATGGTCGACGGGTGCCAGGGACGCAGATGTTCTCTGCGGCCAGCGCGCAGTTCGACCGTACACGGCTCCATCAGTTGCTGAGCGATGTGACCGCACTCGCCCTTGCCTGGCGGGTGACGGGCGAGAGCAGGTTCTCGCAGCACGCTTCGGGCCACGTCCGAACCTGGTTCCTCGATGAGGCGACGGCGATGACGCCGCATCTTCGCTACGCCCAGGTCCGGCGCGGTCACGACGGTGACGCCGGCCAGCCTTCGGGCATCATCGAGATGAAGGACCTGTACTACTTCCTCGACGCTGTGCGACTGCTGGAACGCTCGTCGAGCCTGACGCCCGGTGACTCGAGTCGGCTCGCGGAATGGCTCGACGACTACCTTCGCTGGCTGCGGACCAGCGACCAGGGACAACGAGAGTGCCAGGCGACGAACAACCACGGCACCTGTTACGACCTTCAGGTCATGGCCATTTGTGCCTATCTGGCCGACGGCGGGGAGTTCGCGGATGCTTGCCTTCGAGCCAGCGGGCGGATCGGTGCGCAGTTCGACAGCATCGGCGGACAACCGGAGGAGTTGCGGAGGACGCAAGCGCGCCACTACTGCGCCTTCAACCTGGCGAGTTGGGCGAACCTGGCCCGAGTATCCGAATCGGGTCGCCACGGTCTTTGGCACGCGGCTGATGGTGCGCCGGGCGGGCCGATCGCCCGTGGCATCGATTGGTACTTGGCGATGCAGGACGGCGATGGCTGGCCGTTCGCGCAGCAGGAGGCGTTCGACCCGCGGCGCGACCTGGCGCTCGCAGCGGTGGGTCGGTCGATCCGCGAGCCGGGTCGATCAGCTCTCGCCTCGGCGGAGAGTGCGGTCGGGTCGGTCGCCCCGTGGGTCTTCCATCCGCACGACGGGCTCGCCCCGTTCTGGCCGCTTGCCGTCGGGCCCCGCCGGTATCGTTGTACCTGGCCCGGCGGGCGCTCCGTCGCAGCGGTGTCTGCTACCCGTTGGGAGGAAGGCCATCCGTCCAGACACAGAAGGCGATCGCTCCGCTGTTCATCGCACCCGAACACCTGACCACGCACCTGACCCACGAAGGACTACGTCGGCGCTCACCGGGCGAGCTCGCGACGCGAGCGACACGGACCTGGTCGAGTATCTGTCGCGAAGCTGCCCAAGCGCGCGCGGACGTGCTGGTGCTCAGCGCGGAGACGTTCAGTTCCATCCGGACGGTTGACGAGGCTGTCCGCATGCGGGACCTGCTTGGTCAACTCAGCGACGACGTCGAACTGCTCCTGTACATCCGCAACCCCGCCGACCGCTACCAATCAGCGGTTCGTCAAGCGGCGAAGTCACGCGGGGTCTTCACCGCACCGCGAGCGTTGAACGTCCGCGCGTTCCTGGAGTCCGTCGAGACCGGCTTCGGGCGACCCGCGACTCTGCGACCGTACGACCGGTCGGCTCTGGTCAACGGTGACATCGTGGCGGACTTCCTGTTCGCCGTCGATCCGCGGATCGCCCCGGACGTCGTGCCAAGGACGGTCAGCAACGAGTCGCTGTCCACGGAGGCCACAGCCATCCTTCTGGCCTATCGCCAGCACATCGCGCCGGAGACCATCGGGTACAACGCCGGTCGACCGCAGGTGGCGCGACAGTTGCTGCGCGAGTTGGACGCCGCGGTTCCACGGTCCGTGCCCGAGTCGTTGCGGCCCGAGGTCCGGGAGGAAGTCCTGCGGTCGTCGACGGAATTGGACTGGCTGCGCGACCGATACGGCTTCGAGGTGCCAGGTGTGCGCTACCCGGTCGACGACGGCTCGCCGTTGCCTGACCTGGAGAGATACGAGCGGATCGACGAGGTGTGCCTCGTTGACCACGATCGGCTGGCAGAACTGACCGCGCGGACGCTCGACGCGCTGGTGTCGACGGCCGCGTCTGGCCTGCGACCACGGTTGCGTGCGGCACGCACTCGGGTGAGCGCGAAACTGACGCCGCGGTCGAAGTACGCCTTGACCAAGCCGTTCCGGCACGTTCCGCAATGATCCGAATGCGAGGCCTTGTCCGGCGTCCGACGCCGGTGGTCCGCGATGAGCGCCTGGCGACCAGCCGGGCCTTCGCCCAATGGTTGGCGTTCGGATTCGTCTTCGCCGAGGATGTCGCGCTGGCCGAGCTCGAGCGGCTCGACGCAGCGATGGCGCAGTGGCAGTCCGCCGACGCGGGCAGTTGGGCGACGGCATCGACCGTCGACCAGGACGACTACCTGTCCGACTTGCTTGTCGAGGTCGTCCGTGACGCATTGGCGTGCGTTCCGACTGACCGGCCGATAGTCCTGAGTCTGTCGGGAGGCCATGACTCCCGAGCCATCGCGGCCGCGTGGCCGGGACGAAGCCTACGAGCGGCAACGTACGGTCGGCCCGGATCGGTCGACTTCGACACCGTTTCGATGGTCGGCCCCGCGCAGGGGGCCGATGTGCGGTGGTACGACGCACGGGGTCTGGAGTGGCAGCGCGAGTCGCTGGTCGCGGAACTGGCTGGGCAGAGCGACCGGTTGCTGTCTCCGCGCAGTGTCGTCCAGCCTCTTCTCGACTCCGAGTTCGGCCCGCACACGCTCGTGCACGGGTATGCCAACGGGCCGTTGACCGGAAGCCGGGCCCGACCTCAGGGCTCCTGGTCGGAAGAGCTCCGCGCGTTCGCGATGCTGCAGGACGTGTTCGGCTTCCAGGCGGCACTGGGCGACCGGTCGGTCGTAGGGCTACTCCCAGAACGCCCGTGGCCTGGTCGTGTGCCGTGGGCTGCGCAACTGACGTCGCTGCGGCAACGGCAACGGATCCGGCCAAGCTCGACGAAGACCCGACACGTGGTACTGCCATTCGACGACGAACGCTGGCGCGGCTTCTGGCTGTCGCGCTCACTACCCGAGCTCGTCGGCCGGCGCCGCTGGCTGGACCTGCTCGCCAGGAAGTACTCACCGTGGTTCCCGGAGCTGGCGAGTTGGGATGGGCTTGAGCCCGCACGGCAGGTGCAGCGACGATGGCTGTCCGAGAATGCGCCGCCGCGTGAGGAGTCGGACCTCGGCCCGGTCCGGCCGGCCGCCGATCACTGCTGGTGCTCGGACTATCGGGACAACGCATCCTTCCGGTCGCTCGTCGACGACAGCGTGGACCGGCTGCGGGCCCGTCGGGTGTTCCACGACCGGTTCTTGGACTCCGCCCTCCGCGTCTGGCACCGCACGCCCGGGACCGGCTGGCGGGCTCTACGCGGGCTCGTCGCGACCGAACTGTCCCTCGCGGCCGGGTTCTTCGACTGACCGTCGTCGCGAGAACACGACGCGACCGGTGGCCCGACCGGCGACCTCGGCGGCCAGCAGGTGCCAGCCGCCCGACGTCGCGGCCCGGCTCGACCAGCTCGCGGACGCCGCGGTGCGGGCCGGCGCCGGCACCCCGGCGGCCGCCAGGCGGCGCAGCAGTTGCTGGTGGCCCTGCTCGCGCGCGTAGTGCTGCCGGGCCCGGCCGCTGATCGACGCCGGCACCCGATGCAGGACCCGGGCGTCGTCGACCGGGACGATCCGCGCACCGTGGTGACGCTGTGCCCGGACGCACAGCTCCAGTTCGGTTCCGCCGCGGGTGATCGACTCGTCGAACCCGCCGACGCGGTCCAAGAGGTCCCGGGTCGTCGCCAGCGCGCCACCGACGGCGTACGCGTATCCGAACGCCTGCCGGGTGCTCGCCAGGATCTGCGCGGACCGACCGTGTCGTCCCGGGACGACGTAGGTCCCGCCGGCGAGGCACGCGTCGTCGGTGATCGCCGACGTCAGCCGGTCCAACCAGCCGGGGAGGGGTTCGTCGTCACCGTCGAGTAGCACGACGATCCGACCGCTCGTCGCGCGCAGCCCGTCGTTGCGGCTGGCGTTGGGTCCGCCCCTGGTCGTGCGCCGGATCACCACACCCGGCACGTCGTACCGGTCGACGGCGCGCTGCGCGAGCAGCGCGGTCGTGTCGGTCGAGGCGTCGTCGACGACCGCGATCTGGACGCTGCGACCGTCGCGCACGCGCAGGTCGTGGGCCTGGTGCGCCGCGCCCGCCACCGCGCGCTCGATCGTCCGCTCGCCGTTGCGCACCGCGATGACGATCGTCACGTCCGGCCGGTCCGGCTCAGCCACCGGACTTCTCCCACCGGGCGATCCCGTCGGCGAACGCGTCCGCCGTCCGGTTAAGGGAGTAGTCCGCCGACGCCGTCCGGCAGGCCGAGCGCATCGCGGTGCGCCGGTCGTCGTCGGACAGCAGCCCGACCAGCGCGTGGGCGTAGCTGTCCACGTCGTGGCGCGCGCGCAGCCACGTGGTGCCGTCGGTCAGGTACTCGGCCTCGGGCGCGTGTGACGGGTGCACGGTGGAGACGATCGGTCGCCCCGCGACCAGCGAGTCGACGGCGACCAGTCCGACCCACTGCGGCACCGCCAACACGTCGCAGGTCGCCAGGGCGAGCGCCTTGTGCCGGCCGTCGAGTCGGCCGAGCAGGCGGACCGGCCCGCCAGCGCGCTCGACCGCCGCGACCTGATGGGCCAGATCCTCGGTGCCGCCGACCAGGAGCACGAAGCCGGGCATCAAGCGCGCGGCACGCTCGGCGGCGGCGAGCAGGAAGCCGATGCCCTTGGCGTCGTCGACACCGCCGAGGAACAACGCCGTCCGGCCCGGGTTCAGCCGCTGCGTCCGGGCGAAGTCCGCGACCTGCGACGGGTCGACGGCCGCCAGGTCGCGCCGCAGGCCGTCGGTGTCGATCGTGTTGGTGACGACCGTGACCCGGTCGGCCGGGAAGCCGTGCTCGACCACGTGCCGAGCCCCGGCGTCGGTGTAGGCGAAGAACCACTGCGAGCGTCGGGTCAGCCACTGCTTGAGCCAGGCGATCGGCTCGGGTTGCGACACGGAGTACGTGCGTCCGTGCCCCCACATCGCGACCCGCGGGTTCGCCTTGCGGGGCAGGAGGAGTCGGTACGTCTCGATGTTCTTCAGGGCCTGCTCGACGATCACCAGGTCCGTCGGGTCCAGGTGCAGGCCGCCCAGTCGCCGGTAGCCGATGTCACGCCCGCCGACGGTGATCCACCGGGTCGGCGCCGAACGCGTCCAACTCGCCGTGACCGAATCCTGCCGGCCGGCGACCCGCGGTGGCGGGGTGTTCCACACGACCGTCAACTCGCGGCCGTCCTCGGCGAGGCGGCGGGCCAGGGCCTCGTACAGGGCTCGCCGATACGCCTGCACGAACGGGTGGACGACGACGACCCGGGTCATCGGTGCGATCCGTCCGGATCGGTTGTGGACATCGCGCGGAAGGCTAGCGCGACCGGCGCGGTGGGACCGGCGCGGTGGGACCGGCGCCCGCGGTTCTCGACCCCGGATGTCGACTTGACGGACGTTCGCCGATTAGTAAACTAAGGCTCACCTAAGTAATCGGAGGGCCGATCGTGATCGTCTGCCACTGCCACCGGGTCAACGACGCCGCCGTGGCGGACGCGGTCGATGCCGGCTGCGCCAGCCTGCGCGACCTGCGGCGGCACTGCGGCGCCGGCGGCGGTTGCGGGCGGTGCGTGCCCGTCCTCGCCGGCCTGCTGCAGATCGGCGCACCGGCCCGCGAACGCGAAGGAGTGAGCAATGCAGCCGCGTGACCCGCGTGTCGTCGACCTGCTGAACGAAGCGCTGACGCTGGAACTGACCGTCGTCAACACCTACTTCCTGAACGCCCGGATGCTGGACAACTGGGGGTTCCCCAAGCTCGGTCACGCGTTCTACGACCTGTCCATCGCCGAGATGAAGGACTGCGACGCGCTGATCCAGCGGATCCTCATGTTCGACGGCCACCCGAACCTCCAGCGGCTGAACCACATCGCGATCGGCGAGACGCCCGAGGAGATCCTGCGGCTCGCGCTGAGCGGCGAGGTCGTCGCCGTCGCGCAGTTCAACGCGGCCGCGAACGAGTGCCACGACCTCGGCGACCACGGCACCGCCGCCGTCTTCGAGGACATGGTCCGCGACGAGGAGCAGCACGCGGACTGGTTCGAGGCCCAACTCACCGCACTGGCGCAGGTCGGCTCGGCCGGCTACCTCGCCCAGCAGGTCGACACCTCGACCGTGCCGTAGTCCGGGGGCGGGCGTGTTCGCGAACTTCCTCATCGGCCTGCGCGAGGGGCTCGAGGCGTCCCTCGTCGTCGCGATCCTCGTCGCCTACCTCGTCCGGCTGGACCAGCGGCGGGCGCTGGCCCGGCTGTGGACCGGCGTCGGCCTGGCCGTCGTCCTCTCCCTCGCCGTCGGCGGTTTCCTCACCCTGACGAGCAACGCGATCGTGTTCCCCGGCCTGACCGCGTTCGAGTCGCAGGAGGCGTTCGGCGGGGTCATGAGCATCCTCGCCGTCGCGCTGATCACCTGGATGATCTTCTGGATGGCGACGCACTCGCACGCACTGCGCGGCCACCTCGAGGGCGAGATCGACAAGGCGCTCGCCGGTGGCGCGTGGGCCCTGACGATCGTGGCCTTCGTCTCGGTGGCGCGCGAGGGCCTGGAGACCGCCTTGTTCCTGTGGGCCGGGATCACCTCGACCGGACAGACCGTCGAGCCCATCCTCGGCGCCCTCCTCGGCCTGGCCACCGCGGTCGCCATCGGCTTCGTCGTCTACCGCGGCGCGATGCGGCTGAACCTGGCCCGGCTGTTCGCCTGGACCGGCGGCGCGCTCGTCGTCGTCGCCGCCGGCGTCCTGGCCTACGGGGTCCACGACCTGCAGGAGGCCGGGCTGCTGCCCGGGCTGAACACCCTGGCGTTCGACGTCAGCGCCCAGATCCCGCCGAGCAGTTGGTACGGCACGGTCCTCAAGGGCGTGTTCAACTTCTCACCGGCGACGACGTGGTTGGAGTTCGTCGTCTGGTGGGCCTATCTCATCCCGACGATGTTCTTGTACGTCCGGGTGATCCGTTCGCGGCGCCGACCGGCGACCCGCCCGTCCCAGGAGTCCCATGTTCCGGCTGCCACCGCCTAGTCTCGCCTACGCCTCGATCGGCGCGTTCCTGCTCGCCGGGTGCGCCTCGACCGCCGCGGACGCCGGCGCGGCCGCCGGTGCCGCGATCACCGTCGACAGTTCCGACTCCGCGTGCACCGTCTCGACCGCGGAGGCGCCGTCCGGGGTGGTTCGCTTCACGGTGACCAACTCCGGCTCCGACGTCACGGAGTTCTACCTCCTGGGCGCCGACGGGCTCCAGGTCGTCGGGGAGGTCGAGAACATCGGACCCGGGCTGTCCCGCGACCTGGTCGTGCAGGCGGCTCCGGGCAGTTACACGCTGGCGTGCAAGCCGGGCATGGTGGGGGAGGGGATCCGCTCCGCGTTCACGGTGACCGACTCCGGCGCCGACCTCACGCCGACCGGGCCGAACGCCGAGCTCATCTCGGCCGCGGTCGCGAACTACCGGGCGTACGTGGACGACCAGGTGGAGCAACTGCTGGCCGGCACCCGCACGTTCGCCGCCGCGTACGCCGCCGGCGACGACGACACCGCCCGGGCGCTGTACGCGCCGACGCGCATGCACTGGGAGCGGATCGAGCCGGTCGCGGAGTCCTTCGGCGACCTCGACCCGATCCTGGACGCCCGCGAGGCCGACCTCGAGCCGGGTCAGGAGTGGACGGGGTGGCACCGGATCGAGAAGGACCTGTGGCCGCCGGCGACCGGCTACACCGCGTTGACCTCGGCGCAGCGCACCACGCTCGCCGACCGGCTCGTGGCCGACACCCAGACCCTCGCCGACCGGACGAAGGACCTGAGCCTGGGCGTCGACCAGATCGGCAACGGCGCCAAGGAACTGCTCGACGAGGTGGCGACGGGGAAGATCACCGGCGAGGAGGAGATCTGGTCGCACACCGACCTGTGGGACTTCCAGGCCA
>CAYMNG010000077.1:11347-11831 GCA_964391765.1 uncultured Bifidobacteriaceae bacterium | reverse complement strand
CCTGGCTCATGAGGCGCGCCTGGAGGCCGACGTGCGAGTCGCCCATCTCGCCCTCGATCTCCGCCCGCGGCACCAGAGCGGCGACCGAGTCGATGACGACCAGGTCGATCGCGCCGGACCGCACGAGCGTGTCGGCGATCTCCAGCGCCTGCTCACCGGTGTCCGGCTGGGAGACGTAGAGGTTGTCCAGATCGACCCCCAGCCGGGACGCGTACTCCGGGTCGAGCGCGTGCTCGGCGTCGATGAACGCGGCCAGACCGCCGGCGGCCTGCACGTTCGCGATGGCGTGCAGCGCGACGGTGGTCTTTCCCGAGCTCTCCGGGCCGTAGATCTCCACGATCCGACCGCGGGGCAACCCGCCGATGCCGAGCGCGACGTCCAAGGCGATCGACCCGGTGGGGATCACCTCGACCGGTGCGCGACCCTCCTCGCCCAGGCGCATGACCGAGCCCTTGCCGAACTGGCGCTCGATCTGGGTCAGGGC
>CAYMNG010000077.1:0-11337 GCA_964391765.1 uncultured Bifidobacteriaceae bacterium | reverse complement strand
TCTCGCGGTCGTTGGCGGCGCTGGCCATGGTCTCTCCTAGCTTCGGACGGTCGGTGATCGGGCCGGGCGGGTACTGCGGGCCGGACGGGTGAGGCTGGCCGAACCGGTGTTGCGTGCTCACGGCAACCTATGCGGTGCCCCTGACACTCGTCGTCGGCGCCCGGCGGCCTGTGGACACCGCCCGACCCGGTGGACAGTGCCCGTGCCGACGACCTGCTGCGAGCCGCCGTCCGGACTGCGCCGCCGACATCGCGTGACTCTACGCCGAACCTGTGTTCGATTTGCGGCGACACGCCGGCCGGGTCATCGCGATCGCCAGTCCGGCCAACGGTACGAGCATCGACAGGCTCAGCGCCGAATAGGAGGCCAGCGCGACGATGATCCCCGCGACGATCCCGCCCACCGCGCCGGCGCCGTTCATCACCAGGTCCGACAGGCCCTGCACCGCGGGCCGCTCGAGCGGGTCGGTCTCGTCCGTGACCAGCGCGGAGCCGGCGATGAGGGTGCACGACCACCCCAGGCCCAGGAGGAACAGGCCGATCCCCAGGCGAACGACGTCGTCGGGCGCCGCGAGACCGGCGAGGATCGCGGCGGCCGCCAGGATGGCGACGCCCGCGGCACCGACGCCGATCCGGCCGAAGCGGTCCACCGCCCACCCCACGAGCGGGGAGAACGCGTACATCCCGGCGACGTGGACGCTGATCACCAGGCCGATCAGGCTCAACGTGACGTCGACATGGGCCATGTGAACCGGCGTCATCACCATGACCGAGACCATCACCAGGTGCCCGACGGCGATCGTCGCGATCCCCAGGATCGCCCGGGCCCGTCCCCGCAGGTGCTCGATCCCGTCGCGGATCCGCGGCCGGGCCGCAGGCTGCCCCGCCGGGTGCCGGGCCCGCAGGGCGACCAGGTAGGGGTCCGGCCGCAGGAAGACCGCCAGGGCGCCGACGGCGACGGCCAGCGCCACGGCCGCGACGACGTAGGGGCCGGTCAGCTTCGGCAGGCCGAGCAGCTCGCCCAGGTGCCCGGACGCGTCCAGCAGGTTGGGGCCGAGCACCGCGCCCACCGTCGCCGCCCACACGACCCACGACAGCGCCCGGGCGCGCTGGTGCAGCGGCGCCAGGTCGGTTGCGGCGTACCTGGCCTGCAGTCCGGCCGCCGACGCGCTGCCGACGAGGAAGCACCCGATCAGGACGCCGGGCAGCAGCGCGAGCGCGCCGCTGACGACGACGACGACCGCGCCGACTGCGCCGATCGCGTACCCGAGCGCGAGCGAGGGCCGTCGGCCGCGGGTCAGCGCCAGGCGGGCCAGCGGCAGCGCGAGTACCGCGGCGCCGAGCACTCCCGCGGTCTGGGCCAGCCCGGCGACCGCCTCGCTGTCGGCGATCGACGCGGCGAGCAGCGAGCCGGCCGGGATCGATCCCGCCGTCGCGACACCGCTGAAGACCTGCGCGACCGACAGCGTGCGAATCGTCCGCCGCTGGACGAGGACCTCGTCGACCTGCGGGTCGTCCGCCCCCGGCCCGGTCACGGCGCCGTCCTCGGCGACCCGGTAGGCGACCCGGTCTCCGTCGACGACCCCTGCGGGCCGTGCGAGTCGTGCGGGCCGTGTGCCAGCCGCACCGACAGCGCCTGCCGGACCGCCGCGTCCGCCCGCGGCAGGCCGATCCGGGCGAACGCCGCGCACACCGGCGCCGGATCCGCGGACCACGCGTCGTAGTCCAGGAGCACCGCGCGGTCGACGCCGACCATCCGCTCCAGGTCCGCGACGGCGCTGGTCAGCCACCGGCGGGCCGTGGCCAAGGTCGTCAGCGCGGCGTCGTCGTCGGGCCACCAACCGCTCCGCGCGGCGGCGGCCTCGTCGCGCACGTTGACCACGTACGCCAGCCGCGGGAACAGTTTCCCCAAGAACAGCAGGTAGTCCAGCAGGTCGTCGTAGGTCCTGAAGTGGCCGGGCGTGTAGCGGACCTCCTTGAACCCGATCCAGGCCGTGTCCCGACGCGGTCGCAGGACGGTCCGCACGACGTGCTCGCGCAGGTCGGCGACGACCGCGGGCGGATCCAGCCGCGCGGACCCGAACCAGGGATGGTCCGGTCGGCCGGCGTGGTGCCGGTCGGCGGTCTCCGCGATCGACTGCACGTACCGGTGCAGCCCCCGAAGCGCCTCGTAGTTCTCCCCCCGGACGAGGACGCCGGGCAGCGCGTTCAAGGCCGCCTGCACGGCCGTGCTCCCCGTTCGTCCGTACGTGACGACGGTGACGTACCGCAGCGACGCGCTCACCGCAGCGCACCGGGGACATCGACCTGCGCGCAGACCGCGCGCCAGATGTCCTTGGTGTCGGCACCCGCGGCGATCGCCTCGTCGACCGTGCACCCCAGGTCGGCGAGCACGACGTCGTGCGCCCACGATCGGGCGTAGGCCGGGCCGTGGACCTGCTCCAGGCGATCCCAGAAGTCGGTCAGGCGCACGGGCGCACAGTCTGCCGTACGGCGTCCGGCCGCGAACGACGCCGGTTGCCGACGCCGTAACGAGCGACCGGGCCGGCCCGCGCGCGAGGATCGGGTCATGGCTGCTGTCCTGACGCCCCCGCGGACGGTCCGATCGGCGCCGCTGTTCCCGCCGCAGCACGGCGCGTGGGCGTTCCTCGGCCTTCCGGTGGTCGTCGGCTGGACGGTCACGTCCTGGACCCCGCTGCTGGTCCTGCTCGCGGCGGCGTGGATCGCGGTGTACCCGGCGTCGTACTTCGTCCTGGCGATCGTCGCCGAGAACTCGCGCCGGCATCCGCGCCCTCGACGCTTCGCCCGCCCGCTCGTGACGTGGGCGACGATCGCGGTCGCCGCCGCCGCCCCGGTCCTGTGGGCCCGGCCGTGGCTGGTGTGGGTCGCCCTGGGATACCTGGTCGCGTTCGGGGTGAACCTCGCCTTCGCCCGACGCCGGGACGACCGCGCGCTGGCGAACGACGCGGTGTTCATCGTCGAGTGCGCGGCGATGGTCGCCGTCACGTGGGCCGTCGGCGTCGGGGATGGCGGCTGGGTGCCGCCGTGGCCGTGGCCGACGCCCGTGTGGATCCTCGTGCTCGCCGTCGCCGTCCTGCTGACCGGCTCGACGATGCACGTCAAGGCGTTGATCCGCGAACGGTCCGATCCCCGCTACGCGCGGGCCGCCCGGCTCGTCGCCCTCGGATCGGTGCCGTTGGCCGTCGGCGCCGCGTGGTGGTGGGGGCTGCCGGGCGGTGCGTGGCTCGTCGTCCCGTTCGCCTACTTCGCCGTGCGCTCGCTGGTCGTCACGTCCCCGCGCCGGCCCGGTGTGCTCGGGATGGTCGAACTCGCCGGCTTCGTCCTGCTCGCCGTGGCTGCCGCGCTCGCCTGAGCCCGACCGACGAGCCGCCCGGCCCTCGCCCCGGTCACCGGGACGGTGTGGGATGACGTCATGGCCCGCCGACGACCCGCACCGGCGCCGATCCCGCTCGCGGCGCCGACGCTGGCCTGGCTGCGCGAACGCTTCGGTTCGCCCACGCCGGCCCAGGTCCAGGCCTGGGCGGCGATCGCCCGCGGTGAGGACACCCTCGTGGTGGCGCCGACCGGCAGCGGCAAGACCCTCGCGGCGTTCCTGCACGCGATCGACCGGCTCGTCGCGCAGCCGCGACCGGTCGATCCGTTGCGCCGGTGCCGCGTGCTGTACGTCTCGCCGCTGAAGGCCCTCGCCGTCGACGTCGAGCGCAACCTGCGCGATCCGCTTGCCGGCGTCGTCCGCGCCCGGTCCGCCGACGGTCTGGAGAGCACGCCGATCTCGGTCGGACTGCGCACCGGCGACACCCCGCCGGCCGAGCGAGCGCGCCAGCGCCGCCGACCGCCGGACGTGTGGATCACGACGCCGGAGTCGCTGTTCCTCCTGCTGACCTCCGCGGCGCGCGACGGGTTGCGCGCGGTGGACACCGTCATCGTCGACGAGGTCCACGCACTGGCCGGCACGAAGCGCGGGGCCCACCTGGCGATCAGCCTCGAGCGCCTCGACGCGCTCCTGCCCCGACCGGCCCGGCGCATCGCGCTGTCGGCGACCGTCGCACCGGTGGACGTCGTCGCCGGGTTCGTCCGGTCCGGTCGGCCCGCGACGATCGTCGCACCGCCGCTGGACAAGCAGTGGCGGATCCGCATCGAGGTCCCGGTCGAGGACCTGGCCGACATCGGCGCGAGCGCACCGCAGTCCGCCGACGACCCGGTCGCCCGCAGTTCGATCTGGCCGCACGCGTACGAGCGGATCGTCGACCTCGTCGAGCAGCACCGGTCCACGCTGGTCTTCGTCAACAGCCGCGGCGCCGCCGAACGGGTGACCGCGAGCATCAACGCGATCGCGGCCGACCGCGGTGGCGGGTCCGCCGATCCGCCGCTCGCGCGGGCGCACCACGGCTCGGTCAGCCGGGCCGAGCGCGAGGGCATCGAGACCGACCTGAAGTCCGGGCGGCTACGCGCCGTCGTCGCGACCAGCAGCCTGGAACTGGGGATCGACATGGGTTCGGTCGACCTGGTCGTTCAGGTCCAGACCCCGCCGAGCGTCGCCAGCGGTCTGCAGCGGATCGGCCGGGCCGGGCACCAGGTCGGCGCGGTGAGCACCGCCGTCGTCGTGCCCAAGAGCCGCGGAGACCTCCTCACCGCCGTCGTCGTCGCCGACCGGATGCGCCAGGGCCTGATCGAACCGGTCCGCATCCCGCGCAACCCCCTGGACGTCCTCGTCCAGCAGGTCGTCGCCGCCGTCGCGATGGACGACTGGCCGGTCGCCGACCTGCTCGCGCTGGTGCGCCGCACCGCGTCGTTCGCCGACCTGAGCGACTCTGTGTTCGCCGCCTGCCTGGACCTGGCGTCCGGGCGCTACCCCTCCGACGAGTTCGCCCACCTGCGGCCCCGGGTGGTGTGGGACCGCCACCGCGGCGTCCTGACGGCACGGCCGGGGGCGAAGCGGTTGGCCGTCACCAGCGGCGGGACGATCCCGGACCGCGGGCTCTTCCCGGTGTTCCGCACCGGCTCCGGCGCGGGCCGGCGCGTGGGCGAACTCGACGAGGAGATGGTCTACGAGTCGCGCGTGGGCGACGTCATCGCCCTCGGCGCGTCGTCGTGGCGGATCGACCAGATCAACCACGACCGCGTCCTCGTCACGCCGGCCCCGGGCCGGCCGGGCCGGCCGCCCTTCTGGCACGGCGACACGCTCGGCCGGCCGGCCGAGCTCGGTCGCGCGATCGGGGCGTTCGTGCGCGCCGCCGACGGGACCGGCGCGCCGGCGATCGGTGACCGGGACGACCTCGACGAGCGGGCCGCGGCGAACCTGTCGGCCTACCTGCGCGACCAGCGAGCGGCGACCGGAGCCCTGCCCAGCGACCGGACCGTCGTCGTCGAGCGGTTCCGGGACGAGCTCGGCGACTGGCGGATCGTCGTCCACACCCCGTTCGGCGGGTGCGTCCACGCGCCGTGGGCGTTGGCGATCGGCGCCCGCCTGCGCGACCGGACCGGGATCGACGCCGCGGTCATGTCGGCCGACGACGGAATCGTGCTGCGCCTGCCCGACACCGAGGACGAGACCTCGACCCGGGTGGTGCTCGACGCGATCGCCGTCGACCCGAGCGAGATCGACGCCCTCGTGACCGCCGAGGTCGGCGGGTCGGCGTTGTTCGCGGCCCGGTTCCGCGAGTGCGCCGCGCGCGCCCTCCTGCTCCCGCGCCTGCGCCCGGACCGGCGGATGCCGCTGTGGCAGCAACGGCAGCGGGCCGCCCAACTGCTCGCGGTCGCGTCCGGCCACGGCAGCTTCCCGATCGTGCTCGAGGCGATGCGCGAGTGCCTGCAGGACGTCTACGACCTGCCGGCACTGCACGAGGTCCTCAGCCGGATCGCCGACGGCCAGATCGATGTCCACGACTGTGTCACCGACCACCCGTCGCCGTTCGCGCAGTCGTTGCTGTTCGACTACGTCACGACGTTCTTGTACGAGGCCGACGCGCCGCTGGCCGAACGACGCGCCCAGGCCCTGACCGTCGACTCCGCGCTGCTGGCCGACCTCCTGGGGACCCCGGAACTGCGCGACCTGCTCGATCCGCAGGTCCTCGCCGAGATCGAGGCCGAACTGCAGCGGCACACGCCGGCGACCGCGATCGGGTCCGCGGAGGAGCTCGCCGACGCGCTGCGCGTCCTGGGTCCGATGTCCGCCTCGGCCGCCGTGGCGCGCGGTGCGGAGCCGGGCTGGCTCGACGACCTCGTGGCCGGCGGACGGGCGTACCCCGTCGTCGTCGCCGGGGTCGCGCGGGTGGCCGCCATCGAGGACGCCGGACGGCTGCGCGACGCGCTCGGGGCGACGGCGATCTCGGCAGCGGTCGACCCGATCCCGGCCGCGCATCTGCTCCCGGTCGCCGACCCGTTGGGCGACGTCGTCGGCCGGTACGCGCGCACGCACGCGCCGTTCCCGCCGAACGCCGCCGCCGCGGATCTGGGCCTGCCGGTGGCCGCCGTGGTCGAGGTCCTCGACCGGCTCGTCGGCACCGGCCGGATCGTCCGCGGCGCGTTCTGGCCCAGCGGCACGACCACCGAGTACGTCGACGCCGAGGTGCTGCGCCGGATCCGCCGGCGCACCGTCGCCCGCCTGCGCGAGCAGGTCGAACCCGTCCCGCCGACGCGGTTCGCGGCGTTCCTGCCGCACTGGCAACACGTCGTGCCGCAGGGGGCCCGGGCCGGACGGCACGGCGCCGACGCCGCCTACGACGTCGTCGCCCAACTCGCCGGGGCTGCCCTGCCGGTCGGCACCTGGGTCGACTCGGTGTTCCCGGCCCGACTCGCCGACGCGCACGAGGCCGTCCTCGACGAACTCGTCGCCGCCGGGGACGTGGTGTGGTGGGGCGTCGCGCGGCCGACGGACGGGGACGGGATCCTCGCGCTCGCCCCGGCCGACCGGGCCGACGCGCTTCGGGCGGTGCGGGCACGCGCCGAGCCGACCGGCGAGGTCCACCGTCGGATCGTGGCGGCGCTGACCGACGGCGGCGCGCAGTTCTTCCGCTCGTTGTGCGAGCGGCTCGACCGCGACGAGCCGGTCGTCGACCTGGTCGTCCTCGACGCGCTGTGGGACCTCGTGTGGTCCGGCTGGGTCGCGAACGACTCCTGGGCCGCGGTGCGGGCACGGGTGCGAGGGCGCGCGACCGCCCGGCCGGCGGCAGCCGGTGCCCCGGTGCGACGGGCACGGTACCGACCGGCCGCGCGAACGGGACGTGCGGACGCCGCGGGGCGCTGGCACCTGCTCCCGCCGGCGCGGGAGGAACCCCAGGCCGCCCTCGTCGCGGTCCTGACCGCGCTGGTCGACCGGGTCGGCGTGGTCACGCGCAGCAGCGTCGCCGACCTCGGCCTGCCAGGCGGGTTCGCGACCGCGTACCCGGTCCTGGCCGCACTCGCCGACGCCGGCGCCTGTCAACGGGTCTACGCGATCGAGCACCTGGGTGCCGCGCAGTTCGCCCGACCGGCGACGATCGACCGGCTGCGTGCGCCGCACCCGGGCGTCGTCGCCCTGGCGGCGACCGACCCGGCGAACGCGTACGGCCTGGCCGTCCCGTGGCCGGCGGCCCCGACGGGACACCGGCCGGCGCGCCGCGCCGGTGCGGGGGTCGTCCTGGTCGACGGCGAACTGGTCGTCTACCTCGAGCGCGGCGGCGGGTCGGCGATCGTCTGGGCGGTCGAGCGCGACGTCCGGGCGGCGGCGCTGGCGGCGCTGCCGGTCGCCGCCGCCCGGGCCGGGTGCCCGCGGATGATCCTGACTCGGGTGAACGGAGCGCCGCTGGACCCAGAGTGGATCCAAGCCCTCGCCGCCGCCGGGTTCCGCCGGACACCGCGGGGGATGCGCGTCGACCACCCACCTCGACCTTGAGTTTGTCCCGCGTGTTCGCGCCGTGCACCCGGAGCAAGCTCAAGGTCGACGTTGGCACGCGGGTGCGCGGGTGCGCGGGTGCTCGGGGACGCGCGCGACGCGCGCCGGGCCTCACCCCCGTTCGGCGGTGGCGACCGACGTGCTGACCGAGGCGAGGACGTCGGACAGCGTCACGTCGAGGGCGCCGCAGATCGCCGCGAGCAACTCGCTGGACGCCTCCTTGTGCCCGCGTTCGACCTCGGACAGGTAGCCCAACGAGACCGCGGCCGCGCCGGACACGTCGCGCAGGGTCCGGCCCTGGTCCTGGCGGCGCCGGCGCAACTCGTCACCGATCACCTGACGCAGCACGATCACCTCGCCTGCCCTTCCGCCCGGGCTTCCCGCGGGCCTGATCCGTTGGGTGCGCCACGTGAGCCACCCGGCGACGACGTCAACCGACAACCGGATCCATCGGCGGGGTATTCCGCGCACCGGCCAGCATCCGGCTGACCAACCCCCAGCATGCCGTGACGGTCCGACACCGGATCTGGGCCCGATCACCGTCGATGGCCAGGTGCTCGGCCGCGGTGGCGTCGGGCGTGCGCACCGCGATCCACACCGACCCGACCGGTGAACCGTCGTGCTCGGCCGGCCCGGCCACCCCGGTCGTGCCGACGCCGACGTCGGCGCCGAGCACGGCCGCGGCACCCTCCGCCAGCGCGATCGCGACGGCCGCGGACACCGCCCCCGCAGCGAGGGTGTCCTCGGGCACGCCGAGCAGCAGGTGCTTCACATCCGGGTGGTAGGCGACGACGCCGCCGCGCAACGTCGCCGACGCCCCCGGCACGTCGGCCAGGCCCGCGGCGACCAGGCCGGCGGTCAGCGACTCCCCGGTGGCGATCGTCAGGCCGCGCGCCGTCAGCAGCCGAACGACGTCCCCGGCGTCGACCACGACGCCGCCCACGTCGTCGACGAGGTCGCCACCCACGTCGTCACCCACGATGCACCCCCAGTGGGCTGGCCGTGGCAATCGGCTGGCGCCGAAGCCGGACGGCCCGGACGACGTAGTCGACGCCGGTCACGACCGTGAGGACCACCGCGACACCCATCGCGACGACTGCGGCCGCCGACCACCACTGCACCGGCAGCGCCGCCAGGTACATCGCGATCGCGATCGTCTGGGCGACGGTCTTCGCCTTCCCCCCGCGACTGGCCGGGATGACCCCGTGCTCGATGACCCAAAAACGCAGCACGGTCACGCCGATCTCGCGGCCGAGGACGACCACGGTCACCCACCAGGGAAGGTCACCGAGCATCGACAGGCCGATCAACGCGACACCGGTGAGCGCCTTGTCCGCGATCGGGTCGGCGATCTTGCCGAACGTCGTGACCAGGCCGTAGCGCCGGGCGATCGCCCCGTCGACGAGATCGGTCACCGCGGCCAGGACGAACACGACCGTTGCCGCGACCCGCGCCGGCGCGGACCCCTGCGTCAACAGCCACGCCAGCAACGGCACGCAGGCGACGCGCAGGACGGTCAACGCGTTGGGCAGGTTCCACGCGGACACCCCGCTGACCGGGTCGCCGACCCGATCTGGGACCGGTGGCCGCAGTCGCCCGACCGCGGGTTCGTCCGGGCTCACGCGGACGGTTCCGCGCGCGCGTGCAGGTCGACGCCGTCGACTCCGGACACGACCGCGTCGACGAGGTCACCGACCCGCACCTCGCCCGCGACGACGTCGCCGCGCTCGGCGCCGTCGTCGGGGCCCTGGTGCTCGGCGCGTCCCCACGCGAACGCGCGCGCGTCGCCCGACCGGTCCTCGTCGATCTCCTCGACCAGGACCTGGACCCGCTGACCGATGCGGTCCTCGGCGCGTTGCGCCATGACCTCCTCGACCAGTGCCGTGACCTCGGCGACCCGCGCGGCGATGACGTCGTCGGGGACCTTGCCGGGCAGGTCGGCCGCCTCGGTCCCGTCCTCGTCGCTGTACCCGAACACGCCGACGGCGTCCAGCCGGGCCCGCGCCAAGAAGTCCAGCAGGACCTCGAACTCCGCCCCGGTCTCGCCGGGGAAGCCCACGATCACGTTGCTGCGGATCCCCGCCCCGGGATCGAGTTCGCGGATCCGCTCGATCAGGGCCAAGAACTCCTCGCTGCCACCGAAGCGGCGCATCCGGCGCAGGAGCGTCGGGCTCGCGTGCTGGAAGGACAGGTCGTAGTAGGCCGCGACCGTCGGCGTGCGCGCGATCGCGGCGAGGAGGTCGGGCCGGACCTCGGCCGGCTGCAGGTACGCCACCCGCACGCGATCGACCCGGGCCATCGTGGCGATCTGCGGCAGGAGTGCCTCCAGCGCCCGCAGGTCGCCGAGGTCCTTGCCGTACGACGTGGAGTTCTCGCTGACGAGAACGACCTCGCGGACGCCCTGGTCGGCGAGCCAGGCGATCTCGCCGAGCACGTCCCCGGGTCGGCGGGAGACGAACGATCCGCGGAACGACGGGATCGCGCAGAAGGCGCACCGTCGATCGCAGCCCGAGGCGAGCTTCACCGGCGCGACCGGGCTGCCGTCCAGGCGCCGCCGCAGGACCGGGGGCTGCCATCCGGGGCCGGCCGACGTCGCGTCGAGGTCGCCGTGCCCAGGCACCACGGCGGTCGTCGCCGGCCGCTCGACGGGGCTGATCGGCAGCAGCCGCCGGCGGTCGCTCGGCGTGTGGGCGACCAGGTGCTCACCGGCGACGACGCGGCGGAGGCGATCGGCGATCTGCGGGTAGTCGTCGAATCCGAGGACCGCGTCCGCCTCGGGCAGTTCGCCGGCGAGGTCGGCGCCGTAGCGCTCGGCGAGGCAGCCGACCGCGACGACCGCACCGCGCTCGGGCCGATCGTGCGCGACGTCGGCCGCGGCGAGGATCGCGTCGATCGAGTCCTTCTTGGCGACGTCCACGAACCCGCAGGTGTTCACCAGGACGGCGTCGGCGGACTCGGCGTCGTCGACGATCTGCCACCCGGCGGCGACCAGCCGACCGGCG
This sequence comes from uncultured Bifidobacteriaceae bacterium, assembly GCA_964391765.1. Classification (GTDB taxonomy): domain Bacteria; phylum Actinomycetota; class Actinomycetes; order S36-B12; family S36-B12; genus UBA10649. Next base: position 442 of record CAYMNG010000077.1, on the reverse strand, counting down.
AGTTCCTCGGAGTCCACCTCGTTGCGGGCGCACCCCAAGGTGACCACGGCGACGGTCCCTGCTCGGTGCTCGGTCACCGGATCAGCCTACGCACCGCTCACCCGCGCGGTTCGCGCCAGCCGTCCTCGAACGCACCGACGAGTTCGTCGGGGTCCAGCCCGACCATCGGGGCGATCGCCCGCAGCTGACCGCGGGCGTAGACGACGCCGCCGCAGTGGGAGAAGTCGTCGGCCTCCATCGCGGCGAGGATCGACGCGCGCAGCTTCGTCGCGGCCGCGAGGTCGTCCAGGGTCAGCCCACGGGCCGCGCGGGCGGCGGCGAGCATCCGGCCAGCGGACATGCGCACCTGCCTTCCGGCGCCTGCGTTCCTCGAACAGCGGGCGCTCCCCGATCCTAATGGGACTGCATCGTTCTGGATCTGCCCCAGACTGGTGTCCGAGCC
>CAYMNG010000076.1:7725-11924 GCA_964391765.1 uncultured Bifidobacteriaceae bacterium | reverse complement strand
CCGACCGCGACGATCATCGTGTTGATGAAGCCCTGCCGGATGAGCTCGTCGGAGAACAGCTCGCCGTACCAGCGGGTGCTGAACCCGGTCCAGGTGAAGGGGGTCTTCGTCGAGTTGAACGACATCACGACGAGCACGAGGATCGGTGTGTACAAGAAGACGTACGTCAGCCACAGGGGCAGCCGGAGCCAGCCGAGCCTACGCACGCGAGCCACCGCCGTTGATCCGTCGGGCCACGGTCGCCTGGACGGCGAACAGCACGACGAGGAAGACGATCACCGACAGGGCGAGGACCGCGCCGAACGGCCAGTTCCGAGCGACGAGGAACTGGTCGCGGATCAGGTTCCCGACCATCACCGTCTTGCCGCCGCCGAGGAGCTCGGGCACGATGAAGTTGCCCATGCTGGGGACGAACACGAAGATCGCGCCGATCATCGCGCCGGGCAACGTCAACGGCAAGGTGACGTCCCAGAACGCCCGGGCCTTGCCGGCGCCGAGGTTGCGCGCGGCCTCCCGCAACTGCGGGTCCAGCCGTTCGATCGCGGCGTACACCGGCAAGATCACCAGCGGCAGGTAGGCGTACAGCAGGCCGACCACGACGGCCCCGCGGTTGTACAGCAGGTCCAGCGGGGCGCCGATGACGCCCAGCCGCACGAGCGTGGAGTTGATCGGGCCCTCGGAGTTCAGCAGGACGATCCAGGCGTACGTGCGGATCAGGAAGTTCGACCAGAACGGCAGGACGACGAGGACGAGGGCGACCGTGCGCCAGCGTGCGGGCAGGCGCGCGATCGCGTAGGCGGTCGGATAGCCGAGCGCGAGGGCGAGGACCGTCGTCATCGTCGCGATGGCCAGGGAGTTGGCGAGGATGGCCAGGTAGGTCGGGTCCAGCGCCTTGTCGAAGTTGCCCAGGGTGAACTCGAACCGGACGCCGCCGTAGCGCCCCCGGGTCAAGAACGCGTAGCTGGCGATGATGATCAGCGGCACGGTCATGAACACCGTGACGTAGAGCAGCCCCGGACCGGCGAAGACCGCGCGCGCCCCCAGGGCGCGGCGCCCCGGAGCGCGGCGCGGTGCCGCGTCCGAGGTGCCGCGCCCGGAGGCAGGTGCGGTCGGGGTCATCCGCGTCAGCTCGACGTGACTTCGGTCGCCAGGTCGGTGTACTTGACGCTGTCCTCACCGAGGTCGACGACGCTCTCCTGCTGCAGCAGGTCGGTCGGGGACATGGCCATGTTCGGGTACTGCGCGAACATCGCCTTGACCGCGGCGGTGTCCATCGCGGCCTGGTTCGGCACCTTGTACAAGATGTTCTCCGCCACCCAGGCATGGTTCGCCGGGTCGAGGATGAAGTTGATGAACGCGTGCGCGGCGTCCTTGTTCTGCGAGGACTTCAAGATCACCATCGTGTCCGACCACAGGTCGCTGCCCTCCTTGGGCACGGTGAACTTGATGTCCGGGTTCTCGGCGATGCCGTAGTTGCACCAGCCGTCCCACGCCACGACGGCATTCGCCTCACCGGACACCAGCCGGCTGTAGAACGTCGTGTCGTCGTAGGCGAGCAGGCCCTTCTTGCTCGCGATCAGCAGGTCCTTGGCCTTGGCGATCTCGGCGTCGTCGGTGGTGTTGATGCTGTACCCGAGGGCCTTGAGCGCGGGCAGCGCCAGCCAGCGCTCGGTCGTCATCTGCGTGACCTTGCCGGTGTTCTCGGCGCTGGGCTGCAGGATGTCCATCCAGCTGGTCGGCTCGGCGGTCTTGTCGCTGCGGTAGCAGATGCCGGTCGTCCCCCAGGTGTACGGGACGGAGAAGACGTTGCCCGGGTCGAACGCGAGCTGGGTCGCCTCCGGGTACAGGTTCGCCAGGTTGGGGACCTTGGCGTGGTCGATCGGCTCGAGCAGCCCGGCGTCGTTGAGCGCCTGGGCGTACTGGCCGGACACGAAGGCCACGTCGAAGCCGGAGTCCCCGCCGGCGGTCAGCTTCGCCATGATCTCCTCGTTGGTCGCGTGGTTCGCGATCGTGAGGGGGACACCGAGCGTCGCCTCGACCTGCTTGGCGAGATCGTCGGGGTAGTAGCCGGCCCAGTTCGACACCGTCAGTGTCTGGCCGGCCAGGTCCGTCGGCGCCTGCGCGGCCGCGGTCGCCGTCGGCGCGGTGGTCGCCTCGGCGCCCGAGGTGGCCGCGCCGCCCGACGTGGTCTCGGTGGGCGTGCCCCCTGAGCTGCTGCACGCGGCCAACGTGAGGGCTGCCGCAGCCACCCCCACGAGCACCGCAGTTGATCGACGTCGCATGTTCGCGCCTCCTGTCACCCGTCCGGATCGGGTTTCTCACTATGAGTTCAGGAAATGTAGACGCATCTGGCTGCGGAAGTCAGGCAATTCCGCACATTCCCTGAATTGCAGTTCAGTAACGTCTACGCTCGCGCGCATGTCCCGGACCCGCGACGCCCGCCGCGCCGACCTGCTGGCGGCCGCCCAGCGGGCGATGGCCGAGCATGGCGCGAGCGTCCGGTTGAACCAGGTCGCCGAGAAGGCCGGCCTGACCAGTGGCGCGGTCCTGTACCACTATCCGGACCTGCAGGAGCTGCTCGTCGACGCGAATCGGGCCGGGATGGAGCGCTTCTACGACGCGCGCGTCCGGGCGATCGAGGGCATCGCGGATCCCGCGCGACGCCTCGTCGTGACGATCGCGTCCGGTCTGCCGGTCGGCCCGGACGACGCGGAGGTCCGGCTGCTGTGCGCGCTGGGCGGCGAGGCCGCACGGAACACCGTCTACGCGGTGCTGCTGACCGCGCTGTACGACCGGCAGGTCGCGATGTACCAGGGCATCCTCGACGCCGGTGCGGCGACGGGGGTGTTCACCCTGGCCGACGACTCCGTCGCGATCGCGCGCAACCTCGTCGCGCTGGAGGACGCCTACGGGTACCGGGTCATGGCCCGGCATCCGACGCTGGACCACGACGCGTGCTCGGACCTCGTCCTGCGCTACGCCCGACTCGCCACCGCCCACCCGCTGCCCAGGGAGCCCCGATGACCGACGAGAGCCAGCGTCCGCTGACCGTGCTGTTCATGCCCGAGTCGGCGTACGGGCCGACGAACCAGTGCGTCGGGATCGGCAAGGTGCTGCTGGACCGCGGCCACCGCGTCGTGTTCGCGGCCGAGGCGTCGTGGCGCGGCCGGCTGGCGCCGCTGGGCTTCGCGGAGGATCTCGTCGACCTGGCGCCCCCGCCGGCCGACGCCGAGGAGCAGGACGCCGGGCAGTTCTGGAAGGACTTCATCCGCGACACCGCGCCGGAGTTCCGCAAGCCCACCGTCGACCAACTCGAGTCGTTCATCGCGCCGACGTTCCAGGCGCTTATCGACGGGGCCCGCTACTGCGAGCCGCAGTTGCGCGACATCATCGCCCGGGTGCGGCCGGACGTCATCGTCGAGGACAACGTCGTGGCGTTCCCGGCGCTGGTGACCGCGGGGGTGCCGTACGTGCGGATCGTTTCGTGCAACCCGTTGGAGATGAAGGGCGATCAGGTCGCGCCGACGTTCTCCGGGCTGCCGGCCGACGATCCGTCGCAGTGGGCGGACTTCCGCGCGGAGTACGACCGGACCCACCGGCCGATGTGGTCGGCGTTCAACGACTGGGTCGTCGCGCAGGGCGCGCCGGCCCTGGCGGACCTGGAGTTCATCCATTCCTCGGCCACGGCGAACCTGTACGTCTTCCCGGCCGAGGCGGACTACGTCGACCGGCGGCCCCTGGACCGGACCTGGCATCGGATGGACTCCAGCGTGCGCGAGACGGACGAGGAGTTCGCGCTGCCCGCGGCCGTGCGGGACCGGCCGGAGGGGTCGGCGCTGATCTACCTGTCGCTGGGCTCGTTGGGCGGCGCGGATGTCGACCTGATGACCCGGCTGGTGTCGGTCCTCGCGCGGACGCCCCACCGGTACATCGTCAGCAAGGGTCCGCAGGCCGATCTCGTCGAGCTCGCGGACAACATGGTGGGGGCGGAGTTCCTGCCGCAGACCAAGGTCATCCCACAGGTCGACCTCGTGATCACCCACGCCGGGAACAACACCACGACCGAGGCGCTGCACTTCGGCAAGCCGATGATCGCGCTGCCGCTGTACAGGGACCAGTACGACAACGCCCAGCGGGTGGACGAGCTCGGCTTCGGCAGCCGGTGGGCGACGTACGACTTCGCCGACCACGAGTTGACC
>CAYMNG010000076.1:0-7715 GCA_964391765.1 uncultured Bifidobacteriaceae bacterium | reverse complement strand
GTGGGTTCCGTCCGGCGTGTCATCGGTCGCATGGGGCGATCTGATGCGACCCAGGTCGCAGTCGATCGCGACGTTCGATGGATGAGGATCGTGGACCGGTCGACTAGCCTGGAAGGCGTGTTTCGGCGGCCGCCGTTCGGGGACCAGTACCACAACGTCCAGCGGGGGGACGAGCTCGGCCTCGGCCTCCGGCTGGCGGCGTACGACTTCGCCGCCCACGAGTTGACCGACGCGATCGACCGGCTGCTCGCGGACTCCGAGCTGCGCGCGCGGATGGCCGCGATGGGGGAGCGCATCCGGTCCCGGGACGGCGTGCGCGTCGGTGCCGACGTCGTCGAACGGGTCGGCCGCGCGCACCTCGCCGGAGCGTGAGCCCGTCGGCGTTGAGGTCGGTTGCGGTCTCGGACCCCGCAGCCGACCTCAGTACCGGCGGATGATCACCGGGTGGGCACGGTGACCCCGGACCTGACCGACTGGTTGGCGGCGACGGACGCCGCCGACCTGCTGCCGGCCCGCCGACGCGATGAGGCGGGCCGGATCCGGTGGCCGTTGACCCTCGTCGCAGCGGGGTGGTTCGACGACGTGCACGGGTACGCGATCGTCCAGGACGCACGCGAGGTGACCTACGGAGTCCCGCTCGTCGTCGACCCGCGCGTCGTCCGGCCCGTCGACCCGCTCGTCGTCGACCCGCCCGTCGACCGGCCCGTCGACCGGCTCGTCGTCGACCCGCCCGTCGACCGGCCCGTCGTCCGGCGCGCCGTCGCCGGTGACGGAACCGCCGCCGCCCTCGTCGCCGCCCTCCCCCGTTTGTCCCGCTTCCTGGGACCAGGTGCACGAACACCCGGACAAATCGGGCAGTTCGTGTCGCACCTCCCAGGAAGCGGGACAAACGGAAGGGGGGGTGAGGGGGAGGTGGCGATCGAGGCCGACCAGACCAACGACCTCGTCGTCGTGGGCGGCGGGGGCGATCGGGTCGTCGTGAAGTGGGACCTGCACCCGGCCGCGGGTGCGCAGGTCGGCCCGGAGCGACTCGCCGCGCTCGCCCGCGCCGGCTTCGCCGGGACGCCGCGCACCGACGCGCTGGTCGGACTGAACGTCGACGACGTGTCCCACCACATCGCCACGGTGACCGAGTACGTCGCCGACGCCGTCGATGGCTGGCAGTGGGCGGTCGACGAGGTTCGCGCGCTCGCCCGGGGAGCGGTGTCGGCGGCCGACGCCGCGGTCGCCGACGTCGCGCGCCTGGTCGCCGGCCTGCACCTCGCCCTGGCCGCGGACGCCGACCGCACCGCCCTGGCCGCGGACGCCGACTGCTCCGCGCGGGCCACGGCGGCCGACGTCGCGTCGTGGGTCGACGACGCGAACCGCACGATCGCGGCCGCCGCGCTCGGCGACGACACCCGCGCGGCCGTGACCGCGGCGGTCGCCCCGCTCGCCGACGCCGTCGGGACGGCGATCGCGCCGATCCACGGGGACCTGCACGTCGGCCAGGTGCTGCGGGCGGGTGATCCGCCGCGGTACCTCGTCATCGACTTCGACGGCAACCCGACCGATGACCCGCAGCGGCGCCGGGCGCCGCAGCCGGTCGCGCGCGACGTGGCGTCGATGCTCGCGTCCTGGGACCACGTCGGGCGGGTCGTCCTGCACCGCACCGACGACCTCGACGCGCGCCAGCGCGCGCGTGTGCTGGAGTGGATCGAGCGCGCGCAGCACGGGTTCCTCGCGACGTACTCGGCCGAGCTCGCCGGAGCCGGTCGCGCGAACCTGCTCGACCGCCGCCTCCTGCGCCCGTACCAGGTCCTGCAGGAGTGCCGGGAGTACGCGTACGCCCGCCGCTACCTGCCGCACTGGCGGTTCGTCCCCGATGCCGCACTGCCCGCCCTGCTCGCCCGCCCGCCGGAGGACACCCCCTGATGAACCCGGACCTGTTCGCCGCCGACCTGGCCGCCAAGCCGGACGTACTGACCGACCTGGCGGGTGCACTGCGCGCCGAGGACCCGTGGTCGGCGACGGGTATCACGGCCCGATCGCACCTCGTGCTCCTCGGGATGGGCTCGTCGCACTACGCCAACTGCGTCGCGGCCGCCCGCCTGCGGGCCCGCGGGATCGAGGCCGTCGCCGAGTTGGCCAGCAGCGACCTGCTGCCTGCCCCGCGCGCCGACACCGTCGTCGTGGCGGTGTCCGCCGGCGGCGGGTCGGTCGAGACGCTCGACGCGATCGCGCGGTACGCCGGACGGTGCGCGGTCGTCGCGGTGACGAACACCGCCGGATCGGCCGTCTGCGCCGACGCGACGAGCGCGGTCGACCTGCTCGCCGGTCCCGAGCGCGGCGGAGTCGCGTGCCGGACGTTCCAGCACACGCTCGCCCTGTGGCTCGCCCTCGAGGCCGGCGTGACGACGGGTCCGGCGGGGCGGTCGGCCGTCGCCGACGTGGTCGAGCGCAGCGCGGTCGCCTCGGCCGATCTCCTTGCGCGCGAGGCGGACTGGCTGCCGGCGTTCTCGGCGGCCGCGCTCGGCCCGCACGGCACGCACTTCGTCGCACCGGCGCGACGGCTGTCCTCGGCGCAGCAGGCCGCGCTGATGGTGCGGGAGGCTCCACGGCTGGCTGCGGTCGGGTGCGAGACCGGCGACTGGAGCCACGTCGACGTCTACCTGACGAAGACCACCGACTACCGCCTCGTGCTGTTCGGGGGGGCGCGGTGGGAACCGGCGTTGCTGGACTGGGTCACCCAGCGCGGGTCGACGCTGGCGGCGGTCGGCGCGGGTGTCCCCGGGGCGGCGGCCACCGTGCGGTTCGCGCACGACGACGAGGACGACGTGCGGCTGCTCAGCGAGGTGCTCGTCGCCGAACTCCTCGCCGCGCGGACGTGGCAGGCGCAGCAGTCGGTGGTCGCTCAGCCGTCGTAGACCGCGGCCCGGTCCCGCCCGGCCTCCTTGGCCTGGTACAGGGCTGCGTCGGCGTGCTGCAGCGCCGCCTTCGGGTCGGTGCCGCGCTCGGTGAGGGCGATGCCGATGCTCATCGACGTCGTGACCGCGCCGCCGTCGCTGCCGTCGCCGGTGTCGCCGACGCCGCCGACGTCGATCGGCTCGGCGACGGCGGTGCGGATCTTCGCCGCGACGGCCAGGGCGTCGTCGACGGTGTGGACCCCCTCGAGGATGACGACGACCTCGTCACCCCCGAGGCGGGCGACGGTGTCCTGGGCCCGCACCGAGCGCGACATCCGCTCGGCGACCGCCCGCAGGACGGTGTCACCGACCGCGTGCCCGCGGGTGTCGTTGATCGCCTTGAACGCGTCGAGGTCGCAGTACAAGACGGCGAGCCGTTCGCCGGTGCGGGGTGTGCGGCCGAAGACCTCGTCCATCCGTGCGCTGAGGCGCGCGCGGTTGGGCAGGCCGGTCAACTGGTCGTGGTGGGCCTGCCGGTCGAGGAGCTGTCGTAGTTCGAAGCGGTCGGTGACGTCGCGCCAGGTGAAGCTCAACTGCCCGCCGATCGCGACCGCGCGGTTGTCGTAGCGGCGGATCCGCGTCGGGTCCAGCCGGTCCGGAAACGGCTCGTCGTCGAGGGCCAACGGGTACCCGGTGTCGACGACGTACGCGTAGGCCGCGAGCAGGCCCTGATCCTCGTGCTCGGGCAGCAGCTCGAGCAGTCGGGTGCCCAGCAGTGCCGACCGCGAGATCCGGTTGATCGCGCACGCGGCGGTGTTGGCGTCGACGTAGACGAAGTCCACGATGCGGCCGGTGTCGTCGCGAACCGGGTCGAGCAGCACCCACGGGTCCGGCAGGTTGTCGAGGATGCCGCGGAGCATGGCTCGCGATCGCTCGAGTTCTTGTTCGGCGAGGACGGTCTCGTGGATGTCGAGGCTGCTGCCGTACAGGACGAGCCCGGTGCCGGTCGGCGCGTGCTCGGTCGCCAGCGACGTCGCGAACCACCGGTACTGCCCGTCCGCGCGGCGCAGCCGGTTCCGGAACCGGACGGTGGCGTCCTCGCCCACCGCGGCGACGGCGGACATGATCGCCTCTCGGTCGTCGGGGTGGATGTGGTCCATCACGACCGTCCCCAGGTACTCCTCGGCCGGTGCGCCGAGGAGGGACTCGACGGACGGGGACAGCCACTCGATCGTCAGGTCGGGTGCGATGACGAGCACGAGGTCGGCAGATCGGTCGAACATCAGGTGGAACCGCCGCTCGGACTCGGCGAGGGCGTCCAGGGCCCGCTGCTCGGCGGAGATGTCGACGATCTGGGACACGAAGAACTCGACCGCGCCGAGGCCGTCGCGGATCGCGGTGACGACGAGGTCGCCGACGCGCGTGCTCCCGTCGGCGTGCAGGTACCGCTTGACGAGCCGGTAGGAGTCGGCCTCGTCGCGCAGCAGCGCGTCGACGTGGGCGAGGTCGACGTCGAGATCGTCCGGATGGGTGAGCTGCTGCCACGTGCTCGCCGTGAGTTCGCGTTCGCCCAGGCCGAAGAACGCGCCGGCAGCGTCGTTGGCGTACGTGATCGCCCCCTCGGGGGCGACGAGCAGCATCGGGACGGCGGAGTCGCGCATCGCGCGACCGAAGACGTCCGTGCTGGCGTTCCTCGTCATGTCCCCTCGCCCCGGTTGGAAGGCTTCGCAGGATGGTCGGTCCCCGAGGCGGCTTTGTCGCAGTCAGACGACCGTCCTCGTGTCCGCCCCGCCCCGCGCGGGGCCGTCGCCGTGGTTGCCGGTGCCGGTGTCGGTGTCGGTGTCGGTGTCGGTGCCGGTGCCGGTGCCGTGGGCCGTCCCTACGGCTGCGGGAGCAGGACGGCCGTGAGCCGGCAGCGGTCGCCGCGATAGGTGCTCAGGACGTACTCCACGGCCTGCCCACGCTGGTCGAACGTCGTCCGGGTCAGCACGAGGACCGGCGCCGCCGGGTCGGCCTCGAGGAGTCGGTACTGCTCGGGGCTGGCCATCGCGGTCTCGACCGTCTCGACCGCACGGGTCACCGTGATCCGATACCGGTCCTCCAGGACGCGGTAGAGCGACACGTCGTCCTTGATCAGTCGACCCAGGTCGGGGAACCGTTCGACCGGCAGGTGCGAGCACTCCACGGCCAGCGGCGTCGTGTCGGTCAGGCGCAGTCGCTCCAGCCGCCACACGCGGGTGCCGGGCGGGACGGCCAGGGCCGCGGCCGTCACCGGATCGGCGACGGCCCTGCGCATCGAGACGACGCGTGAGGTCGGTCGTAGGCCCTGATCGGAGACGTCCCGGGTGTAGCTGGCCAGGCGCAGCGGGAGTTCGACCTTCGGTGGCACGGGATAGGTGCCCGATCCGTGCTGTCGTTGGACCAGCCCGGCCGCAACGAGGTCGGTGATCGCCTGTCGGACCGTGCTGCGCGAGACCCCGAAGTCGTGCGCGAGCGCCCGCTCGGGCGGGAGCGACTCGCCTGGCCCGAGGTCGGCGAGCATCGCGGTCAGGGCGACGCGGACCTGGTACGGCTTGGGCTGGCCGTCGTCGACGAGCGGTCGGGTCATGGGCGCATCCTCGCGTGATCGAACTGTTATTCACGAAATCGGGTTTCGTCTTGACATGCTAAGAGGTCTAGTCCAGTTTAGGAAGTGGTCTGAACCAATAGGAGGTTCCATGCGACGCAAGTTCGCAGTGGTCGCTGCCGTCAGCGCCACGATGCTCTTGGCCGCCTGCAGCAGCAGCGGCACCACCGCGCAGTCCCCGGCCACGACGGGCGCAGCCCCGACGTCCGCCGCGGCGAGCGCGCCGGCAGAGGAGCCCACCACCCTCACGGTGTGGCTGCAAACCGATGCGCAGACGAGCTGGCCCGAGGTCGTCCAGGCGACGAACGACGCGTTCGCGACGGCCCACCCCAACGTCACGGTCAACGTCGAGTACCAGCAGTGGTCGGACCACCTGACCAAGTTGGACGCCGCACTGGCCGGCAGCACACCGCCGGACGTCGTCGAACTCGGCAACACCGAGACGACGAAGTACATGGCGGCCGGGGCACTCGCCGACCTCGGCGGGCAGCAGTTCCCCAACCAGGACACCTGGTTGCAGGGTCTGGCCGACGCCAGCAGCTACAGCGGCACGCTCTTCGGGGTGCCCTACTACGCGGGCGCCCGCGCGATGATCTACCGCACCGACATGTACTCCGACGTGGGCGCGGCGGTGCCGACGTCGCAGGACGAGTTCAACGCCGTCAACGCCAAGCTCATGGAGAAGTTCGGCGCGGACAACAAGAAGTTCTCGGCCTTCTACGCGCCGGGCAAGTACTGGTACCTCGCGATGAGTTACGTGTACGACCAGGGCGGGGCGATCGCCACGCAGTCCGGTGACACGTGGACCGGAACCCTGGACTCCGCCGAGGCCCAGGCCGGTCTGGCCGCATGGCAGAAGGCGCTGGAGACCGGGTCGCGCGCCGACAAGTCCGGCACCGAGGCCGAGGAGTGGAACACCATGATCTCCGGCCAGTCGGCGTCGATGTACGGCAACGGCTGGGAGGTCGGGCTGATCTCCGCGGAGGACGGCGGCGATCCGACGCTGGCCGACAAGGTCGCGGCGTACCCGATGCCGAGCACGAAGGCCGGCGAGGTCATGCCGACCTTCCTGGGTGGCTCGGTCCTCGCCGTCCCGGCGAAGTCCGCGAACGCGGCGCTGGGCGCGGAGTGGATCGCGACGTTCACGTCGACGGACAACCAGAAGGCGCTGGCCGCCAAGGGCGTCCTGCCGAACACGACCTCGCTGCTCGCCGACGTCCCGGCCGCCAACCAGCCGTTCGCCCAGGCCGCGCAGAAGTCCTGGTTCGTCCCGACCGCGCCGAACTGGGCGAATGTCGAGACCGCGCAGGTCATCCCGAACATGCTCGTCGAGATCCTGACGGGCAAGGCGTCGATCGCGGACGCCTCGAAGGCCGCCTCCGAGCAGATCACGAAGCTGCTCAACTCGTAGTCGGTCGCGACCTGACGTGGCCCTCCTGCTCGCGATCCGGGCAGGGGGGCCACGTCACAGGCGGAGGATTCACCCATGACGGTCACTCCTGACGAGGTCGGCCCCCCGACCGACGTGGCACCGACGGCTCAGTCCTGGCGATACGGTCGGTTGCCGTACTGGCTGGTCACGCCGAGCGTGCTCGTCCTGCTCGTCGTGCTCGCCTGGCCGATGTACAAGCTCGCCACGCTGAGCCTGCAGAAGTACGGCCTGCCCCAGCTCATGGCGGGGGCAGGCGAGTGGATCGGCCTGAGCAACTACACCGATCTGTTCACCGACCCGCAGTTCTGGCAGGTGTTGCTGCGCAGCATCGCGTTCACGACCTTCGCGGTCGCCGGGACGATGGTGGTCGGCATGGCGTTCGCGATGCTGATGCGTCGGATGCACACCGCGCTGCGGGTCGCCTTCACCTCCGTCCTCGTCCTGGTGTGGGCGATGCCCGCGCTGGTGGCGATCACGGTCTGGAAGTGGCTGTTCGACTACGACTACGGCGTCGTGAACCATGTCCTGGGGCTCATCAACCCGGACTGGGCGATGATCAACTGGTTCGAGGACGCGCGGATCGGGCTGATCGTCATCGGCGTACTCGTCATCTGGGGCGCGCTGCCGTTCGTCACGATCTCGCTGTACGCCGCGCTCAGCCAGGTCCCGGGGGAGCTGGTCGAGGCCGCGCAGGTCGACGGTGCGACCGGCTGGACCATCCTGCGCCGGATCGTCCTGCCGGTGATCAAGCCGGTCCTCATCATCCTGACGA
>CAYMNG010000075.1:0-12040 GCA_964391765.1 uncultured Bifidobacteriaceae bacterium | reverse complement strand
CGAGGAAGAATGCTTACGCCAGGGGACCGGACAGACGTCCATCGACGTTCTAGTAGGCCGGCCGTCGTCGCCTCGATCCGGCAGAGCCTGTCCAGCCGCGGCTACGTCGAGATCGAGACGCCGATGCTGCAGACGATTCACGGTGGGGCCGCGGCCCGGCCGTTCGTCACGCACTCCAACGCCTTCGACCTCGACCTGTACCTGAGGATCGCGCCGGAACTGTTCTTGAAGCGGGCCGTCGTCGGCGGGCTGGAGCGGGTCTTCGAGATCAACCGGAACTTCCGGAACGAGGGCGCCGACCGGACGCACTCCCCGGAGTTCACGATGCTGGAGTTCTACGAGGCGTATGCGGACTACCAGGTGATGGCGACGATCACCCGGGAACTCGTCCAGCAGGCGGCCCTCGCCGCGTGCGGGTCGTTGGTCGTCACGCACGCCGACGGGAGCGTTCACGACCTGTCCGGGGTCTGGCCGCAGGTCGACCTGTACGGGTCGCTGTCCGCGGCGATCGACGAGCAGATCACCCCGCAGACACCGCGCGACCACCTCGTCGCGCTGTGCGAGCGCGCCGGCGTCGACGCGGCGCCGACGGCCGTGCCGGGCAAGCTCGTGGAGGAGCTGTTCGAGCACCACGTCGTCCCGACGTTCACCGGGCCGACCTTCGTCCTGGACTACCCGGTGGACACCTCGCCGCTGGTCCGCGCGCACCGCTCGAAGCCGGGCGTGGTCGAGAAGTGGGACCTGTACGTCAACGGGGCCGAGACCGGCACCGGCTACTCGGAGTTGATCGATCCGGTGATCCAGCGCGAGCGGCTCACGCAGCAGGCGGCGCTCGGGGAGCGGGGCGACGCGGAGGCGATGCACCTGGACGAGGACTTCCTGCGGGCGATGGAGCACGGCATGCCGCCGATGGGCGGGGTCGGCGTGGGCGTCGACCGGGTGCTGATGGCGCTCACCGGCATGGGAATCCGCGAGACGATCCTGTTCCCCCTGGTCAAGCCGGACCGCGACGCCGGCTCCGTGCGGGCCGGCGACGTGCGGGCCGGCGACGAGCGGGCCGGCGACGAGCGGGCCGGCGATGAGTGACGCGATCATCCGGCCGGCTCGCACCGACGACGTCCGGGCGATCCGGGACCTCGTCGACACGTACTCCCGCGACGGCCGACTGCTGTCGAAGGCGACCGTCACGCTGTTCGAGGACATCCAGGAGTTCGTGGTCGCCGAACTCGACGGCGTGGTCGTCGGCTGCGGTGCGCTGCACGTCATGTGGGAGGACCTCGCCGAAGTGCGCACCGTCGCGGTCTCGCCGGACCAGTCGCGACGCGGTGTGGGGTCGATGCTGCTGACGGCGTTGCTGGAACGCGCGCGCGCGTTGGGCGTCCAGCGGGTGTTCTGCCTGACGTTCATGGTCGCCTTCTTCCAGGCCCACGGGTTCGAGGAGATCGGGGAGACCCCGGTGGGGCACGACGTCTACGAGCAGTTGCTGCAGTCCTACGACGAGGGCGTCGCGGAGTTCTTGGGCCTGGAGCGGGTCAAGCCGAACACGCTCGGCAACCACCGGATGCTGGCGATGTTGTGAGGCGCGCGGTCATCGGCGTCGCGGCACTGCTCGCCGCGGTGACGGCGGTCGGGTCCGCGCCGGCCGCGCCGGCGGCGGTGACTGCGCCGGCGGCAGCGACCGCCCGGCCGCTGACCGGGACGGTGATCCTGCTCGACCCCGGCCATCAACTCGGCAACAGCAACCCGCGGTTCGCCCGGCAGATGGCGCAGACGTTCTTCAACGGCGCGATCACCAAGGGGTGCAACACGACCGGGACGGCGACGAACGCCGGCCTCCCGGAGGCGACGTTCACCTGGCGGGTCGCGCGTCGGCTCGCGACGATGCTGCCGGCGGCCGGCGCGACGGTGCACATGACCCGCACGTCGAACTCCTACGACGCGTGGGGACCGTGCGTGTGGGACCGGGCGAAGCAGGCGAACCGACTCGGCGCGGACATGATGGTCAGCATCCACGCGGACGGGGCGGCGTCGACGAACAGCGGCTTCTTCGCGATGACGCCCGCGCTCATCCCCGGCTGGACCGACGACGTCGTGCGCAAGGACCGGCGGCTGGCCACCGCGATGATCGCCGGGATGGCCGCGGCCGGCGCGCCGCGGTCGAACTACGTTCCGGGGCAGTTGATGGTGTCACGCGACACGACGAGCCTGAACGTCAGCAACGTGCCGACCGTCACGATCGAGCTCGGCAACATGCGCAACGCCCGTGAGGCCCGACGGATGTCGTCGGCCTCGGGCCAGCGGGAGTACGCGCGCTGGCTGTTCGCGGGCATCCAGCGGTACTTCGCGGGCCGATGACCGGCCGGCCACCGTCGGGCCCGGGCACGGACGCGAGGACCGCCGAAGCCGTCGCCGACGCCGTCTTCGCCGACGCCGCCGAGCTCGCGACGGTCCCGGGGATCGCGTACGGCCTGGTGCGCGACGGCGAACTGGTCCACGTCGGCGGGCGGGGTGAGGCGACCTCGGGGGGCTCGGTGCCCGGCCCGGACACCGTGTTCCGGATCGCGTCGATGACCAAGTCCTTCACCGCGGCAGCGATTCTCCTGCTCCGGGACGAGGGTCGCCTGCGACTGGACGATCCGGTGACGACGTTCCTGCCGTTCGCGAACCGGATCGGTGCGCCGGACGGGCCGCCGATCACGATCCGCGACCTGCTGACGATGACCAGCGGCCTGGCCACCGACGATCCGTGGGGCGACCGGCTGGAGTCGATCCGGGCGCGGCAGTTCGACGCCCTCGTCGCCGGCGGACTGTCGTTCTGCCGGGAGCCGCGAACCGGATTCGAGTACTCGAACACCGGGTACGCCCTGCTCGGTCGCGTGGTCGACGAGGTGTCGGGCACGACGTACCAGGACTTCGTGCGCGACCGGATCTGCGCACCCCTCGGTCTCGCGGCGACGACGTTCGCGGCCGCCGATGTGCCGTCGGCCCGGCTGGCCGAGGGCTTTCGGATCGCCGCGGGCGTGGTCCGCGACGTTCAGCCGGTCGTGGCCCCCGGCGTCTACTCGGCGATGGGCGGGCTGCACTCCACGATCAGCGACCTCGCCCGCTGGATCGCCGGGTTCCTGGGCTCCTGGTCGACCGACGCACCCGACCACCCGGTGTCCCGCTGGTCGCTGCGCGAGGCGCAGGAGGCCGCGGTCCTCGTGGACGTGGACGAGTTCCGTGGCGTCGACGCGGGCGCGTGCGCCGTCGGCTACGGGTACGGGCTGTACGTCCACGAGCACCGCGTGCTCGGTCGGATCGTCTCCCACTCCGGCGGCTATCCGGGGTTCGGCTCCCACATGCGGTGGCATCCGGGTTCCGGCTGGGGGGTCGTCGCGCTGGGCAACGCGACCTACGCGCCGATGCACGTCGCCGCGCGCGAGGTCCTCGCCCGGATCGTCCTGCAGGACGCCGAGACCTACGGGGGTCGGCCGCCGGTCGCTGTCGTCCCGTGGCCGCGCACGCTCGCGGCGATGACGATCGCGGAGGACCTGCTGTGCGGACGGGTGACCGCGGTCGACCCGCAGTGGTGGTCGCCGAACATGGACCTCGACGTCCCGTGGCCGGAGCGGGCGGACGCGTTGAGCGCTGTTCGTGACTCGATCGGCGCACCACGCGGTGGGCGTGCCGACCTCGCGCACGCGACGCCGGCGCGGGCGGCGTGGACGGTGACCGGTGACGCCGGGTCCGCACGCGTGGAGCTGATGATGACGCCGGAGCGCTCCCCGCGCATCCAGAGCCTGGTCGTCAAGCGTGTCTTGCGGTGAAGCCCCTGCGCCCTAGTCGGTTTCGCGCAGGTGGTCGACGACCGCCTGCGCCGAGGGGTTGACCAGCGCGGTCCCGTCCGCGAACTCGACGGTGGGGATGATCCACTCGCCGCCGTTGAGCACCGTGAGGTGCGGGAGCACCGACGGGTTCTCGTCCACGTCGACGCACTCGTACGCGACACCCGCACGGTCCAGTTGCGCCTTCAGGCGGACGCAGTGGCCGCACCAGGTCGCGGAGTAGACCGTCGGCGGTGGGGTCGGTGCGGTCATCGTCCTACCTCCTCGGCCGGGGTGTCCGGCTCCTCCTCCACGGTGTCCGGTGCCCGGAGCCACCGGCTCATCCACTCGACGAGCGCGTCGTCGTGGGCCAGTCGCGCCGACGGCGGTCCGTACGTGCTGCCCTCGTGCGGGGAACCCGGCAGGACGAGGACCTCGCTGGCAGTGCCGGTCTCGCACAGCACGCGGTGCATCGCCCAGGCCTGGCCGGGCGGGCAGCGCCGATCGAGCTCGCCGATGACGAACAGGCACGGCGTCCGGCACCGATGTGCCTGCAGCAGCGGCGACTGGTCGACGTAGACCGCCGGCACGGCGTGTGGCGGGCCGCCGAGCTGGGCCGGGAAGAAGCGCCGGCCGATGTCGCTCGTGCCGTACATGCCGAACAGGTCGATCACGGGGTTCTCGACGACCGCGGCGGCGAACCGGCTCGTCGTGCTCGCCAGCCACGCGGCGAGGTACCCGCCGTAGGAGTTGCCGGCGATGCCCAGGCGTCGCGGATCGACCAACCCGCGGTCGACGGCGGCGTCGACGACCGCGAGCAGGTCCGGCGTGCGCGAAGGCGTCGCCGTAGCCGGTGGACCCGCGGGTGTTCGTGTACAGGACGCCGAAGCCGGCGGCACACAGTCGGTGCGCGTCCACGGAGAACGCCTCGCCGTAGGCGAAGTGCGGACCGCCGTGGACGACGACGACGGTCGGCAGGGGTCCGACGACGCCGCGCGGCGCCAGGAACCAGCCGTCGAGCTCCCACCCGTCGGGGGACGACGTGACGAACCGGTCGACGACGACGTCCGTCGCGGGCGCGAACCGCAGCACGGTGCGCTCGGTCGCGTCGTCGGCCAGCGCCACCACCGCCAGTTCGGGGTACGCGTCCGGAGCCTGCCGGGTGAAGACGAGCAGGTCGTCGACGCACGCGACGGGGGTGCAGGCGCGTGGTCCGCTCAGCACGGTGCGCACCTCCTGCGTGTCGATGTCGACCTGGACGACGCCGAGCCTGCCACGGGCGCCCGTGCGGACGACGAGCGTCCGCCCGCGCGCGAGCAGCAGATTGTCGGTGGTGTCGCAGAGTTCGGCCGCGCAGTCGCCGTAGACGTCGCCCATCGCGTCGGGGACCGTGATCCGGCGTGCGGCGCCGTCGTGGACGATGTGGACCTGCGCGGCGGTCCCGCCGGGGCAGCCGTGCGGTTCGGCGACGAGCACCGCCAACGATCCGTCGGTCAGCCACCGGGGCACGACGGCGCGCCCACCGAGCCGGACGCGGTCGTCGGCGACACCGTCGACGTCGAGCACGCGAAGGACCTGCCCGCCGATCCGGTCGGTGGGGTCGCCGGCGGCGACGGCGACGATCCGTTGGCCGTCGGGAGCCCACTGCGGCGCTGACCAGCGCCAGTCGTCGTTGGTCAGCCAGGTGACCGCGCCGCAGTCGACGTCGACGAGGCTCAACTGCGGCGGGTCCTCCAGCGGGCCGGTGCCGTCGGCCGCCGGGAACGGCCGGGTCCACCGGTAGGGGCGCGTGCGATCGATCACGGTCCCGCGTCGACGGGGGACGACGACCCGGCGGCCGTCCGGCGACCATGCCGCCGGCCCGCTGACACCGGTGGCTCCCGACAGGACCCGACGTCGCCCGGTGGCCACCGCGATGATCGCCAGCACGGTGTCGCCGCCCTCGTCCGCCACCAGTGCGACCCGCTCGCCGTCCGGGGACCACTGGGCCAGGCGATCGCCGGGCCGCGTCCCGGGCAGCGGCGTGCGGCGGCCGGAGCCGACGTCGACGAGGTCGAGTTCGACGACCTCGTCCTCGGTCCCGATCGGGACGCGCGCCGTCGTCAGCGCGAGGGTCCGGCCGTCGGGCGATGCGCTGGCGTGCAACGGGGCCGAGGCCGCCAGCAGGTCGCGCGTGCGGGTGGTGCCGGGGTGGTCCGTCCGCGCCGCGTCCGCCCCTGTCCTGCTACTACTGCTACTTTTACTACTCATTGCCGTACGACACGATCGCGAAGATCGTGCTGGTCGACTCCAGCGCGCGATAGACATGCGGCAGGTCCGAGGAGAAGTGCACGGCGTCCCCCGTGTTCAGCCGGATCCGCCGGTCGCCGACGACCAGTTCGACCGCGCCGCCGACGACGTACCCGTACTCCAGCGAGCCGGCGCCGTGGTCGCTGAGCACCCCGTGGTCACCGGGCTCGATCACGCCCTCGGACACGTCGAAGCGCCGGCGCTCCGGCATCGTGAACAGCATCCGCGCCCCCGAGGTACCCGGCTCCCGGTCGGCCGACCGGACCACCACGGGCTCGATCAGCGTCGACCGGGTGAGCTCGGCGAAACTGAGGTCCAACGCCCCCGCGACCGACGTGAGCGTCGTGACGGTCGGGTTGGCCAGGCCGCGTTCGACCTGCGACATCAGCGCCTTGCTCAGGCCCGTCGCCGCGGCGAGGTCTCGCAGGCTCATGCCGCGGGCCAGGCGCACCCGGCGCATGTTCTCCGCGACGCGTGCGCGGATCGCCGCGCTCTCGTCGTCCGGGCCCGCCGGGTCGTGCATGAGGGTCATCGCATGGCTCCGTCGGCGTCGGGGTCGGCCGCTGTGCCGGGGACCGACGCGAGCAGCAGGCGCGTGTACGGGTTCTGCGGCTGGGCCAGTAGCTCGTCCACGTCACCGGAGTCGACGACGCGTCCGGACCTCATGATGTACAGCCGCGTGGCGACCTGCCGGACGACCGCGAGGTCGTGGGTGATGAACAGCAGCGCCAGGTCCAGGCGCTGGAGCAGTTCGCCGAGGAGGTTGAGGATCTGCGCCTGCACGGAGAGGTCGAGCGCCGAGACCGCCTCGTCGCAGATGAGCAGCTCCGGGCGTGGGGCCAGCGCGCGGGCGATCGCGACCCGCTGCTGCTCGCCGCCGGACAGGCCGCGTGGTCGCCGTCGCGCGTACGACTGGGGCAGCCCGATCATGTCCAGCAGTTCGGGGACGTCCGACGCCGGGCGGCCGCCGGCCCGCAGCGCCTCCGCCAAGGTGGCGCCGACCGACATCGCCGGGTTGAGCGCGGAGTGCGGGTCCTGGAAGACGATCTGCGCGCGGTGCGCCGGCGGGAGCGCGCTCGCCCACTCCACCTCGCCGGAGTCCGGCACCTCCAGCCCGACGAGGCAGCGCGCGAGCGTCGTCTTCCCGGAGCCGGACTCGCCGACGACGCCCACGGCCTCGCCCACGCCGACCGTGATCGACACCGCGTCCAGCGCCGGCGGCGCGTCCGGGCCGAACCGCTTGGCGAGATCACGCACCTGGACCAGGGGAGTGACGTCGACGGCGCGCCGGCGAACCGCCGCGGCCGGCGTCACGGCGGCGTCGCCCGGCCCGAGCTGGTGCCAGCAGGCGACCTGCGCTTCGGTGCCGGTCAACGGCGGCTCCTGGTTCCGGCACAGGTCGTCGGCGCGGGGACACCGTGCAGCGAACGCGCAGGAGTCCCCCACCTCCCACGGCCGGGGAACCGAGCCCGCGACCGTCGTCAGCTGCTCGACGCGGTGCGCGAGCGGCGGTTCGCTGTCGCGGAGGACCGCCGTGTAGGGGTGGCGGGGCGCGGTGAACAGCGCCGATCCGGAACCGGACTCCACCAGTCGGCCGGAGTACATGACGAGGATGCGATCGGCCCGCTCCCGCGCGACCGCGAGGTCGTGCGTGATGAGCAGGAGCGTCATGCCGCGATCCTGCTGCACCCGACCGAGCAGATCCAGGACCTCGCGTTGGGTCGTCACGTCGAGAGCGGTCGTCGGCTCGTCGCCGATCAGAACCTCGGGGTCGCACGCCAGGCTCGCCGCGAGCGCGACCCGTTGCCGCATCCCGCCGGACAGCTCGAACGGGTACTGCCGCGCCACGCGCTCGGGCAGGTCGACCTCGGCGAGCCGGCGCAGCACCTCGGCGTCGGTGCGCCGGGACTTCGGCAGGCTGGCGACGATCTGGGTGCCACAGCGGTGGACCGGACTCAGGCTCGTGAACGGGTTCTGCAGCAGCAGGCTGATGTGCCGGCCACGAAGGCCGTCCAGTGCCGTCGGGCCGCGGCCGAGGTCCACGTCGACCGTGCCCAGGCGCAGGTTCCCGGTGGCGGTGACCCCCTTGGGCAGCAGGCCGATCATCGCCTTCGCCGTCATCGACTTCCCGCAGCCGGACTCGCCGACCACGGCGACCGTCTCGCCGGGTGCCAGCGACAGGTCCAGGTGCGGGACGATCGGACCGCTGGGTCCGGTGACCCGCAGGTCCCGCAGTATCAGGGCGGTCGTCATGCGATCACGTCCACATGGGCGTTGTACCGCTCCTGGATCCAGTCGCCGATGAGGTTGATCGCCGTCGCGGTCGCGATGATCAGCAGACCCGGGACGACGACGGCCGCCGGGTTCTCGGTGAGCAGGTTCCGACCGTCGGCGAGCTGGCGGCCCCAGTCCGGCTCGCCGGGGCCGACGCCCAGGCCGAGGAATGACAGCGCGGACATGGCGACCAGTGCGAAGGCGACGTTCAGCAGCATCGTGGCGATCGCGATCGGGATGACGTTGGGAAGGATGTGCCGGAACATGATCCGCCAGCGGCTCAGGCCGAGGACCTTGGCCGACTCGATGTACGGCCGGGTCGCCTGGGTCATGACGGCGCTGCGCATCATGCGGATGTCGGTGGGGGAGAACAGGATCACGAGGATCACGACGGTCACCCAGTACCCACCGCCGACCAGTCCGGCGACGACGAGCGCGATGAGCGTCACCGGCAGGGCGAGCAGGAGGTCCGCGTACTTCGACAGCAGCAGGTCGATCCAGCCGCCCTGGTACCCCGAGACGGTGCCGAGGATCGCGCCGAGGAGCATCGAGCCCAGTGCGATCACGATCGGCCCGACGACCGCCGATCGCGTGCCGGCGATGCTCAGGGCGAGGACGTCGCGGCCGAGGGCGTCGGTGCCGAACAGGTGCCCCACCGTCCCGGGCGGGCTCACGCCGAGGAGGGCGTCTTGCCGGATCGAGTCGCCGAGGACCCACGAGCCGACCGTCGCGAACAGGACGATCGTGATGAGGATGATCGCGCTGATGACCACGATCCAGGACACGCGCCTCACGCGGCTGCCCGCCGGCGAACGCGCGGGTCGACGGCGAAATAGAGCAGGTCGACGGCGAGCGCGATCAGTGCGATGACCGCTGCGGTGAGCAAGGTGACGGCCTGGACGATCGGGACGTCCTTGAACGTCACGGAGTTCGCGAGGAGGGAACCGATCCCCTGCAGTGCGAACGTGATCTCGACCAGGATGGTTCCGCCGAACAGGAACGTCAGGACCAGGCCGAGGCTCGTGATCACCGGCATCATCGCGTTGCGCAGGACGATGACCTGGATCTCCCGGTTCGACAGCCCTCGACTGCGCGCGAAGGCGACGTAGTCCTGGTCGAGCTCGGCGAGCACCGCCGTCCGGGTCAGCTTGAGCACCAGTGCGCCCAACCCGATCGCCAGCGTGATCGCCGGCAGGGTGAGGTGGGTCAGTCGGTCGACCGCGCCGTCACCGCTCCCGTACACCGGGAACAGCCCGAACTGCACGCCGAACACGTAGAGGAGGAGCAGCCCGACGGCGTACGACGGCGCGCCGACCCCCACGATCGCCGCGGTGCTCGCGCCGCGGTCGAGGAGCCCGCCCGAACGCCAGGCGCTGAGCACGCCGAGGGGGACCGCGATGATCACGGTGAGGACGAAGGCGTACAGGACCAGTTGCAGTGTCAGCGCGACGCGGCTGCCGAGGACCGACAGGACCGCCTCGTTGCTGCGGATCGACACGCCGAAGTCACCGTGGGCGACCGAGCCGAGCCAGTGCAGGTACTGCACGAGGAACGGCTGGTCGAGGTGGTACTGCGCCCGCACCTGGGCCAGTGCCTCCGGGCTCGACCCGCGGACCCCGAGGAGGTTCTGCGCGGGGTCGCCCGGCATGAGGTACAGCAGCGCGAAGACGATGAACGACAGCACGAGGAGGAGCGCCGCCGTCGCCAGCAGCCGTCCCAGGGTGAAGCGCGTGGCTGAGCCCTTGCGCAGCATCCGGCTCAACCGCGGGTGAGGATCCGCGGGGTCCACGGTGACAAGAACGTGTACGACCCGAAGTCCTCGAACTGGTACTCGTCCGCCAGCGCGGTCGCGGCGACGCCCCACCACAGTGGGATGTACGGGACGTCCGCGAGGGCGAGCTTCTGCGCCTCGATCAGCAGTTCCGCGCGCTTCTTCGGATCGGTCTCCCGGGCGACCTGGGTCATCAGCGCCGTGACGTCGGGGTTGGAGTACCCGGCCGGGTTGCCCTCGCCGAAGAACCAACTCGACATCTCCGCGGGGTCACCGGTCGTGCTCGTGTAGTCCATGTACGCCAGCGGCCAGTCGCTGCTGCCGATCGTGTCGTACCACTGCTCGACCGGCATCTCCTTGATCTCGAGGACGATGCCGAGCGGTTCCAGATCCTGCTTGAGGACCTGGAACGCCGAACTGACCTGCGGAGCGCTGTTGGAGATGCCGACCGTCGCGGTGAATCCGTTGGGCACCTTCGACTTAGCGAGTTCGGCCTTCGCGGCCTCGAGGTCGAACGGGATGTCGTAGACCGGCGCGAGCGCCGCGCGCGCCCCCTCGGCGCCGAACACGCCCTCGATCTGCTCGGGCGTGGTCAGCGCGGTCGCCACCTCGCCGTGCCCCTTCAGCAGCCGCTCGACGTACGCCGGCCGGTTGCAGGCGTAGGCGATCGCCTTGCGCACGTGGATGTCGTCGAACGGTGCGGTGGGCGTGTGGAAGTCGATGCCGGTGTAGCTGCGATTCGGTGCCATGTACACCGACGTGTCGTTCGTGTCCTCCCAGGCCTGGGCCTGGTCGAGCGAGATGTTGATGGCCAGGGCGATGTCGCCGGACTGGCGGGCCAGCAACCGGGTGGCCTCCTCGGGGATGAAGTCGATGCGAACCGTCTTGACGGGGACGTGGCCGCCCCACCACGTGTCGACCCGCTCCAGCTCGATCGTCGAGTCGGGGGCGAACTTGGTCACCTTGTACGGCCCGGTGCCCATGAACAGCGCGCTGGGCGTCCCGATGTCGCCGCCGTTGGCCTTCACGTACGCCTCGGACGTCACCCACAGCGCGTTCGCCGCGCACGGCGTCCACGCGAACGCGACGTTGGGGTCGGACAGCGTGATCGTGATCTCGTTGCTTCCGGACTTCGTGAGCGACTTCATGTTGCCCCAGGCCCACGACGAGCCCGGCGACTTCTGCTCGTCGCGTGCCAGTTCGATCGAGAACATGACGTCGTCGATCGTCATCGGCGTGCCGTCCTGGAAGACCACGTCGTCGCGCAGCGTGTACACGTACGTCGTGGGCGTGGGCTGCTTCCACGCCTTCGCGATCGCGGGCTGCAGCACGCCCACGCCGTCGGGCGCGACGAGCCCTTCGCCGACCAGCGAGGCGACGTAGAAGTTGACGATGCCGGCTTCCTTGCCCGGGTACAGGTTGCTCATCGACGAGGGCATGCCGACGGCGAGCAGGTCGATCTCCTGGGAGGTCGCGGTGCCGGCGGCGGTCGAGGCGGCCGTCGGGCCGCTCGGCGAGCCGGCCGCGGTGCCCGATCCGGAGCCGGGCGTGCACGCGGCCACCAGCGCCGCGAGCGCGCCGATCCCGCTGCCCTGCAGCAGTCGACGGCGGCCGATCGTCAGACCGAACGCGGTGGCGGAGGTTCCTGGGGTGCCGGGCATCGATTCCATCGGTCGATTCCTCCTGTGAGCGGTCGAGCGTTCAGTGAAACGATCCAAGTGTTCGCGAATGCTAGACGCTCGATTGCTCGGACACAACAGTCCGCGGCCGATTCCTCGGACGTGGTCCGCGGGCCCGGGGTGGGATCGGGCCGGGGTGGGATCGGGCCAGGGTGGGATCGGGCCGGGGTGGGATCGGGTCGCGTGGGATCGGGCCGCGTGGGATCGGGCCGCGTGGGATC
>CAYMNG010000074.1:8452-12069 GCA_964391765.1 uncultured Bifidobacteriaceae bacterium | reverse complement strand
GAGTACACCAAGGGCCAGAAGCTGGTCCTGGACCGCAACCCGAACTGGGATCCGGCGTCCGACCCGATCCGCAAGGCATGGCCGGACAAGGTCGTGGTGAGCTTCGCGATCGACGCCGCGGCCATCGACCAGCGGATGATCGCCGACGCCGGCGACGACCAGACCGCGGTCCCGCTGGCCGGCATGCAGCCGGAGAACCTGGCGACGGTGTTCGGCTCGGACGATCCGCGCTTCGCGGAGCGCTCGGTCGACGCCCAGGACCCCTACGCGCGGTACACGGTCATCAACGTCAACAAGGTGCCCGACCTCAAGCAGCGCGAGGCGATCGCGGTGGCGTTCAACCGCGCCGAGCTGCTGCAGATCCGTGGCGGCGACTTCGCCGGCACGCTGGCCGACGGCGCCATCAGCCCGACGCTGGGCGCTGCGTACCAGCCGAGCGGGATGTGGACCGACATGTTCGGCCAGGCGATCCCGGACACCGGTGACCCGGAGTACGCGAAGAAGCTGATCGCGGAGTCCGGCAAGCCGATGCCCGACCTGATCTACCAGTTCCCGAACAACCCGGTCGACGAGAAGATGGCCGCGTCGATCCAGGGCTCGCTGGCCAAGGCCGGCATCAACGTCCAACTGCAGGGCCTGGAGCCGGGCGAGTACTACTCGATCGTCATGGACCCGAAGAAGGCCGAGGGCCTGATCCGGTCCGGCTGGGCCGCGGACTGGCCGAACGCCTCGACGGTCATCCCGCCGTTGTTCGGCAAGAACGAGTCGTTCAACCTCGGTGGGGCCGGCGACCAGTCGTTCTGGGACGCCATCGCCACGGCGAAGGCGAACACCGATTCGGCGTCGCAGGCCGGGCAGTGGGCCGACCTGAACAAGCAGGCGATGAGCCAGGCTTGGGTCGTCCCGACCGTCTTCGGCAAGACCCAGTACATCTGGGGCTCGAAGGTCGGCGGCTCGTTCATGTGGGACGCCTACGGCTCGATCCCGTACGCGAACCTGTGGGTGAAGCAGTAGCACGCTGACGGTGGGCCCGGGAGCCGATATGGTTCCCGGGCCCACCTCGGCCCTGCTGGTCCCATCGGCGAAGGCGACCTCGTGACGACCTACGTGATCCGGCGAATCGCGACCGGGCTGTTCATCCTCTTCCTGCTCAGCATCTTCACCTTCCTGCTGTTCAACGCGCTGCCGGCCGACCCGGCGGCGCTGACCTGCGGGAAGTCCTGCACCCCGGCCGTCATCGAGGCCAACCGGGTCCGGTTGGGCCTGAACCTGCCGCTGTGGCAGCAGTACTGGGAGTTCGTCAAGGGCCTGTTCGTCGGGCGCACGTACGGCACCGGCCAGGCCGCGTTCACCTGCCCGGCGCCGTCGCTGGGGTACTCCTTCCGCAAGGGCGAATGCGTCACCGAGCTCCTCGTCAGCCGCCTGCCCGTCTCGGTCTACCTGTCGTTGGGCGCGTTCGTCATCTGGATCACCGCCGGGGTCAGCCTCGGCATCTACTCCGCGCTGCGGCGCGGCCGGTGGCAGGAGCGGCTGACCGTCGGCGTGTCGCTGGTCGGGTACTCGTTCCCCACGTTCTTCATCGGCCTGCTCGCCCTGTTCTTCGTCGTCATCAAGTGGCAGTGGCTGCCGTACCCCAACTACATCTCGCCGTTCGAGAACCCCGTCCAGTTCCTGCAGACGATGATCCTGCCGTGGCTGACGCTCGCCGTGGTGTTCGCGGCGTTCTACATCCGGTTGACGCGCAACCAGATGCTGGAGACGCTCGGCGAGGACTACATCCGCACCGCACGCGCCAAGGGCCTGCCCGAGCGGACCGTCATCCGAAAGCACGCGCTGCGCGCCGGCCTGACGCCGATCGTCACCGCGGCGGGCCTGGACCTGGCGATCCTGCTCGGCGGGGCCATCGTCACAGAAAGCGTCTTCACGTTGCCGGGGATCGGCCGGTTGGCGATCGACTCGGTCCTGGAGGCCGACCTGCCGGTCATCACCGCGACGGTGCTCGTCGCCGGCAGCTTCATCGTCATCGCCAACGTCGTCGTCGACCTGCTGTACGCGGTCATCGATCCGCGAGTGAGGCTCGTATGAGCGAACCGTACGTCCGCGTCCACGACCTCAAGGTCCACTTCCCGACCGAGGACGGACTCGTGCGCGCCGTCGACGGCGTGACGTTCGACGTCGAGCGTGGCAAGACGCTGGCGATCGTCGGGGAGTCCGGCAGCGGGAAGTCCGTGACGTCGCAGGCGGTCATGGGCCTGATCAGCCGGCGTTCGGCGCAGATGTCCGGCGAGGTGTGGCTCGGCGGCACGGAGGTGGTGTCGGCGAGTGACGACACGCTGCGGCGGCTGCGCGGGACGCAGATCTCGATGATCTTCCAGGACCCGTTCGCGTCGTTGCACCCGTTCTACCGGATCGGGAACCAGCTCGTCGAGGCCGTCCTCGCCCACGGGAACTCGTCCAAGTCCGAGGCGCGCGAGAAGGCGCGCAGCATGCTCGCCGAGGTGGGCATCCCGCACCCCGAGCGGCGGCTGGAGGACTACCCGCACCAGTTGTCCGGCGGCATGCGCCAACGCGTGATGATCGCGATGGCGCTGATCAACGGGCCGGCGGTCCTCATCGCCGACGAGCCGACGACCGCGTTGGACGTCACCGTGCAGGCGCAGATCATGGAGCTGCTCGGTCGCCTCCAGGAGGTCCACGACACCGCGATCATCCTGATCACCCACGACCTCGGCGTCGTCGCCGACGTCGCCGACGAGGTCGCGGTCATGTACGCCGGGCGCATCGTCGAACGCGGCGGGCTGACGGAGATCTTCTACACCCCGCAGATGCCGTACACCGTCGGACTGTTGTCCA
Source organism: uncultured Bifidobacteriaceae bacterium (assembly GCA_964391765.1). Lineage (GTDB taxonomy): Bacteria > Actinomycetota > Actinomycetes > S36-B12 > S36-B12 > UBA10649. Next base: position 9,216 of record CAYMNG010000074.1, on the reverse strand, counting down.
GCGTCCCGCGCCTGGGCACCGTGGCCGAGCGGCTCATCCCGATCCCCGGCCAGCCGCCGTCGTTGATCCGGCTGCCGGCCGGCTGCCGGTTCGAGCCGCGCTGCGCGGCGAAGGGGCAGGTCCCCGGCGACCTGTGCCAGACCGTGCAGCCGGACCTGCTGCCGGTCGCGGACCAGTCCGGTCACCTCGTGCGCTGCCACCTCGGGGCGGCCGAGCGGGCGGAGTTCTCCCGGCAGCGACTGGCGGAGGCGACGGCGACCGGGACGGAGGGCCCATGAGCGGCGACGCGGCGGAGGTGCTGCGGGCGGAGGGGATCGTCAAGCACTTCCCGATCACCAAGGGCGCGGTCCTCAAGCGGGCGATCGGCAGCGTGAAGGCCGTCAGCGGCGTCTCGCTGACCGTGCGCGCCGGGGAGACCGTCGGACTCGTCGGCGAGTCCGGCTGCGGGAAGTCCACGGCCGGTCGGACCCTGTTGAAGCTGCTCGAGCCGACCGCCGGCCGGATCACGTTCGACGGCCGCGACATCACCGACCTGTCCAAGCGCCAGATGGTTCCGCTGCGCCGGCAGATGCAGATGATCTTCCAGGATCCGTACTCCTCCCTGAACCCCCGGCACACCGTCGGCGGGATCATCTCGGCGCCGTACCTGGTCCAGGGGATCAAGCCGCCGGGCGGGATCAAGCGCGCCGTCCAGGAGACGATGGAGCGCGTCGGCCTGAACCCCGAGCACTACAACCGGTACCCGAACGAGTTCTCCGGCGGGC
>CAYMNG010000074.1:0-8422 GCA_964391765.1 uncultured Bifidobacteriaceae bacterium | reverse complement strand
TCATCGTGTGCGACGAGCCGGTCTCCGCGCTCGACGTGTCGATCCAGGCGCAGGTCGTCAACCTGCTGCAGGACCTGCAGGACGAGTTCGGGATCGCGTACATCTTCGTCGCCCACGACCTGTCGGTCGTACGCCAGATGTCGCACCGGGTCGCGGTCATGTACCTGGGGACGATCGTCGAGATGGCCGACCGGGACACGCTGTACTCCGCGCCCCTGCACCCCTACACCCATGCGCTGATGTCGGCCGTGCCCGTGCCGGACCCGCGGGCCGAGGCCGAACGCGAGCGGATCGTGCTCCAAGGCGACCTGCCCAGCCCGATCGACCTGCCCAGCGGCTGCGTGTTCCACACGCGCTGCTTCCGCGCCCAGGATCGGTGCCGCGTCGAGGTGCCGACCCTCGTCGACCACGTGCCCGGCCACCAGGTCGCCTGCCACTTCCCGATCACCGAACCGCTGGGTTCGGACCTGATCATGGGCCCGAACCCCGGGGTGGTCGAACTGCCCACGCCGCAGGTCCGGCCGCCGAGCGAGGTCATCGCCGACACCGAGTCCGCCGGCTCGGCCCGGCCCGAGAGCCTGGACTACGTCAGCGAGGACTTCCCCGAGCGTTTCTGAGCCAACGGCAACGCCGACGGGGTCACGCGTGCAGGTGCTCGCGCAGGAAGGCGACCTGCAGGCGCAGGAGGTTCTCCGCGACGTCCTCCTGCGGGGTCATGTGGGTGACACCGCTCAGGGGCAGCACGCTGTGCGGCCGGCCGGCGGCCAGGAGCGCAGCCGACAGGCGAAGGGTGTGCGCGGCAAGGACGTTGTCGTCGGCCAGGCCGTGGATCAGCAGCAGCGGACGCTCGAGCCGGTCGGCGCGGTCCAGCAGCGAGCAGGCCCGGTAGGCCAGCGGCCGGTCGTCCGGCAGGCCCAGGTATCGCTCGGTGTAGGCGGTGTCGTAGAGCGCCCAGTCGGTGACCGGTGCACCGGCGACGGCCGCGTGGAACACCTCGGGCCGGTCGAGCACGGCCAGCGCGGCGAGGAATCCGCCGAACGACCACCCGATGATCCCGACCCGCGTCAGGTCGAGGTCGTCGTGGACGTCGGCCAGGGCGTGCAGCGCGGCCGTCTGGTCGGCGAGGACGCGCGCGGCGAGATCCCCGGCGACCTCGTGCTCGACGGCCGGACCCCGCCCGGGAGTCCCCGCACCGTCGACGACGACGACGGCGAACCCCTGGTCGGCCAGCCACTGGTCGGCGGCGAAACTGCGCGCGGCGTGCAGGACCCGCGCGTGGTGCGGCCCGCCGTACGGGGAGAGGACGACCGGCAGGCGTCGTGCGCCCCGAACGTGCCCGGTCGGCCAGAGCAGGGCCGTCGGCAGCGACCGGCTCGTCACCGTCAGGAACTGCGGCGCCGGAGTCACGACCGGCTCCTCGGCGAGGGATCGGATCGGCCCCGAGCCGGTCGGCAGCGTCGCGGTGTACCGGGTAGTGGTCCGATCCGGTCGCGCCGACGCGATGACGACACCGCCGTCGCCGGCGGACGTCGCGTTGACGCCCGGCCCGTGGGTCAGCGCGGCCACCGTGCCGTCCGGGGTGATCCGGTACACGTGCTGGTCCCGCGGGTCCGGCTGGGCCGTGACGACGATCGCGTCCGCGCCGACGTGCGCGACGGCGGTCACCTGCAGGCCGGCGGGAGTCAGCGCGGCATCGTCACCGACCAGCCGGAACGTGTCGGAGTCGGCGTCCGCGACGACCTCGAGCAGCCGGCCGTCCGGGGTTCGCGCGGGCACGCCGGGGAACATCGTCAGCCACGGGTCCCCGGTCCGCTCCCGGGCGACGGTGGTCCTGCCGTCGGGCGCGACGTCGAGGATCACCTGTCGGCGCTGATCCCGGCTGAGCAGGCTCACGACGGCACTGCCGTCCGCTGCCGGGGCGACCGTCGCCAGGTACGGCAGGGCCACCCGATCCCAGGCGATCTCGATCGACGAGCCGTCGAGTCCGAGGCGGAACAGTCGCGCGATCGGGTTCGCGGTCCCGGCGGCCGGGTAGCGGTGCGGGACGGGTTCGCGTTCGGGATGGGCCGGGTCGGCGATCCACCGGACCGCGACGTCCGCCTCGTCGACGAGTTCGGCGAGCAGCGCCGACGAGCCCAGCCACCAGTGCCCGCGGGATCGGTCGAGCTCCTCCGCGGCGGCGAAGTCGGCGAGCCCCCACATGCTCGTGGCGTTCGGTGGTTCGGCCAGCCGCCGCGGCTGGTCGTCGGCGGCCACCCCGACGACCCACAGCGCGCCGTCGACGACGTACGCGACGGTCGCACCGTCGGGGGACAGCCGAGGGTCCACGACCGGGCCGGGAGCGGGGAGCCGGACAGCGGCGCCGGCGTCGACGGCCAGGTCCGCGAGGTACGGCTCGCCGTCGAGGGCGAACACCACGCGACGGACCGCCTCGTCCGTGCTGAACGACGTGATCCCGCCCGTCGTCTCCCGCATCCGCTCGCGGCGGGCGCGCTCGGCCGCCGGCACGTCGGCCGCGGGGTCGTGCAGCGCGCGGGCGTCGACGACGCACCGCTCGGTGAGCGTGCCGTCGGCCGCCGGTTCGGCGACCCACAGGCTGCCGACCGGATCCCGTCCGCCCGCGCTGCGCACGAACACGACGCGCCGGCCGTCGGGCGCGAACGTGAACCCCCGGGGGGCGCCGAGGCGGAACCGCCTGGTCGCCGCGTCCTGTCGTGGGAACGACTGCGGGTGCACGGGTGCTTGGGTCACCGCGGCATCGTAGGCCGGTAGCCTCGCGGTCGTGGATCGCCGCCTGCTGCTCGTGCACGCCCATCCGGACGACGAGTCGATATCGACCGGCGTGACCATGGCGAAGTACGTCGCCGAGGGGGCGCACGTGACGCTGGTGACGTGCACGCTCGGCGAGGAGGGCGAGATCTTGTTGCCCGATCTCGCGCATCTGGCTTCGCACGACGCCGACGCGCTCGGTGCGTATCGCCAGACCGAGCTGGCCGCCGCGATGGGCCGGCTGGGCGTCGTCGACTGGCGGCTGCTGGGCGGACCGGGACGGTTCCGCGACTCCGGCATGGCCGACACCGTGGCCAACGTCCACCCGGACGCGTTCTGCCGCGCCGACCTGCTCGAGGCCGCCGCCGAGCTCGTCGCCGTCGTCCGCGACGTCCGCCCGCAGGTCGTCGTCACGTACGACGACTTCGGCGGATACGGCCACCCCGACCACATCCAGGCCCACCGGGTGACGCACTACGCGATCGCCCTCGCGGCGGCCCCGTCGTTCCGCCCGGACCTGGGGCCGGCCTGGTCGGTCGCCAAGGTCTACTGGACGGCCTTCCCGCGCGGCATCGTGCGGGCCGGCATCGAGGCGATGCGCGCGGCCGGCGCGGACGACGGGTTCGCCGCGATGGACCCCGACGACCTGCCGTTCGCCTGCGACGACGACCTGGTCACGACGGCGATCGACGCCGCGCAGTTCCTGCCGGCGAAGCTCGACGCGCTCCGCGAGCACGGCACGCAGGTCAGCGTCGACGGGGGGATCTTCGCCCTCGCGGACAACGTCGGCGTGGAGGCGTTCGGCACGGAGTACTTCCGCCTGGTCCGCGGCCCACTGCCACCTGCCGGCGCGCGCGAGACCGACCTGTTCGCCGGACTCGACGGGTGACCGGCGCCGGCCGGGTGCTGCGCGGGGCCGTAGTCGCCGGCGCGCTCGCGGTCGGGGTCGTCGTCGGCGTCGTCGGGGCGTTCGTGCAGGCGCAGCGTGCCCTGGTCGGGCCGGTGTCCGTGCCGTGGGGTCTGGCCCTCACCTGGCTCGTGCTGCTCGTGCTCGTGCGCGGGGCGGCCTGGGCGGCCGGGTCGCGGTGGGGTTCGTGGGCGCTGGTCGTGGGGTGGCTCGCCGCGACGGTCGCGCTCACGGCCGAGAGCCCGTCGGGCGACATCGCGATCTCCGGCGGGACCCGGCAACTGGTCTACCTGCTCGGCGGGGTGGTCCTGGCCTCGGCGGCCGCGACGTTGCCGCTGCCGCGGCGGTCACGCGCCGGGGTTGGTTCGTCGTGAGGATGTTGTGAGGCGAATCCGGGAACATCGACGCGCCCGGTGAGGTCGTACCGGACGCGTACGATCCGCGGCACGACGCTGCGCGTTCACGCGCGTCGAGATCGGGGAGGAACGTGACGGGTCCGGACGCGTCCAGCGCGCGGACGACGTCGTCGGCGACGACGTCGTCGCTGCGGGGACGGTGGCCCTGGCTCGCCGCGGCGGCACTGCTCGCGCTGTTCGCCGTCGGCTACGTGCTGATGGCGGTGAACTCGGGGTCGACCGCGGCGACGGGGACGACGGTCGAGGGCGTCGACATCGGTGGGTTGACCCGTGATCAGGCCGTCGCCGCGGTCACGGCCGAGTTCGGTCCAGTCGCGGCGAAGAGGCTGAAGGTCCAGGTCGAGGACCAGACGTTCACCGTCAAGCCGGCCTCGGCCGGATTGGCGCTGGACGCGGCGGCGTCGGTGGAACCGGCGTTCGCGAGCACCTGGAACCCGGTGTCCCTGCTCGGCCGGATCGTCGGCGCCGGGCCGCAGCTGACGGCGGTGGTCACGGTCGACGACGCCAGGCTCGGTGAGCAGATCGCGTCGATCGCCGAGATGGTCGACGTGCCCGTCGTCGAGCCCGGCGTCGAGGTGCGGGACGGTCGGGCGACGCGGACGAAGGGAAGCCCGGGCCGGCTCCTGGATCGCGAGCAGACCGCCGCGGCGCTGACCGCGGCGCTCGTGCGGCCGCGGTCGCCGATCGCCGGGAGCGTCCGCGCGGTCGAGCCGACGATCGGACCGGCCGCGATCGACGCGGCGATGGCGACGGCCGAAACGGCGGCCAGCGCACCGGTCACGGTCTCGGCGGGTTCGATCACGACGAAGATCCCGGCGCACGCGATCGGCCGGGCCCTGTCGTTCACCGCCGAGGGCGGTGCGCTCGTGCCCGCGCTCGACGGAGCGATCCTGCACAAGGCGATCGCCAAGGACCTCGGCCCGATCGAGGTCACCGGTCGCGACGCGAGCGTCCGGCTGCGCGCGGGCACGGTCAAGGTCGTGAAGTCGAAGGTCGGTCAAGGAGTTTCCGACGACGAGCTCGCGACCGCGGTCGCGGCGGTTCTCGACCGGCCGGCCGGCCAGCGGACGGTCACCGTGTCCGTCGGTCCGCGCGACCCGGACCTGACCACCGCGGAACTGAAGGCACTGGACCTGACCGACCGGCTGTCGACGTTCACGCAGCAGTTCCCCTACGCCGCCTACCGGGTGCAGAACATCGGGCAGGCGGCCAAGCGCATCAACGGCACCGTCCTGCAACCGGGCGAGACGTTCTCCCTCAACGACACGATCAAGGAGCGCACCCGCAAGAACGGGTACACGGTCGGCTTCGTCGTGGGCGAGGGCGGGATCTTCGACGAGGCGCTCGGCGGCGGTGTGTCGACCTCGGCCACCGCGACCTGGACCGCGGCGTTCTTCGCCGGGATGGAGCGCGTGCAGACCGTCGCGCACTCGATCTACATCTCGCGCTACCAGCCCGGACTGGAGGCGACGGTCGCCTGGGGCATCTTCGACCTGAAGTTCCGCAACCCGTACGACAAGCCGGTGTTCATCACCGCGTCCTCGGGCGGGACGAGCATCACGGTGTCGTTCTGGGGCACTCGGGTCTACAGCGACATCCGGGCGGAGTTCGGCAAGCGCCGGTCCGTCGTTCCGTTCGAGACGATCTACGACACCTCCGACACCTGCCGCGGGCAGAACGGCGTCGACGGATTCACCATCACCGTCGACCGGGTGTTCTACGTCGACGGGAAGCAGACCCGGCGAGAACCGATCACGACCCGGTACAAGCCCGCTCCGGACGTCGTCTGTGGCCCGGAGGAGGGCAAGCCGGGTAAGGGCGACAAGCCCGGCAAGGGGACCAAGCCGGGGTCCGGCTCCGCCGCGCCGTCCGGCGCCGCGACGAGTCCGGCCGCGACCAAGCCCGCGACCAAGCCCGCGACCAAGCCGCCGAAGGGGTCGACGCCGAAGCCGACCCAGTCGGACGTGTTCTCCAACGACTAGGGCACCGCTGTGCTCGCGCGCGGCCCGGTGTGTAGGTTGACCCTGCGACCCGGCCGGCAGCCGGGATGGACGACAACCGGAGGCTGAGGTGACCTACGTCATCACGTTCCCCTGCGTGGACCTGAAGGACAAGGCCTGCGTGGAGGAGTGTCCCGTCGACTGCATCTACGAGGGCGACCGGATGCTCTACATCCACCCCGACGAGTGCGTCGACTGCGGCGCGTGCGAGCCGGTCTGCCCGGTCGAGGCGATCTTCTACGAGGACGACGTACCCGAGGAGTGGAAGGACTACACCGCGGCGAACGCGGAGTTCTTCAGCGAGTTGGGCTCACCGGGCGGTGCGGCGAAGCTCGGACCGCAGGAGTTCGACGCGCCGCTGCTGGCCTCGGTGCCGCCGCAGGAGCACGACCACTGAGCACCGCTGGGGCCCGTCAGTCGGTCGCCGACCGACTACCGGACTTCCCCTGGGACGTCCTCGCCCCCTACGGCGAGGTGGCCCGTCGACACCGGGCCGGCATCGTCGACCTGTCGGTGGGCACACCGGTCGACCCGACCCCCGACGTGGTCCAGGCCGCGCTGACGGCGGCGGCCGACGCGCCGGGATACCCCACGGCGTGGGGGTCGGTGGCGCTGCGCGAGGCGTGCGCCCGATGGCTGCGCCGCCGGCTGGAGGCCGACGTCGCACCGACCGCGGTCGTGCCGGGGATCGGCAGCAAGGAACTGGTCGCCTCGATCCCCCGCCTGCTGGGGCTCGCGCCGGGGTCGCGGATCGCGATTCCGAAGGTGGCGTACCCGACGTACGCGGTCGGCGCGATCCTGGCCGGCTGCGAGCCGGTCCCGGTCGAGGATCCGCAGGAGGTCGACGACGCCGCGCTGGTGTGGCTGAACTCCCCGTCGAACCCGACCGGTGCCGTGCTGTCCGCGCAACGGCAGGCCCAGATCGTCCGCTGGGCGCGCGAGCGTGGCGCGATCGTCGTGGCGGACGAGTGCTACATCGAACTGGGTTGGACCGAACGGCCGACGTCGCTGCTGCACCCGTCGGTGTGCGCGGACTCCCACGACGGGCTGCTGACGGTCCACTCGCTGTCGAAGCGGTCGAACCTGGCCGGTTACCGGTTCGGGTTCGTCGCCGGGGACGGGGGCCTGGTGGCCGACCTGCTGGCCGTCCGCAAGCATGCCGGGCTGATGGTCCCCACGCCGGTCCAGCAGGCGGCGATCGCGGCCCTCGACGACGACGAGCACGTGCGGCTGCAGCGGGAGCGCTACCGGCGGCGGCGCGGGGTGCTGCGCACGGCGCTGGAGACCGCCGGATTCCGGATCGACGACAGCCACGCGGGTCTGTACCTGTGGGTGACGCGCGACGAGCCGTGCTGGCAGACCGTCGCGTGGTTCGCCGATCGTGGCGTCCTCGTGGCCCCCGGCGACTTCTACGGCCCGGCGGGCGCGCACCACGTACGGATCGCGTTGACCGGCGTCGACGACGCGGTCGACCAGGTGCCCGGTCGGCTGGCGACGTCGTGAGACCCGGTGACCGCGCCGTCAGGGTGCCGGTCGCGGCTCGTGTCGCACCGGTTACGCTCGCCGAAAAGGGAGGTTGCCGTGTCTGACGTCGTCCTGCGTTACCCCGAGGGTGAGCTGCCGCTCGCCCAGGTACCGGCCACGGTCGGCGAGTCGGGGTACAACATCGGCTCGCTGTTGAAGTCGACCGGGAACGTCACGTTGGACCTCGGTTTCATGAATACCGCGGCGTGCACGTCGTCGATCACGTACATCGACGGGGACAAGGGCATCCTGCGGTACCGGGGATACCCGATCGAGCAGCTCGCGCAGCAGTCGACCTTCCTGGAGACGGCGTACCTGCTGATCTACGGTGCGCTGCCGAGCCAGGGCGAGTTGGACGAGTTCAAGTACCAGATCCGGATGCACACCATGCTGCACGAGGACCTTCGGCGGTTCTTCGACGGATTCCCCCGCGACGCGCACCCGATGCCGGTCCTGTCGAGCGCGGTGTCGGCGCTGTCGACGTTCTACCAGGACTCGCTGGATCCGTTCGACCCGCGTCAGGTCGAGATCTCCACGATCCGGCTGATGGCGAAGGTGCCGACGATCGCGGCGTACGCGCACAAGAAGGCGATCGGTCAGCCGTACTTGTACCCGGTGAACTCGCTGGGGTTCATCGACAACTTCCTGCGGATGACGTTCGGTGTCCCGGCGGAGGACTACGTCGTCAACCCGGTGCTGTCCAAGGCGTTGAACCAGCTGCTGCTGCTGCACGCCGATCACGAGCAGAACTGCTCGACGTCGACGGTGCGGCTGGTCGGTTCCTCGCACGCGAACCTGTTCGCGTC
>CAYMNG010000073.1:3288-12200 GCA_964391765.1 uncultured Bifidobacteriaceae bacterium | reverse complement strand
TCGCGAAGGTCTCGCGCGGCCTCGGCGACGCGATGGTCGGCATCAACGTCGCCGACATCCCGGTGCACCATCGGCTGGAGGACCGGGGCTGGTGACCTCGGTCCGGGTCGGCGTCCTCGCGCTCCAGGGGGACGTCCGTGAGCACCTGCGCGCACTTCGGGCGACCGGGGCGACGGCGGCGACGGTCCGCACGGCCGCGGACCTGGCGACGGTCGACGGCCTGGTGATCCCCGGCGGGGAGTCCACGACGATCTCGCGGCTGGCCGTGCTCGACGGTCTGCTCGAACCGCTGCGCGCGGCCCGCGTCGCCGGCCTGCCGATGTTCGGCACCTGTGCCGGGATGATCATGCTCGCCGATCGGGTCGAGGACGCGCGGGCGGATCAGGAGTTCGTCGGCGGGATCGACATGACGGTCCGCCGCAACGCGTTCGGTCGTCAGGTCGACTCGTTCGAGACCGACGTCGACATCGCCGGCGCGCCGGCGTTCCCGGCGGTGTTCATCCGCGCCCCGTGGGTCGAGGCGGTCGGCGCCGACGTCGAGGTGCTCGGGCGGACCGGCGACGCCGGTACGATCGTGGCGGTCCGGCAGGGGCGGTCGCTGGCCACCGCGTTCCACCCGGAGTTGACCGACGACCCGCGGATTCACGAGATGTTCGTCGAGATGGTGAGGAATCAGTGAGCGGTCATTCCAAGTGGGCGACGATCAAGCACAAGAAGGGCGTCATCGACGCGCGCCGGGGCAAGCTGTTCGCCCGGCTGGTCAAGAACATCGAGGTCGCCGCCCGGCAGGGTGGCGGCGACCCGGACGGCAACCCGACGCTCTACGACGCGATCCAGAAGGCCCGCAAGAACTCCGTCCCGCTGGACAACATCGAGCGCGCGGTCAAGCGCGGGTCCGGTGCGGAGGCCGGTGGGGCGGACTGGCAGACGATCATGTACGAGGGGTACGGGCCGAACGGTGTCGCCGTCCTGATTGAGTGCCTGACCGACAACCGAAACCGCGCCGCGTCCGAGGTCCGGGTCGCGATGACGCGCAACGGCGGTTCGATGGCGGACCCGGGGTCGGTGTCGTACCTGTTCGCCCGCAAGGGCGTCGTCATCGTGCCGAAGGCCGACGGGCTCGGCGAGGACGACGTGCTCGAGGCGGTGCTCGACGCCGGCGCCGAGGAGGGGAAAGCGGTGGGGGAGTCCTTCGAGGTCACCTGCGAGGCCGGTGACCTGGTCGCCGTGCGCACGGCGATCCAAGGCGCCGGGTGGGACTACGAGTCCGCCGAGGCCAGCTTCCTGCCCAGCGTGACCGTCGACCTCGACGAGGAGGGCGCGCGCCGGATGTTCCGCCTCATCGAGGCGTTGGAGGACAGCGACGACGTCCAGGACGTGTACGCCAACTTCGACGTCAGCGACGACGTGATGGCGGCCGTGGAGTGAGCGACTCCGTCGGCACCCAACTGCGCGGCTGGGACGCGGCGACGTTCCGCACCGCGGCTGGCGATCCGACGATGCGGTCGACCGTCGTCGCCTTGACGATCCTGGCGACGACCCCGCCGTGGGAGCGGCTGCGGGCGCGCATCGAACGGCTGACGTTGCTCGTGCCGACGCTGCGGATGCGACCGCTGTACGGCGCGCTGGGCCTGTCGGCGCCACGGATGGCCGTCGACCCGGACTTCGACCTCGATGTCCACCTGCGGCGCTACCGCCTACCCGACGACGCCGGCTGGGCGCACCTGCTCGACGACGCCCGGCGCATGAGCCTGACCGACTTCGACCAGGACCGGCCGTTGTGGGAGGCGGCCCTGGTCGAGGGTCTGCCGGACGGCCAGGCGGCCCTGCTGCTGAAGTTGCACCACTCGATCGCCGACGGCCAGGCCACCGTCGCGATGGGCCTGGCCCTGTTCGAGTTCGGCCCGGACCCGGACCCGAACGAGGCCCCGCCACCGCCCGCGCCGGTCGCCGAGGCCGTGGGCGTCCGCGACGTCACCTACGCCAACCTGGCCGACGAACTGCGCCGCGGGGGCGAGCTCGCGGTGTCGGTCGTCCGCGGTGCCCTGGACTTCGCTCGCGGCACGGTCACCGAGACGCGCGCGACCTGGGGTCGGGCCTGGTCCACGGTCACGTCCATCGGCCGCGTCGCGGCGGTCCCCGACGGGCCGTTGTCCCCGATCATGGTGGGCCGCGGCACGACGTCCCGCTTCGCCGCCTTCGACCTGCCGTTCGCCGACATCCGCGCCGCCGCGAAGAGCCGCGGACTGAGCGTCAACGACGCGTTCATGGCGGCCGTCGCGCTGGGGATGGACGCCTACCACCGCCGGCACGGGGTGCTGGCCGACGAGTTGCGCGTCAACGTCCCGATCAGCCTGCGCGGGGACGCGGGTGACCGCAGCGGCCAGGCGTCCAACGCGGTGAGCATCGCCCGCTTCCCGATGCCGGTGGCCGGTCTGACCTCCGACGAGCTCATGGCCCTCGCGCACGACCTCGTCGCCCAGTGGAAGGCCGAGCCGGCGATCCGGCTGGCCGACCCGCTGGCCGAGGTCAGCTGGCTGGTGCCGGTCCCGATGCTCGCGCACGCGGCGCGGGCCTCGGACGTCACGACGAGCAACGTGCCCGGCCCGCCCCTGGCCCTGTACCTGGCCGGTGCCCGCATGATCGCGGCGTACCCGCTCGTCGCGACGATCGGCGCCGCGGTCAACATCTCGATGGTGACGTACGACGGGAGCGCGTTCGTCGGCCTGTCGGCGGACGACCGCGCGGTGTCCGACCTGGCCGACCTCGTCGAGGACGTCCGTGCCGGGTTCGCGGCCGTCACCGGTGGTTCGGTCGGCGCCGCGGACCGGTTCGCCTGACCGCTGCGACCGGCTAGGCTACGCGAACAGACGTACGGACGGAGGTGGGGCGTGCGCGTCCTGGGCATCGACCCCGGCCTGACCCGATGCGGTGTCGCGGTCGTCGACGGCAGCCCCGGTCGCACGCCGACCGCCGTGCACGTCGGCGTCGTCCGCACGCAGGCCACCGACCCGGTTGAACAGCGGCTGACGCTGGTGTGGACCGCGCTGGTCGACCTCGTCGATCGGTTCGAGCCCGACGCGATCGCGATCGAGCGGGTGTTCAGCCAGCACAACGTGCGCACCGCGATGGGCACCGCCCAGGCGGCCGCGATGGGCCTGCTGCTGGCCGGCCAGCGCGGACTGCCGGTCGCGCTGCACACCCCGACGGAGGTGAAGGCGGCGGTGACCGGCTCCGGGCGGGCGGACAAGGCCCAGGTCACGGCGATGGTGATGCGGGTCCTGCGGCTGTCGGACCGTCCGCGGCCGGCCGACGCGGCCGACGCGCTCGCGATCGCGATCTGCCACCTGTGGCGAGGCCAGGCCCAGGCGCGGCTGGCGCAGGCCGTCGCGGCGGCCCGATGATCGCCTTCGTGCGTGGCACGGTCGTCCAGGCCGGGCACGACCGACTCGTCGTCGACCTGGGCGCGGTGGGCGTGTCGGTGCTGTGCACGCCGGCGACGGCCTTGTCGACCCGGACCGGCGAGCACATCGAACTGTGGACCTCGCTGGTCGTGCGCGAGGACGGATGGACGCTGTACGGGTTCGCCTCCGTCGACGAGCGCACGTGCTTCGAGCAGGTGCAGACGGTGAGCGGGATCGGTCCGCGGATCGCCCTGGCGGTCCTGGGCACCGTGACCCCCGACGACCTGCGCCGGGCGATCGCCGACGGTGACGAGCGGACCTTGACGGCGGTGCCCGGGATCGGCCGCAAGGGCGCCCAGCGGCTGATCCTGGAACTGGCCGATCGGCTCGGCCCGGCCCTGACGGTCGGGTCGTCCGCGCGCGCGGCGACGACACCGTCGGGGTGGCGGCAGGCGGTCACCGCCGGCCTGGTCTCGCTGGGCTGGTCGGCGCGCGAGGCCGACACGGCAGTCGAGGCGTTGGCGCCGGACGTGCGCGCCGCGGCCGACGCCGCGGGCGCGGACGCCGACGTCGGCGCGTTGCTGAAGGCGGCGCTGCGCGGGCTGGACCGCGCGTGACGCTCGCCCCGGACGCCGATCCCGAGGACGTCGTCGTCGACGGTGCGCTTCGCCCGCTCGCGCTGGCGGAGTTCGTCGGGCAGGAGCGGGTCAAGTCCCAGCTCGGCCTGGTCCTGGAGGCGGCCCGCCGCCGTGGCCGGGCCGCGGACCACGTGCTGTTGTCCGGGCCGCCGGGGCTGGGGAAGACGACGCTGGCCGGCATCATCGCGGCGGAGGTCGGGGCGCCGTTGCGCATCACCGCCGGCCCGGCCCTGCAGCACGCCGGGGACCTGGCCGCGGTGCTGTCCAGCCTGCAGGCCGGCGAGGTCCTGTTCATCGACGAGATCCACCGGACCGGTCGGGCCGCGGAGGAGCTGCTCTACCTGGCGATGGAGGACTTCCGCATCGACGTCGTCGTCGGCAAGGGCCCCGGCGCGACGGCGATCCCCGTGCAGCTCGAGCCCTTCACCCTCGTCGGCGCGACGACGCGCGCGGGCCTGCTGCCCAGCCCGTTGCGGGACCGGTTCGGGTTCACCGCGCACCTGGACTTCTACGACGCCGCCGACCGGGAGGTGATCATCGTCCGCTCGGCGTCGCTGCGGGCCGTCCCCGTCGAGCCCGGCGGGGTCGCGCAGATCGCCGGCCGATGCCGGGGCACGCCGCGGATCGCCAACCGGCTGCTGCGCCGGGTCCGGGACTGGGCGCAGGTGCACGGCGACGGCGTCGTGACCGAGGCCGCGGCCCGGGCCGCGCTGGAACTGTACGAGGTCGACGCGTTGGGCCTGGACCGGATCGACCGGGCCGTGCTCGACGCGGTGGTCCGCCGGTTCGGCGGGGGACCGGTGGGCCTGTCGACCCTGGCCGTCGCGGTCGGTGAGGAGCCGGAGACGGTCGAGACGGTCAGCGAGCCGTTCCTCGTGCGCCTGGGCATGCTCCTGCGCACTCCGCGCGGTCGGGTGGCGACCCCGGCGGCCTGGGCGCACGCCGGCCTCGCGCCGCCACCGGAGCCGACCACGCCGGGCGAGGACCCGGCCGGCGCGCAGCAGGTCCTGGACCTGGGCTGAGCGTGGGGTAGCCTCATCCGGTCGTGTGCCGACCGGTGCGCGACCGATCGGAAGGACGATTCGTGGATCCCACCGGCCTGCTGTTCCTCGTGGCTGCGGCCGCAGCGTTCTACTTCCTGATCATCCGCCCGCAGCGCCAGCGTCAGCGCCAGCAGGCGCAGATGATCGCGGCGATTCAGCCGGGCACCGAGATCATCACCACCGCCGGGATGTACGCCACCGTCGCCGTGGTCACCGAAGACCAGGTCAGCCTCGAGGTGTCGCCGGGGGTCTACGTGCGGATGGTGCCGCAGGCGATCTCGAAGGTGATCGAGCCGGCCGGTGCGCAGGACGCCGACGCCGCGGTGGACGCCGATCCGGCCGACGAGCCGGGGGCGGCGCACCCCGGGGCGGACACCCCGCCCCCCGTAGACTGACCGCCGTCTCGTCGTTGTCCGCGGCCGGTCCGACCGGCCCTGATCCCTCCCCTGCCGCCGAAGGAGTCCCGTGGCGCCGACGCCCACCAGCAGGCCGGCACGCCTGCTGCTCGCCCTGGCCGCGTTGGTCGTCCTGCTCGGCGTCGTCGCGTACTGGCCCGGCACGGAGAACACGATCAAGCTCGGCCTCGACCTGCAGGGCGGCACGCAGGTCATCTTGAAGCCGACGCCCGTCGTCGAGGGCACCAGCATCACCGACGAGCAGTTGCAGCAGACCGTCTCGATCATCCGTCAGCGCGTCGACGGCCTGGGGGTGGCCGAGGCCGAGGTGACGACCCAGGGCTCCGGTGACGGTGCCGTGATCGTGGTCTCGGTCCCCGGCGTCAACCAGGACCGCGTTGTGGACCTCGTGCAGAAGACGGCGCGGTTGGACTTCCGGCCGGTTTGGGGGGTGTTCTCGCCGATCTCGGCGAACCCGAGCCCGAGCGCCAGCCCGAGTGCGAGTCCGGGCGCGAGCCCGAGTGCGAGTCCGGGCGCGAGCCCGAGTGCGAGTCCGAGCGCAAGCCCGAGTGCCAGCCCGAGTCCGGGGGACACGGCGCCGGCCGCCGAGCCGACCCCGCTGATCCAGGCGGCGGAGAACTCCGCGCAGTTCCAGTCCCAGCTCGACGACCTGGACTGCACCGACCCGGCGAACTTCACCGGCGGCCGACCCGACGACCCGACCAAGTGGCTGGGGACGTGCTCCCAGGACGGCACCGCGAAGTACAACCTGCAGCCGGCGGTCATCGAGGGGACGAACGTGACCGGGGCCAGCGCCGTCCTGCCGCAGAACGGGATCGGCTGGGTCGTGTCGTTGGACTTCGACGCGGAGGGCGCGCGCGCCCTCACGACGATGTCCAGCCAGCTCGTCCAGCTGCCCGAGTGCGGTACGCCAGGCGCCAACCCGTGCAACGCCTTCGCGATCGTGCTGGACGGTGTCGTCGTCTCCTCGCCGCGGTTCAACGAGCCGATCAGCGGCGGCTCGGCCCAGATCGAGGGCAACTTCACCGCCGAACAGGCCCGCGACCTGGCCAACGTGCTGAAGTACGGCGCCCTGCCGGTGACGCTGGAGCCGGTCGAGGTCACGACCGTCTCGCCGACGGTCGGCACCGACCAGCTCCAGGCCGGCATCATCGCCGGTCTCCTGGGCCTGCTCCTCGTGGCGGTGTTCCTGCTGCTGTACTACCGCGCGCTCGGCGTCGTCGCCGTCTTGTCCCTCGTCGTCGCCGGCATCGTGACGTACCTGACGCTGGTCGTGATGAGCAAGACCCTCGGCCTGACCCTGTCGCTGGCCGGGGTGGCCGGCGCGATCGTCGCGATCGGCATCACCGCGGACTCCTTCATCGTGTACTTCGAGCGGATCCGCGACGAGATCCGCGAGGGCCGGTCCCTTCGGCAGGCGTGCGAGACCGGCTGGGTCCGCGCCCGACGGACGCTGTTGGCGGCGGACTTCGTGTCGCTGCTCGCCGCGGTCGTCCTGTACTTCCTCAGCGTCGGCAACGTGCGCGGCTTCGCCTTCGTGCTCGGCCTGACGACCGTCATCGACGTGATCGTCGCCTTCTGGTTCTCCCACCCGCTCGTCGTCCTCCTCGGCCGCACCCCCTGGATGCAGCGCGGATCGACGTGGACCGGACTGGACGCCAAGCGACTGGGTGGGCACACCCTCACCGGATCGGCGCCGGCGCCGGGGCGTCGTCGATCGTCCGGTCGCGCCGAGGCGACGAAGGAGGTCTCGTCATGAGCGGAATCCGCGACCTGGGACACCGGCTCTACGCCGGTGAGGTGTCGATCGACTTCATCGGCCGGCGCCGGGTGTGGTACGCGGTCTCGGCGGTGATCCTCGTCGTCGCCGTCGGCTCGCTGGTGTTCCGCGGACTGAACCTGGGAATCGAGTTCCGCGGCGGGGCGGCGTTCTCGATCCCGAACGCGACGTGCTCGGTCGAGCAGGCCCGCGGCGTCGCCGAGTCGACCACCGGCGAGCAGGCCATCGTGACGGCGACCGCGAGCGGCACGATCAGCGTGCAGACCGAGGCACTGGACCCGGCCGCGAGTTCCGCGCTCGCCGGCGAACTCGCCCAGGCCTGCGGCGTGCCCAAGGGGGAGATCAAGATCCAGGTCGTCGGACCGACCTGGGGTTCGGAGATCTCCAAGAAGGCCCTGCAGGGACTGATCGCCTTCCTGATCCTCGTCGCGGTGTTCTTGTCGATCTACTTCGAGTGGCGCATGGCGGTGGGCGCGCTGATCGCCCTGCTGCACGACATCGTCATCACCGTCGGCATCTACGCGCTCACCGGCCTGGAGGTCACACCGGCGACGATGATCGGCCTGCTGACGATCCTGGGCTACTCGCTGTACGACACGGTCGTGGTCTTCGACAAGGTCAAGGAGAACACCCGCGGCATCACCGGGCAGTCGGTGCGCACCTTCCAGGAGGCCGCGAACCTCGCGGTGAACCAGACCCTCGTCCGGTCGATCAACACGACCGTCGTGGCGCTGCTGCCGGTGCTGGCGATCATCGTCGTCGGTGCCGGGCTGCTGGGCGCGGGCACGCTGCTGGACCTCGCGGTCGCGTTGGCGATCGGCATGGCCGCCGGGGCCTATTCGTCGGTCTTCATCGCCACGCCGATCTTCGTGCAGTTCAAGGAGCGCCAGCCGGAGATCCAGGCGCTGTCCGCCCGGGTCGCGGCCCGGCGCAAGGGCGGGCGGTCGGGGCCGCCGACGGCCGACACCGACTCGGGATCCGACGCCGCCGCCCCGGATGACGTCGAGGCGACCGTCGTCGGCCGCGCGGCCACGGGCCCGGCGGCTGCTGGCGGGTCGAAGAGCGGCCGACAGCAGCCGCGCAAGCAGACCCGGTCCAAGCGCAACCGTTAGCGTCGAGCTGCCGACCGTGAGGTTGTTCCGGGTCGCGGACCGGTGGACCCGGTACAAGCGCACGGTCGAGGCGGACGTCGCGTCGGCACGGTCGAGGCGGACGCCGAGTCGGCCTCGTCCGGGTGCGCCGTAGACTGGCCCCACGCGCGAGAGGGAGCCCGTGGCCAAGCAGACGCCGCTTCCGACGGAGCCGCTGGTCGCGGCCCCGGCCGTCGTCGCGCAGGAGCCCGGTGGCCTTCGGTCCCGGCTGAGCCGTCGGGGCAGCGGCCGAAACGTTCCGCCCGAGCTCGACCCGCTGCTGCGGACGCTGCGCAAGTACCACCCGAAGTCGGACACCCGGATCGTCGAGCGGGCCTACGAGATCGCGGCCCACCTGCACCGGGACCAGAGCCGGCGCTCGGGGGAGCCGTACATCACGCACCCCCTCGCCGTCGCGACGATCCTCGCCGATCTGGGGATGACCGCGCCGACGCTGGCCGCCGCGCTGCTGCACGACACCGTCGAGGACTGCGGCTACCC
>CAYMNG010000073.1:0-3278 GCA_964391765.1 uncultured Bifidobacteriaceae bacterium | reverse complement strand
GCCTGGCTGACCGGCTTTTCCGGCTCGGCCGGCGTCGCGATCGTGCTCGCCGACCGCGCCGCGCTGTTCGTCGACGGCCGCTATACGGTTCAGGTGCAGTCGCAGACCGACACTCAGGTGTTCGAGATCGCCCACCTCGTCGACGGGGTCACCAAGCTCGACAAGGTCCGGTACGGCGAGGCGTCGGCAGCCGAGACGGTGCGCAAGATGGTCGTCGCGATGGCGCGCGACATCCGGGTGCTGGTCATCAAGCTCGCCGATCGGCTGCACAACATGCGCACGCTGCGCTGGATGCCGCCAGAGAAGCAGGAGCAGAAGGCCCGCGAGACGCTGGAGATCTACGCCCCGTTGGCCCACCGTCTGGGCATGAACGCGGTCAAGTGGGAGCTGGAGGACCTGTCCTTCGCGACGTTGCACCCCAAGATGTACGAGGAGATCGTCCGCCTCGTCGGCCAGCGGGCGCCGGCGCGCGACCAGTACCTCACGAAGGTCATCGCGCACGTCGAGGCGGACCTGAAGGCCGCGAAGGTCAAGGCGACCGTGACAGGGCGGCCGAAGCACTACTACTCCGTCTACCAGAAGATGATCGTGCGCGGCCGGGACTTCGCCGACATCTACGACCTCGTCGGGGTTCGCATCCTGGTGGAGTCGGTGCGCGACTGCTACGCCGTCCTCGGGGTCGTGCACTCGCAGTGGAGTCCGGTGCCGGGCCGGTTCAAGGACTTCATCGCCATGCCGAAGTTCAACATGTACCAGTCCTTGCACACGACGGTCATCGGGCCGGACGGCCGGCCGGTGGAACTGCAGATCCGCACGCACGAGATGCACCGGGCGGCGGAGTTCGGGGGGGCGGCGCACTGGCGGTACAAGCAGCAGGACGTCGGCGGCAAGTCCGGGCCGGACGACCTCGGCTGGCTGCGGCAGCTCATGGAGTGGCAGCGCGAGGCCGAGGACCCGGACGAGTTCATGGACTCCCTGCGCTACGACCTGGGGTCCTCGGAGGTGTTCGTCTTCACCCCGAAGGGTGACGTGGTGGCCCTGCCGACCGGCGCGACACCGGTCGACTTCGCGTATTCGGTGCACACCGAGGTGGGCCACCGATGCGTCGGGGCGCGCGTCAACGGCAAGCTCGTTCCGCTGGAGTCGACGTTGGAGAACGGCGACGTCGTCGAGATCTTCACCTCCAAGGCCGACGGCGCCGGACCGAGCCGCGACTGGCTCGGCTTCGTCAAGTCGGCGCGGGCCCGCACGAAGATCAAGGCCTGGTTCTCCAAGGAGCGCCGCGACGAGGCGATCGAGCACGGCAAGGAGGCGATCGTCCGCGCGATGCGCAAGCGCAGCCTGCCGCTGCAGCGCATGATGACGAACCAGGCGCTGACGACCATCGCGGCGGACCTGCACCAGGCGGACATCTCGGCGTTGTTCGCCGCGGTCGGCGAGGGGCGGATCTCCGCGGCGACGATCGTGCAGCGGCTGGTCGACTCGGCCGGTGGGATCGACGGCGCTGCGGACGACGCCGCCGAGGTGGTGCGCCCCTCGTCCGTCGAGCGCGCGCGGCAGCGCACGGCCGGGGACGTCGGGGTCGTCGTCCCCGGTGCGGACGACGTGTGGGTCAAGCTCGCACGGTGCTGTACGCCGGTGCCCGGCGACGAGATCGTCGGTTTCGTCACGCGCGGCTCCGGCGTCTCCGTCCACCGCACCGACTGCGTCAACGTCCCTGGTCTTCGGGAGCAGCCGGACCGGTTGATCGACGTGGAATGGGCGCCCACGGCCCGCAGCGTCTTCCTGGTCAACATCCAGGTCGAGGCCCTCGACCGGGCGCGGCTGCTGTCGGACGTGACCCGGGCCCTGTCGGACACCCACGTGAACATCCTCAACGCCTCGGTCACGACGAATCGCGACCGCATCGCCTTGTCCCGGTTCACCTTCGAGATGGCCGACCCCAAGCACCTGGGTTCGGTGCTGCGCGCGGTCCGCGGGGTCGAGGGCGTGTACGACGCCTACCGCGTCTGAGGGCGGCCGGCTCAGCCGCCGAGGAGGGCGCGCGTGCCGGCGATCTGCTCGGCGAGCGCGGCCGCGGCCGCGTCGTCGCCACGCGCCAGGGCCGCCTCGTGCTTGGCCTCCAGCCGGGCCAGCGCCTCGGCGAACGCGGCGTTCGTCGTGCCCGGTGACGAGGCCCGCCACGACTGTTCCTCGGCCGCTCGCAGGGCGTCCTCGACCCGCTTGAGCCGCCGCTCGAGGCGATCGCGGTCGGCCCGCGGCAGGTCCCCGGCCGCCTCCCAGCGCTCCTGGATGCCGCGCAGCGTCGCGCGCGCCGCCTTCAGGTCCGCGACGGGGACCAGGCGCTCGGCCTGCTCGACGAGCGCGGCCTTCGCCGGGAGGTTCTCCCGCAACTGCTCGTCGGCCGCGGCGTCCGCGGCGGCCCGCGCGGCATAGAACGCGTCCTGGGCGGCCTTGAACCGCTTCCACAAACGCTCCTCGTCGCTGCGCGACGCGCGCGGGGCGGACTTCCAGTCCTCGAGCAGGTCGCGCAGGGCGCGCGTGGTCCGCGGCCAGTCGGTCGACCCGGCGAGCTCCTCGGCCGTGCCGATCAGGGCCCGCTTGCGCGCCACGGCCTCCTTGCGCTGGCCGTCGACCTCGGCGAAGTGCGCCCGACGGCGCTTGTCGAACGCCGTCCGTGCCGCGCTGATCCGCTGCCACAGCTGCTGTTCCGCGCCACGGTCGGCCCGCGGGAGGATCTTCCACTCCTCGACGATCGCGGCGTAGCGGTCCGAGGTGGTGCGCCACGACGTCGACTCCGACAGCGACTCGGCCTCGTCGGCGAGTGCGGCCCGGGTGGCCAGCGACTGGGCACGCTGCTCGGCGCGACGGGCGCGGGCCGCCTCCTTGACCGCGCCGATCTCCGACTCCAGGTGGGCGCAGCGGGCCTCGAGCGCGGCGACGTCGCCGACGAACGCGCGGGCCGCCAACGCCTCGCGTACCCGGACCAGCACGGCGTCGGCCTGCTCGGCCGTCGCCCGCTGGTCGGCGAGCCGGCGCTCGAGGAGGTCGACCTCGACGACGAGGTCGTCGTACCGGCGGGCGAAGAACGCCAGGCCTTCGGCGGGGTCGCCGGCCGCCCACTGCCCGACGGTGACCTCGCCCTCGGGTGCGATGAGGATGACCGTGCCGTCGGCCTCGACCCGGCCGAACGCGCTGGCCCCCGTCGGCCGGGGGGCCGGCGGGCGCAGCGAGCCGGGCGTGGGGATCCCGGACTGGCTCATCGTTGACTCCTGCCT
>CAYMNG010000072.1:9553-12499 GCA_964391765.1 uncultured Bifidobacteriaceae bacterium | reverse complement strand
GATCGACCTCAACGCCGACCTCGGCGAGGAGTGCGGCGACGACGCCGCGATGCTGGCGCTGGTCACGTCCGCGAGCCTGGCCGCCGGCGGGCACGCCGGTGGCGGCGAGGTGCTCGAGCGCGCGGTCGCGGCGGCGCGGGCCGCCGGCGTGGCCGTCGGTGCGCATCCGTCCTACCCCGATCGGGCCGGCTTCGGGCGGATCTCCCAGGCTCGGCAGTACGCGCCGGACCGGATCCGCGGACTCGTCGCCGCACAGGTCGCGACGGTGACCCGGGCGTGCGCCGACGGTGGCGTCGCGATGACGCACGTCAAGGCCCACGGCGCGTTGTACGCCGACGTGGCCGGATCGACCGTGCTCGCGGTGGCGTTCGTCGACGGGGTCGTCGACGCCGGTGGATCGGGCGTGGCCGTCCTCGGGCCGGCGGGAACCGCGGTGGCCGCGGTCTGCGCCGAGCGCGGGATCGCGTTCGTCGCCGAGGGCTTCGCCGATCGCGCGTACGCACCCGACGGGTCGCTCGTGCCGCGGTCCGATCGCCGTGCCGTGCACGACGATCCGGCGCAGATCGCCGCACAGGCGGTCGCGCTGGCGACCGGGGCGCCCATCCGGGCGGTCGACGGGACGGACCTCGTCGTGCCGGCGGGCAGCTTGTGCATCCACGGTGACACCCCGGGCGCGGTCGCCGCGGCCGTGCGGACCCGGGCGGCGCTCATGGCGGCCGGCGTGCGGATCGCGGCGCCGTGGACGTGACCGACGTGACCGACGTGACCGGCACCGTCGTCACCGCCCCACGGGTCGGCTGGTTCGGCGATCGCGCGGTGCTCGTCCGGTTCGCCGACGCGGACCACCGCGCGTGGCTCGGGCCCGTGTTGGCGGACCTGCTCCCCGGGCACCGGATCCGGTTCGGCGTCACGACGGCGCTGGTCGAGACGGCGACGCCGGACGCCGGCTTCCTGGCGGTCGTCCGGGAGGCGGTGTCGATGCTCGACGTGATCGACGGCGATGGTCCGGGGGATCGCGTCGAGGTGCCAATGACAACGGTGATCCGCGTCGCCTATGACGGGCCGGACCTGGACGAGACCGCAGCGACGATGGCCGTGAGCCGCGAGGGCCTCGTTCGCGCACACACCGCCCAGCAGTGGCGGGTCGCGTTCGTCGGTTTCGCGCCGGGGTTCGGCTACCTCGAACCGGTCGGTGGGAGCACGGCGGACTGGGCGGGGGTCGCGCGTCGTGCATCACCCCGCAGGCGCGTCCCCGCCGGATCCGTCGCCGTCGCCGCCGGCCACAGTGCGGTCTATCCGCGTGCGATGCCCGGCGGATGGGCCCTGATCGGGCGGACCGAGGTTGAACTGTTCGACCCGCGCGATCCGGTCGACCCGGCGCTGCTGCATGCCGGGGACCTCGTCCGGTTCGAGCACCAGTGAACGTCGACTCGGCGCCGGACGGGACTCCTGACGAAGCGCCCGAGGGGACCGACCTGCTGGCGACGGTCGGAGCGGTCGGAATCGCGACCGTGCAGGACGGTGGACGTGCGGGCTGGGCGCACGCGGGCGTGCCGATCTCCGGTCCGCTGCATGTCGAGCGGTACCACCAGGCCGCGCTCCTGATGCGCGGCGTGCCGGATCGCACGGTGCCGGCGATCGAGATCCTCGATGGGCGGTTCGCGCTGTGCGTGCACACGTCGACCCAGGTCGCCGCGGTCGGGCCGGCGCGGGTGACCATCGCCGGTAGGTCGGTCGGAACGGGGGGTGTGATCGCGGTTGCGGCGGGAAACGAGATCGTCGTCGAGCGCAGTCCGGCGAATCCGGACGCCGGACCGGTGTACGTCGTCGTCGGCGGGTGGGAACCCCCGCGCGTGCTCGGGTCCGCTGCGACCGACACCTTCAGCGGCCTCGGCGGTGATCGACTCCACACCGGGCACCGACTGACCGGACACGCGTCGGGCGACCTCGACCGCGTCGGGTGGTTCTGTCGACCGCTGCGCGCGGACACCGGACCCATCCGGGTCGTACCGCACGGGGTCGGCCTGCCGCTGTCCGACCAGTCGTGGCAGGTCGCCGCGGTGAGCCGATCCGGCATCCGCCTGACCGGTGATCGGACCGCGCACGCGCAGTCGGCGGCGGGCGAGAGCCAACCGGTCGTACCCGGGGCGATCCAACTGACCCCGAGCGGGGAGGCGATCATCCTCGGGCCGGACGGAGGTGTCACCGGGGGATACCCGGTGGCCGGCGTCGTCGCCACGATCGATCGGGATCGGCTCAGCACGCTGCCGCCCGGGGCGGCCGTACGGTTCGCTGCCGTCGACGTCGAGACCGCCGTCGCGGCAGCGCATGCGCGGCAGCGACGGCTACGACACAGCCTCGACCACCCCGACCACGCCCGTTAGGTCAGGCCCACCGGGCGTTCGCGCCGTCAGGTGGTGGGCGGCGCCTCGTCGGCGTCGCCGTCCGGTGCCTCGGGTGCTTCCGCGGCCGGTTCTTCTGCGGTCGGTGCTGCGTTCTCGGATGCGGGCTCCGCGTCCGTCGTCGGCTCCGCCACGGGGGCTGGCTCCGCCACGGGGCCCGGCTCCGCCACGGGGGCCGGTGCGACGACGGGTGCGACAGCCGCCTCGGGTGCGGTCAGCGCGGGCGCGGCCGACGGCTTGCGGCGCCGGGTGATGAGCACGATCGCGACGATGATGATCAGCGCGATCACGCCGGCGGCGATCAGGACGACGGCGATCACCGACCCGCTCAGCCCACCGCCGGACGCCGCCGCGGTGACCGTCGCGTCGACGGACTTGCCGAGGTCGGCGGTGATCGTCGCGGTCGTGTCGGAGGTCTTCGTCACGCCCGAGCCGGTCGTCGCGAGGATCGGACCGGGGAAGGAGACGTTGACCGTCATCGTGCCCAGCGAGGCACCGCCGAGCATCAGCAACGCGACCGTGTACTTGATCTTCTTCGAGGTGC
>CAYMNG010000072.1:5000-9543 GCA_964391765.1 uncultured Bifidobacteriaceae bacterium | reverse complement strand
GCCGAGCAGGCCGGACAGGTCGTCGGACGACGAGGCCGACGGCGAGGCACCGCCGGCGTCGCCCATCCCGGTGCCCTTCATCGCGAAGACGAGGTCGTCACCGGACTTGCTGATCGTCCAGGGGGCCTCCGAGCCGGTGAACGCCAGGTTCGTGAACGAGCACGAGTAGGTGTATCCGGCATCGGTCTCGCCGGTCTTGCAGTCGGTCATCCCCTGCATGTCGGTGGACCCGTCGGAGTTGACCTGCTTGGCGAAGTCGTCGGCGCTCGTGACGCCGAGCATGCCCGCGGCCTCCTTCTGCAGCACCATCTCGAACGTGCCGGTCCCGGTCGCGTCCGGATTGACCGTGACGTCGGCGTTGATGTCGATGCAGGCGGTGAGGACGAGCATCGCGCCGACACACGCGGCGGCCAGCGCGCCGCGGCGGCGGGCGACGCGACCGCGCCCGAGAGTACGAACGGTGAACATGACGGGCTCCTCCTCGTCGACAGCCGGTACCCGGCCTGCTGGGAGCATCGTAGGGGCGACGACGGCGGCGAGGCGCCCACGGCGCCGGGGATCAGCCCGCCAGTAGCCGGCCCTTGTCCACCTTCCCCATCGCGTTGCGCGGGAGAGCCTCGAGGTACACGATCCGCCGCGGTCGCTTGTGGCCGGACAGTTCCGCGGCGACGTGGTCGATCAGCGTCGCCGGATCGGGGGCCGGCGTCGACGCCGCGACGACGTACGCGACGATCCGCTGCCCGAGGTCGTCGTCGGGTTCGCCGACGACGGCGACCTCGGCGACGTCGGGGTGGGACAGCAGCGCGTCCTCGACCTCGCCGGCGCCGATCCGGTAGCCGCCGGACTTGATCAGGTCGACGCTGGCCCGTCCGACGATGCGATACGTGCCGTCCGCGGCGCGGCGCGCGACGTCGCCGGTGACGAACCAGCCGTCCGCCGTCGTCGCCTCGGCGGTCGCCTCGGGCCGGTTCAGGTAGCCGTCGAACACGGTGGGCCCGGCGACCTCGAGCGTGCCGAGGTCCTCGGGCGCGCTCGCGTCGAGCAGGTGATCATCGGCGCCGCGCAGGCGCACCCGCGCGCCGGTGATCGGTCGTCCGACCGACCCGCGCACGCGTGGCTCGTCGGCGCGCGCGGCGAGCGTGATGAGGGTCTCGGTCATGCCGTATCGCTCGACCGGTGCGTGCCCGCACAGCCCGACCAGCGCGTCGAACACCGGGCCGGGCAGGCCGGCGCTGCCGCTGACCAGCAGTCGCGCCGACGCCAGCGCCCGGGCCGCGGCCGGTTCGGCGGCGACCCGCGACCACACGGTCGGCACGCCGAAGTACAGCGACCCGCCGGCTGCCGCGTACGCGGCGGGGGTGGGGCGGCCGGTGTGGACGAGCGCGCTGCCGGTCACCAGCGGGCCGAGGACGCCGAGGACCAGGCCGTGCACGTGGTGCAACGGCAGTCCGTGGACGAGGGTGTCCTCGGCGGTCCACGCCCATGCGTCGGCCAGCCCGCGCACGCAGGCCTCGATCGCCGCCATCGTGATCGGCACGCCCTTGGGCGGACCGGTCGTCCCGGAGGTGTACAGCACGAGCGCGGCGTCGCGCGCGCGGCCGGCGCCGGCGAGGTCGGTGACGTCGGCGTCGTCGACGAGCACCGTGGCGCCGCAGTCGCCGAGAACGTGCGCGCGCTCCCGGCCGCCGGCGTCCGCACTCACCGGGACGACCGTGCATCCGGCGGTCAGGCCGGCCAGGACCGCGGTGACCGTCGCCAGCGACGGTCGGGTGACGACGGCGACGGTCCCCGCGCCGGCGAGTCGGCGGGCGAGCGCGTCGACCCGATCGCGCAGGTCGACCCGGTCGACCGTCTCGTCGGCGATCGTCACGAGGCCGCCGTCGGGCCAGCGCATGGGCATCCTCCCCGTCGGGGAACGGCATCCGTCCGGACGAGGGTAGGCCCGTGGCGCGGCGACCGGGATCGGGGGACCGCGCCGGCCTACGATCGCGTCATGCCTACGCGCGGCCGGTCCTCGCGCTACGGATCCGACGTCCTCGCCGGTGCGGACGCACGCCGCCCGAAGGTTCGGCAGGTCGAGGCGACGGCGGGCCTGGTGGTGGAGTGCGCGGCGACCGGGTGGTGCGGGGCCGTCGTCGGCTGGCAGCGTGGCGCCGACGGGGTGGCGCTGGTCCTCGAGGACCGCCACGGCACGCGCCGGCCGTTCGCGCTGCACGGGTCCTTCCTGATCGACGGCGACCTCGTGCGCCTGGTCCGGCCGGCACCGGCCGCGAGCGCCCCGGCGCGCACGGCGTCGGGCTCGGTCGCGGCCCCCGGGGGGCGGGCGCAGGTGGCGCGCGCGTCCCGGATCTGGGTCGAGGGTCGCCACGACGCCGAGCTGGTCGAGCGGATCTGGGGCGCCGACCTGCGGGCCGTCGGTGTCGTCGTCCTCGAACTCGGCGGTGTCGACGACCTCGTGCCGCGGCTGGCCGAGTTCGGCCCGGGTCCGGGCCGCCGGGCGGCGGCGCTGGTCGACCACCTCGTCCCCGGCAGCAAGGAGACCCGGATCGCCGAGCAGGCGCGCGCGCGGTGGCCCGCGGACGTCCTCGTGCTCGGCCACCCCTATGTCGACGTGTGGCAGGCGGTCCGTCCGCAGGTCGCCGGGATCGACGCGTGGCCGCGGATCCCGCCGGGAACGCCGTGGAAGGAGGGGGTCTGCGCGGCCCTGGGCTGGGGGACGGACACCGGTGCGGCCTGGCGGGCGCTGCTGGGGCGGGTGCGCACGTTCGCCGACCTCGAGCCGTCCTTGCTGGGCCGGGTCGAGGAACTCATCGACTTCGTGACCGCGTAGTCGCGTCCGCGGGCGCCGGCCGGTGCCCGGTCGTAGCGTCGCGCGTCTGCGAAGTGCGCCGGTGTTGAGGTTGGGCCCGGTTCCCGGCCCGCGGACCGGGCCCAACCTCAACACCGGCGACGGGCCGGTCGCGCGCACGAGTCTCAGACGCGCGACGCTAGCCGAGGCTTCGGGACAGGCGTCGGCGGCTGGTCGTCCGGGCGATCCGGATGAACCGCTGGGCCGCGGCGATCGGCGTGCTGCCGCGCGGGACGGCGAGGACGATCGTGCGCGGCTCGATGTCCGGCTCCAGCCGCCGGACGGTGACGCCCGGGTCGGTGGTGTCCACCGCGAGCAGCGGCATCACAGCCGGTCCGACCCCGGCGCGCACCATCGCCTGGACGGCGCCGTTGTCGTTGGAGCGGAAGGCGTATCGCGGACGGACGCCCGCGGCCCGGAGTCCGTCGTCGATGATGCGCTGGGGGCCGCTGTCGTGCTGGCCGACCATCGGCAGGCCCTCGAGTGCTCGGGTGGGCAACCGGCGGCGTGGATGGTCGCGTGCCAACTCCCCGTCGGCCTGCAGGACCGCGACGTAGGGGTCGACACCGAGGACGACGAGATCGAGTCGCTCGTCGGTCACCGGCCCGGCGAGGAAGGTCACGTCGATGTCGCCGGCGAGCAGGTCGTCGACGAGGTCGGCGTTGTCGTCGTGCTCGAGCAGGCTGACGGCCAGGTCCGGTGCCGACGATCGCAACTCCGCGACGAGGTCGGGCAGGAGTTGCACGGACACGCTCTGGTACGTCCCGATCCGCAGCCGGCCGGCGGTGCCGCTCGCCAGGTCGGCGAGGTCGTCCCGGACGGCGTCCAGCCGGGCCGTGACGTCGTGGGCGCACGCGAGCAACAGTCGGCCGGCCGTGGTGAGCGTCACCGCACGCGGACCACCGGGGCGGTCGAAGACTCGGGCACCGACAGCGCGTTCGAGGCCCGCGACCTGCTGGCTGATCGCCGCCTGCGACACGCCCAGCGCGTCGCCGGCACCGGCGAACGAGCCCTCCTCGACGACGGCGAGGAGGGCCCGCAGGTGGCGGATCTCGATGTCCCGGTTCCCCATGAACATAAGTATATGTGATGAAAAATATCAGCAATCATCGTTTTACATTATGTGGAGGCGGAACTATCGTCGGGAACGACGAGAGGAACCACCATGTTGCACAGCCAGATGTTGCACAGCCAAGCGCTGCACAGCCAGCCGATCGAGACCGGCGCAGCCGGGGTGTCGATCGAGGCCGTCACCGCCCCTGGCCGGCTCGCGGCGCTCGTGCGCACCGTCGAGCGGGCCGGCCTGGCCGCCGACCGGGTCGGAGTCCGGTCCCTCGCCCGGGCCGCGCAGGATCAGGGGATCAGCGCGGTGCTCGTCTCGGTCATGGTCGACGAGGCCGAGCCGGAGGTCGCCCGTATCCGCGCGTTCGGCCGGGTCAGTGCCGCGATGGACGTGCGCCTGCAACTGGCCAGCTGAGCCGCAGTCACGACGGTCACGCGACCCGACGGTCATCTGCCGCGACGGTCAGTTGCCCCGACGGTCACGCGAAGCGGGCCGGAACCCCCTCAGGGGGTTCCGGCCCGCTTCACGTCCGTGCCGGTGTCAGCCGGCCCGCGGTGCGCCGACCCGGCCGGCGAGGTTGAACACCGCGACGCCGAGCAGGACGAACACGATGCCGATGCCGATCGCCATCG
>CAYMNG010000072.1:0-4990 GCA_964391765.1 uncultured Bifidobacteriaceae bacterium | reverse complement strand
GGAACGAGCCGTTCATCGCGACGTCGCGCAGCGGATCCTCGCGGTCGAGCTGGGCGTAGGTCTTGCCGCCGGTCGCCTCCAGGGCGTGCGTGGCGATGATGTCGGCCTGGCAGAACGCCGCGAACGGCCCTGAGACCGGCTGCCCGCCCAGGCAGGCGGCATCCTCGGACACGGTGATCTGCTCGTCGGCGAGCTTGCTGCTCACGCTGCCGTACGTGACGGCACCTGAGACCACCATGAGCGCCCCGATGACCATGACGATGATCCCGATCCATCGGGCGGTGCCCGACCCCTGACTGCTGGACATGTGCGCTCCTTCGTGCGGTTCGTTGGTTGTTACCGGTCACAGCCTGTCGGATCCGATCGGTCGCCGCCAACCCGCGACGGGGTCGATTCGGCGCTGATCGGGAGAATCGGGACGTTCGGCCGCGACGGATCGGGACCGATGCCGACCGGCGGCGGACGTTCGCCCCGCTGCCGGAGGCGCATTGACAGCGACGAGCGACACTGCGCAGACTCCGCCCATGCCGAAGACGGGTCGCGGATCGCGGTGAGGGCCCGGCACACCCTCGACGACGTCGACGAGCGGATCGCGTCCCTGCGGTCGGCGCGGGCGCGGTTGCCGGAACTGGTCCGCAACCGGTTCGCCTCCCGCCATCGGCGGGCCTTCCTCGGTCACGACGGTCGCCTGCTGCTGATCCGCGCCGACGGCGCCGACCCGGCGCCCGGGTCGCACCGCGATCGGGCCGACCTGCTGCGCCGCCTGTGCCTGGCACTGGACCGCGCCGGTGTCGACGGCGTGATCGCGGCCGCCGACGTCCTGGAGGACCTGTTGATGCTCGAGGTGCTCGAGGACCGGGTGGTCATCGGGCAGATGCACGCCGCGGGCGCGCCGGTCGCCGACGGCCGCTGGTCGCGGCCGACGGGCTACGACGCCGGGACCCTCGCGGCGGCGCACCTGGAGGGCGGCGCGCTCGCGTGCGTCGTCGATCCGCCGACGGACGCGAACGTCGGCGCCTGTGCGACGCTGGTCACCGACCTCGCGGCGAACGGCCTCGTGGCACTCGTGCGACCGTCGTCGCCCGCGGGGGGCGACGCGTGGGCGGCGCAGGTGACCGCGGGCCTGGGCGGGCGCTCGACCTACACCTGGCTCGTCCTCGCGGCGGACGCCGACGTCCCCGGCGTCGCTGCGGCGACGACGCTGCCGATCGTCGTGGACCTCGACGCGCGCAGCGGCGATCGCAGCGGCGATCGCGGCGACGACACTGCCGATCCGGTCGCCGCGCTCGCGATCGACGGCGTCGTCGGCGTGATCGCGGGCGCGTCGGTGCTCCACCCCGCCGACGACGACGTCGCCGCGGCGGCCGATCGGCTGGCCCGTCAGGTCCACCCGCCGACCGCGGTCCCGTAGTCGGCCGCCGGCGCGTCAGGCCGGCGGGGCGTCAGGCCGGCGGGGCCGGCGTGAGCTCGACGACGAGGTCGCCGGGCTCGACCTGGGCGGTGTCCTGCACGTGGACGGCGGCGACCGTGCCGGCCGTCCCGGCCGTGACCGCCGACTCCATCTTCATCGCCTCGATCACGGCGACCTTCTGCCCGGGCTGGACCTGGTCGCCGACCGCGACGAGGACCGAGATGACGCCGGGGACCGACGCGCCGAGGTGCGCGGGGTTGCCCGCCTCCGCCTTGGGCCGGATGTTCGCGGTCCGCGGTGCCCGTTCGTCGATGACCCGCAACGCGATCGGCTGGCCGTTTGCGCGCAGGTGGACGCTGCGCCGACCGGTCTCGTCGAGGTCGCCGATCGCGTCGAGCTGCACGAACATCTGCTGGCCGGCGGCGATGTCGATCACCTCGGTCACGCCCGGTTGCAGGCCGAACAGGTAGGGGTGGGTCGGCAGCACCGAGACGTCGCCGTACGTCTGCCGCGCGGCGTCGAACGCGGCGGCCTCGGCCGGCAGCATCAGCCGGGTCAGGGCGGCTCGGCGCGTGGCCGGGTCCGTGAGCGCGGCACGGTCGGCGGGGTTGATCGTCGGGTCGACCAGCGGCGGCTTCCCGGCGAGCACCTGGTCGGTGAACGGCTGCCGGAAGCCGCCCTCGGGCACCCCGAGCTGACCCTGGAGGAACGCGATGACCGACGCCGGCAGGTCGTGGCGGGCCGGGTGGGCGAGCAGGTCCGCGCTCGTGACCCCCGCGGCGACCAGCCACACCGCCAGGTCGCCGACGACCTTGCTGCTCGGGGTCACCTTGACCGGCCGGCCGAGCAGGTCGTTCGCGTCGTGGTACGCCCTCAGCACGTCGGCGAACCGATCGCCGACACCGAGGGCGTCGGCCTGGGCGCGCAGGTTCGACAACTGGCCGCCGGGGACCTCGTACCAGTACACGCCGGTCGCCGGGGCGCGCTGGCCCGCCTCGAACGGGGCGTACAGGTCGCGCACGGCGGTCCAGTACGGCTCGACGGCGGCGGCGTCGGCGAGGTCCAGGCCGCCGCCGGCCGCTGGGTCGC
The DNA here is from genome assembly GCA_964391765.1 of uncultured Bifidobacteriaceae bacterium. Lineage (GTDB taxonomy): Bacteria > Actinomycetota > Actinomycetes > S36-B12 > S36-B12 > UBA10649. The sequence goes on along the minus strand of CAYMNG010000072.1, from coordinate 2,490 downwards.
GGTCGGCGTGCGCCATCGCGGCGAGCAACGCGCCCAGGCTCGGCTGGCTGCCGCCGGACGCCAGCGGCGCGCTGGCGCAGTCGACGCCGTCGACCCCGGCGGCGATCGCGGCGAGGTACGTCGCCAACTGCCCGCCGGCGGTGTCGTGGGTGTGCAGGCGGACGGGCACGTCGAACCGCTCGCGCAGGGCGCGGACCAGCACCGTCGCCGCGGGCGGGCGCAGCAACCCGGCCATGTCCTTGATCACCAGGCCGTGGACGCCGGCGGCGACGAAGTCCTCGGCGACGCGCAGGTAGTAGTCCAGCGTGTAGGCGCGTTCGGTCGGGTCGAGCAGGTCACCGGTGTAGCAGATCGCCCCCTCGGCGTACCCGGCGTGCTCGCGGACCGCGTCGATGACCGGCCGCGTCCGCGCGACCGAGTTGAGCGCGTCGAAGACGCGGAAGACGTCCATCCCGGCCCGGCGCGCCTCGCCGACGAACGCGGTCACCACGTCGTCGGGGTAGGGGGCGTACCCCAGCGCGTTGCGGCCGCGGATCAGCATCTGCGTCAGCAGGTCGGGGGCGGCCGTCCGGAGCGCCGCCAGTCGCTCCCACGGGTCGTCGCCGAGGAAGCGCAGCGCCGCGTCGAACGTCGCCCCACCCCAGCACTCCAGGCTGAACAGGCCCGGCAGGAGCGTCGCCTGTGCGCGCGCCCCGGCGACGAGGTCGCGCGTGCGCACGCGCGTCGCCAGCAGGGACTGGTGGGCGTCGCGCAGCGTCGTGTCGGTGACGGCGACGTGGTCCAGTCCGCGCAGCCACTGCGCGAGGGCCTGCGGCCCGTGCGTGTCCAGGACCGCCTTGCCGGTCGTCGCCGGGGTGCTGGCGGCGTGCCGGTCGGCCGGCAGCAGGACGCCGGGATCGCGCACGGTCGTCCGGGCGGAGCCGTGCGGCCGGTTGACGGTGACCTCGGCCAGGCGCAGCAGCAGGCCGGCACCGGGGCCGAGGGTCGCCCCGGGCCGGGCGGTGAGCAGGTCGGGGTGCTCGTCGAGGAACGCGGTGGTCAGGTCACCGGCGAGGAAGTCCGGCTCGGACAGCAGGGCACGCAGGAAGCCGACGTTCGTCGACACCCCGCGCACGGTGAACTCCGACAGCGCCCGGCGGGCGCGGCGCGCGGCGCTGGTGAAGTCCGCGCCGCTGGCGGTGAGCTTGACCAGCAGCGAGTCGTAGAACGGCGTGACGTCGGCGCCGGCGTACGTCGCACCGTCGAGGCGGACGCCGGGACCGCCGGGGGAGCGGTACACCACGATCGTCCCGGTCGCCGGCCGGAAGTCGTCGGCCGGGTCCTCGGTCGTCAGGCGGCACTGGATCGCGCTGCGCTGCACGACGATCCGGTCCTGGACGATCCCCAGGTCCGGGAGGGTGTCACCGCGGGCGATCCGCAGTTGGGACAGCACCAGGTCGACGCCGGTGATCTCCTCGGTCACGGTGTGCTCGACCTGGATGCGCGGGTTCATCTCGATGAACGAGTACGCGAAGCCCTCGACGTGCGCGGGCGAACGGCGGTCCGGGTCGGGCCAGACGAGGAACTCCACCGTGCCGGCGGAGGTGTAGTCGACCTCGCGTGCGAACGCGACCGCGTCGGCGCACAGGCGATCCACCAGCGCGCGCGGCAGCCTCGGCGCCGGGGCGATCTCCACGACCTTCTGGTGACGGCGCTGGACCGAGCAGTCACGCTCGAACAGGTGCACGACGTTGCCGATCGCGTCGGCGAGGACCTGGACCTCGACGTGGCGCGGGCGGACGACGGCCTGTTCGACGAACAAGGTGTCGTCGCCGAACGCGGCGGCGGCCTCGCGGCGGGCGGCGTCGAAGACCTGCGCGATCTGCTCGGGGGAGTCGACCCGGCGCAGGCCGCGGCCGCCACCGCCGGCGGACGCCTTGACGAACACCGGGTAGCCGATCCGATCGGCCTCGGCGAGCGCGTCCTGCACGGTGGCGACCGGCGCCGACGCGCCGAGGACCGGGACGCCCGCGCGCTGCGCCGACTGCCGGCCGCGCACCTTGTCACCGGTGAGGATCAACGTCGCCGGTGTCGGCCCGACCCAGGTGAGGCCGGCGTCGATGACCGCCTGGGCGAAGACGGCCGACTCCGACAAGAAGCCGTACCCGGGGTAGATCGCGTCGGCACCGGCCCGGCGGGCGACGTCGACGATCGCGGGCACGTCCAGGTAGGTACGGACCGGGTGCCCCGCCTCGCCGATCTGGTACGCCTCGTCGGCGATCAGCCGGTGCAGCGCGCTGCGGTCCTCGGCGCTGTACACCGCGACCGACGTGACGCCGAGTTCGCGCGCGGCCCGCGCGGTTCGGATGGCGATCTCGCCGCGGTTGGCGATGAGGAGCTTGTGCATGGGCCTCGGCTCGATTCCGTGCTCGGGTGATCGCCGGCAGCGAACGACGCCGATCCTAATGGGACTGCATCGTTCTGGATCTGCCCCAGACTGGTGTCCGAGCC
>CAYMNG010000071.1:0-12716 GCA_964391765.1 uncultured Bifidobacteriaceae bacterium | reverse complement strand
GGGGCCCACGCCGACTCCAACGTCGACATCCAGGAGTTCATGATCGCGCCGGTCGGCGCGGCCACCTTCCGCGAAGCGCTGCGCCAGGGCACGGAGGTCTACCACGCGCTGAAGTCGGTCCTGAAGGCCGGCGGTTACGCGACCGGGCTCGGCGACGAGGGCGGCTTCGCGCCGTCGCTGCCGAACAACCGCGCCGCGCTCGAGCTCATCGCCGCGGCCGTGGACTCCGCCGGTCTCGCGCTGGGCACCGACATCGCCCTCGCGCTCGACGTCGCCTCGACGGAGTTCTTCGTCGACGGCTCGTACGCCTTCGAGGGGTCGGCCCGGTCGGCGCAGTGGATGGCCGACTACTACGCCGGCCTGGTCGCGGACTTCCCGGTCGTCTCGATCGAGGATCCGCTGGCGGAGGACGACTGGGCCGGCTGGGTCCACCTGACGTCGGCGCTGGGGGACCGCGTGCAACTGGTCGGCGACGACCTGTTCGTCACGAACCCCGCGCGGTTGGCCCGCGGGATCGACGAGGGGGCGGCGAACGCACTGCTGGTCAAGGTCAACCAGATCGGCACGCTGACCGAGACCCTCGACGCGGTCGACCTCGCCCACCGGGCCGGGTACCGGTGCATGATGTCGCACCGGTCCGGGGAGACCGAGGACACCACGATCGCCGACCTCGCGGTCGCCACGGACTGCGGCCAGATCAAGACCGGGGCACCGGCGCGATCCGAGCGGGTGGCCAAGTACAACCAACTGCTGCGGATCGAGGAGGAGCTCGGGGACGCGGCGCGCTACGCCGGTGCCGGTGCGTTCCCGCGTTTCGCTCGCTGATCGGACCGCCCTTCCGTGACACCATCGGTGCCGTGACCACGACCACGCGGCCGCGTCCGACGCCGGTTCGTCCGGCGCCCGGACCGGGCGGGGGTGGATCGTCGATCACCGGGCGGGCCGTGGCGCTGGCGCTGGTCGCCGTCGTCCTGCTGATCTCGATGGCCGTCCCCGTGCGTGCCTGGCTCGCCCAGCGCGCCCAGATCGCCGACCTTCGCGAGCAGGTCGACGCGGCGACCGAGCGGGTCGACGCGTTGCAGGTGCAGAAGAAGCGGTGGAACGATCCGGCCTTCGTCGCGGCGCAGGCGCGCGATCGGCTGCATTTCGTGTTGCGCGGGGAGGTCGGGTACGTGACCGTCGGCGCGCCGGCCGCAGCGGCGACCGCGCTCGATCCGGGGCAGTCGACCGACCAGCCGTGGTACGCCACGCTGTGGTCGGCGGTGCAGGAGGCCGACGACCACGCCAGCCCACCAGCACCGGCCCGGTGAGCGGACTGTCACCGACCGACGAGGCGCTCGTGACGCGGCAGCTGGGCCGCCCACCGCGCGGTGCGGTCGCAGTCGCGCATCGATGCCCCTGCGGGGCGCCGGACGTCGTTCGGACCGCACCCCGCCTGCCGGACGGCACGCCGTTCCCGACCACGTACTACCTGACCTGCCCGCGGGCCGCGTCGGCGATCGGGACGATCGAGGGCGGGGGGCTCATGCGGCAGATGGCGGAGCGGCTGGCGGCCGACGCGGACCTTGCCGCGCGGTACCGCGCCGCGCACGACGCGTACCTGGCCGATCGACGCGAGCTCGGTGAGGTCGAGGAGATCGCCGACGTCAGCGCCGGCGGCATGCCCGACCGCGTGAAGTGCCTGCATGTCCTTGCCGCGCATGCACTCGCCGTCGGTCCGGGGGTGAACCCGCTGGGTGACGAGGTCGTCGCGCTGCTCCCGCACTGGTGGGCGAGCGGGAGCTGCGTCGAGCACGCGGGACCGGAGCGGTGATTCCGCGCGCGGCGGATCGACCGGCGCCGGTCGCCGCGATCGACTGCGGGACCAACGCCATCCGACTGCTCATCGCGTCGGTCGATGACGCCGGCCGGCTCGACGAGCGCACGCGGCTCATGCGGATCGTCCGGCTGGGGGAGGGCGTCGATCGCACGGGCGCGTTCGCCGACGCCGCGCTGGCGCGGACCTTCGCCGCGGTCGACGAGTTCGCCGCGGTCCTCGCCGAGCACCGCGTGAGTCGGATCCGGTTCGTCGCCACGTCGGCGAGTCGGGACGTGTCCAACCGCAGCGCGTTCGTCGCCGGCGTCCGTGCGCGGCTGGGGATCGATCCGGAGGTCGTCACCGGGGACGAGGAGGCGGCGCTGTCCTTCACCGGCGCGGTACGCGGGCTGGGCCCCCTGGCGCAGCCGGTGCTGGTCGTCGACATCGGCGGCGGGTCGACGGAGTTCGTGCTCGGTGATCGCGAGCCGTCGGCGGCGGTGAGCGTCGACGTCGGCTGCGTGCGGATGACCGAGCGGCACCTGCACGGTGATCCGCCGACCGCCGCGCAGATCGCCGCCGCGCAGGCCGACGTCGACGCCGCCGTCGCGCGGGCCGGGCAGGTCGTCCGGCTCACCGACGCGGCGGCGGTCGTCGGGCTCGCCGGGACGGTGACGACCGTCGCGGCGATGGCCTTGGACCTGCCGCGGTACGACGCCTCGATCCTGCACGGGGCGGTCGTCCCGGCCCGCGACGTCGCCGCGTCGACCGATCGGCTGCTGGCGATGACGCGTGCGCAGCGCGCGGCACTGCCGTACATGCATCCGGGGCGGGTGGACGTGATCGCGGGCGGGGCGCTGGTCCTGCGTGCGGTCCTGGCCGGGGCCCGCGCGACCGAGGTGACGGTCTCGGAGGCGGACATTCTCGATGGCATCGTTTACAGCATGGTGGGCGAGCAAGCCGTGGGCTGACTGTCTGCCAGCATGTAACCGCTTGTATTCGCCGCGTCGACGTCAGTACAATCAGCCGGCGGAGGCGCAGTGGCAATCACGATCAAGGACGTCGCCGACGCGGCCGGTGTCTCGACCGCGACGGTCTCGCGGGCGTTGCGTGGGCTGCCCAACGTCGACAGCGTCACCCGCGAGCGGATCGAACGGATCGCGGCCGACCTGGACTACGTCGTCTCGCCGAGCGCCTCGCGGCTGGCCAGCGGCCGGACGGGGAGCATCGCGGTCATCACGCCGTTCATCGCCCGCTGGTACTTCGGCGCGGTGCTCTCCGAGGTCGAGCCCGTCCTCCAGCACGCGGGGATGGACCTGCTGCTGATGAGCGTGGGCGCCGGGGACGGCCATCATCGCCTGCCGGCGGTTCCCCGGCTTCGCCGCCGGGTCGACGGGGTCCTCATCATCGCGCTGCCGCCGCAGGACCCGCAGCTGCACGAAGTCCTCGCACTGGGGATGCCGACGAGCCTCATCGGCCTGTCGATGCCGGGCGTCGCGAGCGTCTGCGTCGATGACGTCGCCGCCGGGCGCGTGGCGACGCAGCACCTGATCAACCTCGGTCACGAGCGGATCGGCGTCATCAACGGTGAGCCGGTCATGTCGCCGTACACCGCGGACAACGAGCGGTACCGGGGGTTCCAGGAGGCGATGGCCGGCGCCGGCCTGGCGGTCGACCCGGCGCTGGAATCGTACGGCTACTTCACGATCGGCGGCGGTGAGCAGGCGATGACGGCGCTACTGGCGCAGCGGGATCCGCCCACCGCGGTGTTCGCGATGTCGGACGAGATGGCCTTCGGCGCGATGCGGGCGATCCGCAGTCACGGACTGACGGTCGGCCGGGACGTGTCGCTGATCGGCGTCGACGGCCACGACATGTCGGAGTTCTTGGACCTGACGACGGTCGTGCAGCCGGTCCACGACCTCGGCCGGATCGCCGCGCAGGCACTGCTGCGGCAGGTGGAGGCACGCGACGGGGGAGCGGGCGTCCCCGACCCCCCCGAAGCGATCCGGCTGCCCACCCAGCTCGTCGCGCGCGGCTCGACCAGCGCTCGTCGCCCGACCTGACCGCCGCGCCGACGGCCTACGAGATGCGGGGCTGATCGCCGGCGGTGTCGAAGGCGTACACCCGCTGCGGACGGACCTTCACGACCTGGCCGATCTTCGGGGACGCCCCGGCGCGCGATCGGGCGACCAGGTCGGTCGGCCGGTCGGAACCGGCGAAGCTGCCGTAGACGAACGTGTCGGCGCCGAGCTCTTCGACCAGCGTCACGGTCAGGCTCGCGCCGTCCTCGGCGAGGTGCAGGTCCTCCGGCCGCACGCCCATGATCGCCGCCGGCCCGCTGGCCCTGGCCAGCACGTCGCGCTCGACCGGCACGACGTACCCGCCGAAGTCGAGCCCGCCGTCGACGATGGGCGTGGTGACCACGTTCATCGACGGCGAGCCGATGAACGTGCCCACGAACGCGTTCGCCGGGCTGTCGTACAGCGCGCGGGGGCTGTCGACCTGCTGCAGGACGCCGTCCTTGAGCACCGCCACGCGGTCGCCCATCGTCATCGCCTCGACCTGGTCGTGCGTCACGTACAGCGTCGTCGTGCCCAGCCGGCGCTGCAGCGCGGCGATCTGGGTGCGCGTCTGGACGCGCAGCTTCGCGTCGAGGTTCGACAACGGCTCGTCCATCAAGAAGACCTCGGGCTCCCGGACGATGGTTCGGCCCATCGCGACCCGCTGCCGCTGCCCGCCGGACAGTGCCTTGGGCTTGCGGTCCAGGTACTGCGTGAGGTCCAGCAGCGCGGCGGCCTCCTGGACCCGTCGGGCGATCTCGTCCTTGGACACCTTCTGGATCTTCAGGGCGAACGCCATGTTCTCCGCGACGCTCATGTGCGGGTACAGCGCGTAGTTCTGGAACACCATGGCGATGTCCCGGTCCTTCGCGGCCATGTTCGTCACGTCGCGGTCGCCGATCCAGATCGTGCCCGACGAGATCGGCTCCAGGCCGGCGAGCATGCGCAGCGAGGTGGACTTGCCGCAGCCGGACGGGCCGACGAGGACGAGGAACTCCCCTTCGGTGATGTCCAGGGTGAGGTGGGAGACGGCGGGCTTCGTGCCGCCGGGGTAGACGAGCGATACGTCGTCGTAGCGGACGTTCTTGGTCATGACAGGTCGATCCCTTCCACCGGCAGGAACGTGCCGGACGATCCGAAGTGGCGGGCTGAGGTGGTGCGCGGCACACCGTAACCCACCGGCTCCCCTGCTCGCGACCGATGGGCCACACTGGCGGCATGCGAAACACGACACTTCCCATCGACGGGCAGGACGTGCCCGCCGTCCTGTCCGTTCCCGCGGCCGGCACCGGACCCGGGGTCATCGTCATCCAGGAGTGGTGGGGCATCGTGCCGCACATCGCCGACGTGACCGCGCGGCTGGCGGACCGGGGCTTCGTCGCCCTCGCGGTCGACCACTACCGCGGCGCGTCGACGACGGAGCCGGACGAGGCGCAGAAGCTCATGCTGGGCTTGGACATCGCGCAGGTGGCCCGCGACCTCGCGGCGGCGGCGGACGAGCTGGTCGCCCGGCCGGAGGTGACGTCGAGTCGGATCGCGGTCGTCGGGTTCTGCATGGGTGGCGGCCTGGCGTTGCTGGGACCGACGGTCTCGGACGTGATCGGCGGCGCGGTGTCGTTCTACCCGGCGATGCCGTGGCCGCAGTACGCGCCGGACTGGGACCGCTACGGCGGCAAGCAGGCGTTCGTGCACAAGGCCGAGTCCGACGAGCCGGGCACCGGGTCGGTCATCGCGGCCTACGCCCAGGCGATCGGGGCCGCGGGCGGGACGGTCACGATCTACGACTACCCCGGCAGCGTGCACGCGTTCTTCAACGACGACCGTCCCGAGGTCTACCAGGCGGCGAACGCGACGCTGGCCTGGGACCGGACGCTGGCCGCGCTGCGTGCGATCACCGGCTGATCTCGCCGCGCTCGACGCGGCGATCGTCGAGTGCCGGCGCTGCCCGCGCCTGGTCGCCTGGCGCGAGGAGGTCGCGCGGGTCAAGCGGGCGGCGTTCGCCGACGAGGAGTACTGGGGCCGGCCGGTCCCCGGCTTCGGGTCGGCGGCGCCGCGGATCTGGATCGTCGGGCTGGCGCCCGCGGCGCACGGGGCGAACCGGACCGGGCGGATGTTCACCGGCGACCGCAGCGGCGACTGGCTGTTCGCCGCGCTGCACCGGGCCGGCCTGGCGGCACTGCCGACGTCGACGCGCATCGACGACGGGCAGCAGTTGGCGCACGTGCGGATGACCGCGAGCGTGCACTGCGCGCCGCCGGACAACCGGCCGACGACGCAGGAGAAGGCCGAGTGCGCGCACTGGCTGCGCGCGGAGGCGCGGCTGGTCGAACCGACGGTGCAGGCGGTCGTCGCCCTCGGCGGTATCGCGTGGGCGCAGGCCCGCGCGGCGTTGCGCGCGGTCGACTGGCATGTGCCGAGCGCGACGTTCGGACACGGCGTCGAGGTCGAGGCGACGACGCCCGGCGGCCGCGACGTCGTGGTGATCGCGTCGTACCACCCCAGCCAGCAGAACACGTTCACCGGCCGGCTCACCGAACCGATGCTCGACGCCGTCCTGGACCGGGCGGCGCGTGCCGCGGCCGTACGCTGAACCTCGCGCCCCTGTAGTCCAATCGGCAGAGACACCCGGCTTAAACCCGGCACAGTGTGGGTTCGACCCCCACCGGGGGCACGTCCTGCGGGTCCGTGCCCCCGTCGACGGTGCCGGACCTCCGCGTGCGGCCGGACTAGCCTCGACCCGTGTACGTCGTGATGGTGGTCGGCCTGATGGTCGTCCTGCCGATCGTCTCGGTCGGCCTGGAGTTCGCCGTCTCCGGCGGCGACGCGGACCTCGTGGCGGCGATCGGGAAGTGGTTCTTGTTCTGGGGCGTCGGAGTGCGGTTGTTCGTCGCGGGCCTCTCGCAGGTCGGCCGGCCGGGGTTCACCGCAACCAACATCCTCGGCACCGACCCGCCGGCCCAGACCCTGCAGATCGTCCAGGAACTCGGCTTCGCCAACCTGGGCATGGGCGCCCTCGGGCTGATCGCGCCGTGGATGGCGGGGTGGGTGGTCCCGGGTGCGATACCGGCGGTCGTCTTCCTCGGCGCGGCCGGGTTGCGGCACGTCGTCAAGACGAACAAGAACAGCAAGGAGGTCTTCGCCACCGTCACCGACCTGTTCGTCGCGGGCGTCCTCCTCGTGTTCGTCGTCGTCTCCGTGGCCTGACCGGGTCGTCCGCGGCGGTCGTCCGCCGGCGTCCGGCGCGCCGACTGCGCGGGAGGCGGACACGCCGTGCGCGACCGATGGGTTACCGTGGACCGTATGCAGTCATCGAACCCGGTCCTTTCCCGTTACGAGAAGTCCGACAAGTCGGGCTTCGCCTACGACGAGGGCAAGAGCGCGTACGCGCAGGCCGCGTCGAGCGGATCGGGGACGATCGACACCGACACCGCGTTCGCGCAGATCACCGCGGCCGGCGGCCTGCGGCTGACGCTGAACGACGTCATCGTCAAGACCGCGATCGTGTTCGCGATCACGGTGGCGTTCGCCGTCGTCGGCTGGAACACGGTCGACTCGCTGCCGTGGCTGATGTGGGTGTGCATGATCGGCGGCCTCGTCGTCGGGCTGGTCAACGCCTTCATGAAGACCGTCTCGCCGCCGCTGGTGATGTTGTACGCGGTGCTGCAGGGCGTGATGCTCGGCGGGATCAGCAACTGGTACAGCCAGATCGCCGCGAACCCGCAGTTCGGCGGCATCGTGCTGCAGGCCGTCGTCGCGACCATGACGACCTTCGGCGTCATGCTCGCCCTGTACCTCACCGGCGTGGTCAAGGTCACCAAGCGGTTCCAGAGCATCCTCATCGTCGCCGCCGTGTCCTACCTGCTGCTCGGCGTCGCGTCGTTGATCGCCGCGATGTTCGGGGTCGGCGGGGGCTGGGGCTTCTACGGCGTGACGGGGATCGGCCTGGCGATCTGCGTCGTCGGCGTCCTCATCGCGGCGTTCTTCCTGCTGCTGGACTTCGAGGCGATCAGCCAGGGGATCCGACTGGGCGCCCCGGAGCGCGAGTCGTGGCGGATGGCCTTCGGCCTGTTGGTCACGTTGATCTGGCTGTACCTGGAGTTCCTGCGCCTGCTGGCGATCTTCACCCGCAACTGACCCCGGGAAACCGCCGACACGACCCAGGCGGTTACCCGCCGGGTCGAAATGTCCGCATTTGCCCGGGTCGAACCAACCGTTCAGGTCGTGTCGGCGGTTGAGGGGCGGGTCAGGCGGGGCGGAACGAGTCGTGCGCGGCCGGCTGGGCGTGCTTGATCATGACGTGCCGGGTCACGGTGTACTCCAGGACGGCTTCGTGGCTCATGTCCTTGCCGAACCCGCTGCCCTTGACCCCGCCGTGCGGTGCCTCGGACGCGATCGGGAGGTGGTCGTTGATCCACGTGACCCCGGCCTCGATGCGGTGGCGGACGCGCAGGGCACGGGCGACGTCGGACGTCGACGCCGAACTGGCAAGCCCGTGCCGGCTGTCGTTCGCCAGTCGAACCGCGTCGTCCTCGTCGTCGAACGGAACGACGACGAGGACCGGACCGAACACCTCCCCCTGCACGATCTCGCTGTCCTGCGCGGCGTCGACGACCAGCGTCGGCGGGTAGTAGGCGCCGGGGCCGTCCGGCACCTGCCCGCCGACGATCGCGCGCGCGCCGGCGTCGACGGCCCGCGCGACGAACCCGTGCACGCGGTCCCGGTGCGTGGTCGAGATCAACGGCCCGATGTCGGTGGTTGGATCGAACGGGTCGCCGACCCGGACCGACGCCATCGCCGCGGCCAGCGCGTCGGTCACCTCGGCCGCCCGTGATCGCTGGACGTACACCCGCGTCGCGGCCGTGCAGTCCTGGCCGGTGTTGTACGTCGCCCCGAGGGTGACGGCGCGGGCCAACGCGGTGACGTCGGCGTCGGCGAACGCGATCGCCGGTGCCTTGCCGCCGAGCTCGAGGTGGACCCGCGTCGCCGACCGGGCGGCGGCGGCCATCACGGCCGCACCGGTGCGTGTCGACCCGGTCACGGAGACCAGTTGCACCGCCGGGTCGTCCACGAGCGCCGCACCGACGTCCGCCCCGCCGGTGACCACGTTGAGCACCCCCGGGGGCAGTCCGGCCTCGGCCGCGAGTTCGGCCAGCCGCAGTGTCGTCCCCGGGGTCGCCGGTGCCGGCTTGAGGACCATCGTGTTGCCGGCCGCCAGCGCCGGGCCGACCTTCCAGATCGCCATGACCAGCGGGAAGTTCCACGGGGCGATACCGGCGACGACCCCCAGCGGGCGGCGGACGAGCAGCGAGGTGTACCCGTGGCTGAGTACCCCGGCGCCGGTGCCCTCCAGCGATCTCGCCGAGCCGGCGAAGAACCGCAGGTTGTCCGCGCCGAACGGCAACTCGCCGTCGGCGAACACCGCACGCGGCTTGCCCGTCTCGGCGACCTCCAACGCCGTCAGCGCCTCGACGTCGGCCTCGAGCAGGTCCGCCAGCCGCAGCAGCACCCGCGCCCGCTCGCCGGGCGTGCGCGCGGACCACTCGCCGAACGCGCGTTGGGCCGCGGCCGTCGCGTCCGCGACGTCGGCCGCCGAGGCCGCCGTGACGTCACGGATCTGCTCGCCGGTCGCCGGGTCGACCACGGCGACGACCTCGCCGCCACCGGCTCGGGTCGTACCGTCGACATGAACTCCCTGTGCCCGCACGCGGCCTCCTTCATGGACTGTCCCGGCGCACCGGGGCCGGATCCTCACGAACCGATCAACTGTTGAAGCCGACCCCGAACCGGTCGAGTGTGCGCAGGAGCGCACCGCGCCTGCCGGTGTCGTCCTCGCGGGCGAGCGCGGCCCGCGTCGTCTGGACGATCGGGTACCGCAGCGGTTCGGGGGGGAACGGGATCGGCTTGCGCCGCACGAGCTCCAGCGCGGTGCGCTCGGTCTCCCGACCGAACAGCAGGTCCAGGCCGACCCGCGCGCCGAACCGCGACGCGCCGACGCCGAGCCCGGTGAAGCCGACGGAGTACGCGACGCGACCACCCAGTGCGGTACCGAACACCGGGGTGAACCGCGACGTCGAGTCGATCAGGCCGGCCCACCGGTGGGTGAAGCGCACCCCGGCCAACTGCGGGAAGGTGTCGAAGAACTGCCGGGCGAGCAGTTCGTGGGACGCGTCGCGCTGCTCGCGGCCGGCGTCGGTCCGACCGCCGTAGTAGTAGATCGCGTCGTATCCGCCCCACAGGATCCGGTCGTCCGCGGTGAGCCGGTAGTAGTGGAACTGGTTCCCGACGTCCGTCAGGCCCTGCGCGTCGGCCCAGCCGATGGCCGCCCGCGCCGCCGGCGACAGCGGTTCGGTCACCAGCACGTGGTCGTAGATCGGCAGCAGGCGCAGGCGCAGGCGTCGCAGGATCGGCGGGTAGGCGTTCGTCGCGAGCAGGACTCGCGCGGCCCGGATGCTGCCGTGGTTGGTGGCGACCTCGACGGCGGCGCCGCGGCGACGCATCGACCGCGCGGCGGTGCGCTCGTGGACGCGCACGCCGCGCGCCCGCGCGGACGCCAGGAGTCCCCAGGCCAGCCGGGCCGGGTCGACCAGTCCGCCGCCGCTGCGGTGTCGCGCGCCCCCCAGGTAGGTCGGCGAGTGGACGTCGTCGCGCACCTGTCCCTCGTCGAGGAGCTCGACGTCCTCGCCGTACTGCCTATGCAGGGCAACGGAGTCGGTCAGCAGCCCGACGTGGTGCGGGCGCGTCGCGACGACGGTCTTCCCGCACCGGCGCAGGTCCGCGTCGATGCCCTCAGCGGCGACGAACGCCGCGATCTCCGCGAGGTTCTCCCGACCCAGCCGCAGGAGGGTCGGCAGTTCGTCGGGCCACAACTGCACGCCGTGCGCCAGCCCGTGGGTCAACGACTCGGACACGAAGCCGCCGTTGCGTCCGGAGGCGCCGAACGCGACCTGCTCGGCGTCGATCAGCACCACGTCGGCCGACGGGTCGGCCGAACGTGCCTCGATGGCGGCCCACAGTCCGGTGAAGCCGCCGCCGATCACCAGCACGTCGCACGTGGTCGGTCCGGTCAGGTGCGCCGCGGGCTCGGGCGCGTCGTCGCGGTCGGTCCAGAAGACCCGGGGTTCGGCGTCGCGCAGCGCGTCGACCGCGGGCGTCGCGGAGACGGTCATGACGTGGCCGGCGGCGTCAGGACGACGCCCTTGTCGGCCGGCCAGGCGAGGTGGACGGTCGTCCCGCGGGTGACGTCGGCGGTTCCCTGGCAACTGAGGGTGAGCGGGACGTCGTGCCCGCGGACCTCGATCGAGACGGTCGACCGGCCGCCGTAGAACTGCGTGTCGATGACGACCCCGGTGACGTACCCGGCATCGGCGGTGACCAGTCGCATGTCCTCCGGGCGCACGACGAGCACCGCGTCGGCGGAGTCGTCGGCCCCGACGGCGTTGCCGGGCAGGTCGCCCACCCCGTCGACGGCCACTCCGGTCGCGGTCCGGACGCCGGCGAAGGAGTTGCTGGACCCGACGAAGTCGGCCACGAACGTCGTCGCCGGCCGCTGGTAGAGGTCGACCGGGCTGTCGATCTGCTCGACCCGGCCGGCGGCCATGACGGCGATGCGGTCGGCCATCGACATCGCCTCCTCCTGGTCGTGCGTGACGACGACGAACGTGATCCCGACCTCGTGCTGGAGTCGCTTGAGCTCCAACTGCATCTCCGCGCGGACCTTGCGGTCCAGGGCGGACAGCGGCTCGTCGAGGAGGAGTAGGCGCGGTCGCTTGACGATCGCGCGGGCCAGGGCGACGCGCTGACGTTGGCCGCCGGACAGGCTCGCCGGTCGGGCCTTCGCCTTGCCGGTGAGGCCGACGGTCTCGAGCACCTCCGCGACCCGGTCGCGGATCTCGGTCTTCGCCAGGCGCTCGCGCTCCAGGCCGTACGCGACGTTCTTCTCGACCGACATGTGCGGGAACAGCGCGTACGACTGGAACATCAGGTTCACCGGCCGGCGTTCGGGCGCCAGGGCGAGCAGGTCGATGTCACCGCGGTCGCCGGCCATCGTGATCGTGCCGGTGTCCGGAGACTCGAAGCCGGCGAGACTGCGCAGCAGCGTCGTCTTGCCGCAGCCCGACGGCCCGAGCAGGGCGAAGAACTCGTTGGCGTGGATGTCGATGCTGACGTCGTCCACCGCGACGGTGTCGCCGAACGCCTTCGACAGACCGCGGATCGACACGAGCGGGACGGGAGCTGAGGTCATAGGGAGTCCGTGAGCTTGGTGATGCGCTGGGCGGAGATGACGACGGTGAAGCTGACGAGCAACAGCAAGGCGGCCAAGGCGTTGATCTCGGGGGTGACGCCGAAGCGGACCATCGAGTAGATGACGATCGGCAGCGTCGGGGTGGACGGGCCGTCGGTGAAGAACGCGATGACGAACTCGTCCAGGCTCAACGTGAACACCAGGAGAGCGCCGGCGACGATCGCGGGCATGAGGCTGGGCACGGTGATGCGCAGGAACGTCGACACGGGTCCGGCGCCGAGGTCGCGGCTGGCCTCCTCCAGGCTGGGGTCGGTGTGGCCGAGCCGGGCCAGGACGACGGCCGCGACGAAGGCCATTCCGAACACGACGTGGGCGAGCAGCACGGTGTGCAGGCCGAGGGTCATCCCGACGAGCGCGAACAGCGCGAGCAGGCCGATGGCCAGCGCGATGTCCGGCAGGATGGCCGGGGCGAGGGAGTAGGCCTCGACCCAGGCCGAGCGGAAGTGCCGGTTGATGCCGATCGCCAGCAGCGTGCCCAGGACGGTCGCCAGGACGGTCGCGCCGACCGCGACGATCATCGTGTTGATGAAGCCCTGCCGGATGAGCTCGTCGGAGA
>CAYMNG010000070.1:5543-12754 GCA_964391765.1 uncultured Bifidobacteriaceae bacterium | reverse complement strand
GGCGGCGGGCCGGGGGTCGGGCCGGTGGCCGTCCGCGCGCACCTGGCGCCGTACCTGCCCTCGCACCCGCTGCTCCCGCAGGCCGGGCCGACCGGACGTGGCTACGCCGACGGCGGGGTCGGACCGGTCAGCGGCGCACCGTGGGGCAGCGCGGGGATCCTGCCGATCTCCTGGACGTACATCCGACTCATGGGACCGGACGGGCTACGGCAGGCC
The DNA here is from genome assembly GCA_964391765.1 of uncultured Bifidobacteriaceae bacterium. Classification (GTDB taxonomy): domain Bacteria; phylum Actinomycetota; class Actinomycetes; order S36-B12; family S36-B12; genus UBA10649. The sequence goes on along the minus strand of CAYMNG010000070.1, from coordinate 12,538 downwards.
AGTCAGACCGCGGTCCTCGCCGCGAACTACGTCGCCCGCCGCCTGGACCCGTACTACCCGGTGCTGTACACCGGAACCGGCGGTCTGGTTGCGCACGAGTGCATCCTGGACGTCCGCCCGATCACGGCGGCGACCGGCGTGAGCGTCGACGACATCGCCAAGCGCCTGATCGACTACGGGTTCCACGCGCCGACCATGTCCTTCCCCGTGGCCGGAACGCTCATGGTCGAGCCGACCGAGAGCGAGGACCTGACCGAGCTGGACCGCTTCTGCGACGCGATGATCGCGATCCGTGACGAGATCGACCACGTGGCCGACGGCACGTGGCCGCTGGCCGACAGCCCCCTGCGCGGCGCCCCGCACACGGCGGACAGCGTCGTCGGACCGTGGGAGCACGCCTACCCCGCTCGGCTGGCGGCCTTCCCCGTCCCCGGCCAGGCGTCGGACAAGTACTGGCCGCCGGTGCGCCGGATCGACGGGGCCTACGGCGACCGGAACCTGGTGTGCTCGTGCCCGACACCGCAGGAGCACGCGGCGGCGCGGTAACGTCCGGCCGGACGGTCGACGTGTAGATTCGGCCCACAACTTCGAGGAAGGCGCCCGATGGCATCGGATTTCGGCACGTTCATCATCCAGATCCTGTGGATCTTCTTGTTGGTGATGTTCTTCATCATCTTGTTCCAGATCATCATCGACCTGTTCAGCGACCATCAGACCGGCGGTCTGGCGAAGGCGCTGTGGGTGATCTTCCTGATCCTGTTCCCGCCGTTGACGGCGCTGATCTACCTGATCGCCCGCGGCAAGGGGATGGGCGAGCGCCGGATGGCGCAGTACAAGGCCGCACAGCAGGCGCAGGACGCGTACATCAAGCAGGTCGCCGGCAAGACCAACCCGGCCGAGCAGATCGCGACGGCGAAGTCGCTGCTGGACGCGGGCACGATCAGCCAGGCCGAGTTCGACCAGATCAAGACCAAGGCGCTGGCGTAGGCACGCGGCCGGGACCTTTGTCACTTAGGCTGACCTAAGTCGGCTGTTACGCTGCGCGGCATGATGTCCGTGCGCGACCTGCCGGTCGGCCGACCCGCTGCGCTGGCGGACCTGCGGGTCCCGCCGGCGCAGCGGGCCCGGCTCGCGGAACTGGGCCTGCGCCCGGGGGAGCAAGTCGAGGTCGTGCAGCGGGCCGTCGGCGGTGCCCGCATCCTCGCCGTGCACGGCGCCCGCATCGCCCTCGACGCACACACCGCGGCCCGACTGCACGTGCGGGTGGCGGACCGGTGAGCGAGGCGACCCGCACGCCGCCGACCAGCACGTCCTCGTGCCACAGCGGCGGCGGGGGCGTCGCCGCCCCGGCCGGCACGCCGGTCGTCGCGCTGGTCGGTGCGCCGAACGTCGGCAAGTCCACGTTGTTCAACCGGCTGACCGGTGCTCGTCGCGACGTCGGCAACTGGCCCGGGACGACGGTCGAGGTCGGCCGCGGGCTGCTGGCCGACGACGCCGGGCAGTTCGACGTCGTCGACCTACCCGGCGCGTACAGCCTGGATCCGCTGTCCCCGGACGAGGAGCTGACCCGGCGCCTGCTGATCGCCGGCGACCCGGCCGACCGTCCCGAGGTCGTCGCGGTCGTGTGCGACGCCGGGCGCCTGGCCCGGTCGCTGTACCTGGTCCGGCAGTTGCGCGAGACCGACCAGCGGCTGGTCCTCGTCCTGACGATGACCGACATCGCCCACCGGCACGGGCTGCGCGTGGACCTCGACGCGCTGACGGCCGCCGTCGGCGTGCCGGTCGTCGCCATCGACCCCCGGCACCGGCGCGATCGCGGCGCGTTCGCCGAGACGGTCGCGGCGGCGCTCGTCGCCCCGGCGCCGACCGCGCTCGCCGTCCCGACCGGGACGGACGAGATGGCCGTCGCCGACCTGCGCTTCGCCTGGATCCAGGAGGTCGTCGCCGCGTCGGTCCGGCACGAGGACACCGGGCGCGTTCGCTGGTCGGACCGGGTCGACGCGGTCGTCCTGTCGCCCGTCCTCGGCCCGATCGTGTTCCTGGCGACGCTGTGGGCGGTCTTCGAGCTCACGACCGCGGTCGCGGCGCCGCTGCAGGAGGCGTTGGACTGGTTCTTCACCGGCCCGGTCACCTCGGCCGCGTCCGCGCTGCTGGCGTCGATCGGCCTCGGCGACAGCTGGGTGCACGGGCTGGTCGTGGACGGCCTGATCGCCGGCGTCGGCATGTTGCTGACCTTCATCCCGCTGATGACGATCATGTTCGTCCTGTTGGCCCTGCTGGAGGACAGCGGCTACCTCGCCCGCGCGGCGGTCGTCGCCGACCGCCTGATGCGTGCGATCGGGCTGCCGGGCCGCGCGTTCCTGCCGCTGATCGTCGGGTTCGGGTGCAACGTCCCGGCGATCGCGGCGACGCGCATCCTGCCGGACTCCCGGCACCGGATCCTCACCGCGCTGCTCGTGCCGTTCACCTCGTGCAGCGCGCGCCTGACCGTCTACGTGATGATGGCGGCGATCTTCTTCCCGGACCGGGCCGGCACCGTCGTGTTCGTCATGTACCTGATCAGCATCGCGTTCGTCGTCGTCGTCGGCCTGCTGCTGCGCTCGACGCTGTGGCGGGCGATGGGGGCCGAGCCGCTGATCATCGACCTGCCGCCCTACCAGCGACCGACCGCGCACCTGACCGTCGCGGTCACCTGGCTGCGCCTGCGCGGGTTCTTGCGTACCGCCGGCGGCATCATCGTCGCCACCGTCGCCGCGGTGTGGTTCCTGCAGGCCGTCCCGGTCGTCCCCGGCTACGGCTTCGGCGAGGTCCCCGTCCAGCAGAGCCTGTACGCGCGGACCGCGCAGACGATCGCCCCCGTGTTCGACCCGGCCGGCTTCGGCACCTGGGAGACGACCAGTGCGCTCGTCGTCGGGTTCGTGGCCAAGGAGGCGGTGATCTCGTCGTGGGCGCAGACGTACTCCGCCGAGGACCCGACCGACACCGGTGACGCCGGCACCTTGGGCCAGTACATCAAGGCGGACTTCGCGACCAGTTCCGGCGGCCACTCCACCGCGGCGGTGTGGGCGTTCCTGGTGTTCCTGCTCGCCTACACCCCGTGCGTGGCGACGGTCGCCGCGCAGCGGCGCGAGCTCGGCGGTCGCTGGGCCGCGTTCGGCGTCGCGATGCAGCTGTCGATCGCCTGGCTGGTCGCGGTCGCGATCTTCCAGATCGGCTCCCGGCTGTGACCGGCGTCCTCAGCGTCGTCCTCGACGCGGCCGAGCACGGCGCGACGACGCGCGCGCAGATCGCCCAGCGCACAGGCCTGGACCGGCTCGTGGTCGACGCGTGCGTCGACCATCTCGTGCGGGCCGGGCGGATCGGCGTCCCGTCGCTGAGTTCGGGCTGCCCGGACTCCGGGTGCGGGGGGTGCGCGTCGACGACCTGCGCCTCGGCCCCGCTCCACCGTCGATCTTGAGCTTGTACCGCGTGTTTCCCGGCGCGACCCGGTACAACCTCAAGGTCGGCGCGGGTGGCGTCGGCGGATAGCGTGCGGTTCGTGCTGCCCGGCGTCGACGTCCCGAACATCGCGGTCAGCACGCCGCTGTGGCTCGCGCTGGTCACGACGGCGGTCGCGGCGGTCGAGGGGGCGATCTTGGGCCGGCGGGGCACGGACGACGGCCGGATGGACATCGTCGGGATGTCGGTGTTCGCGCTGCTCCTGGGCCTGGGCGGCGGCTTCGCCCGCGACGCGATGCTCGGCAACACCCCGTTCGTCGTGCTGCGCACCCCGTGGTACCTGCTCACGGTGCTCGGCGCGGTCATCCTGGCGCTCCTGCTGGGCCATCACATCCCCGTCGGCGGCAAGGCGTTCATCCTGCTGGACGCCCTCACCTTGGGCCTGTACGCCGCGATCGGCACCCAGTACGCCCTCGACTTCCGGGTCGACGAACTCGGAGCCGTCCTCGTCGGCTGCTTCGCCGCACTGGCCGGGGGCGTCATCGTGTCGGTCCTGCGCGGGCGCACGCCGCCGATCCTCATGCCCGGGTTCCCCTACGCCCTCCTCGCCCTCGCCGGCAGCGTGCTGTACCTCGCGCTCGCGCCGGTCAGCGGCGCGGTCGCCGCGTTGGCCTGCGTCGGCATCGTGATCGCCCTGCGGTTCCTCACCCTGGGCTTCGGCATCCGCACGCGACCGGTCCGGCCGCTGCCCACCGGCGACGACGCCCGCCGGCCGCCGCCGGGGTAGTCGCGCCGGCCGCCGCCGGGGTAGTCGCGCCGGCCGAACCGCGCAGTGCCGATCGGTGCCGGCCGGGCCGCCCAGTGCCGGTCGGTGCCGGCCGGGCCGCGCAGCGCCGGTCAGTGCCGGCCGGGCCGGTCAGTGCCGGCCTAGCATCCGCTGCAGTTCGGGCTCCTGGTCCGGCGCGGCGACGAACAGCAACTCGTCGCCGACGTCGAGCGGGTCGTCGGCCGTCGGGACGATGACCCGCGGGCCGCGCACGAGCGCGACCAGCGCGGTGTCCACCGGCCACGTCTGGTCGCCGACCCGGGATCCGACGACCGGGGAGTCGGCGGACAACGTGATCTCGACGAGGTTGGCGTCCCCGTCGCCGAAGGTGAACAGGCGCACGAGGTCACCGACGGTGACCGCCTCCTCGACCAGCGCGGAGAGCATCCGCGGGGTCGACACCGCGACGTCGACCCCCCATGACTCGTCGAACATCCACTCGTTCTTCGGGTGGTTGACCCGGGCGACGACCCGCGGCACGCCGTACTCGGTCTTCGCCAGCAGCGAAACCACCAGGTTCACCTTGTCGTCGCCGGTTGCGGCGACGACGACCTGGCAGTGCGACAGCATCGCCTCGTCCAGGGCGGAGATCTCGCAGGCGTCGGCGAGGAGCGTGTCGACGCCCTCGACCACCCCCGGCCGGGCGAGCTCGGCGTCCTTGTCGATGAGCAGGATCTGGTGGCCGTTGATCAGCAGTTCACGGGCGATGGCCCGGCCGACCTTGCCGGCTCCGGCGATGGCGACGCGCATCAGGCCTCCTGCGGTCCGCGTTCGAAGACCCGCTCGACCTGGTCGCGCAGGTCGTCGGTCAACAGCACGTACACCAGGTCGCCCTCCTGCAGGACCAGGTCCGGCTCGGGCAGGCGGGCCGTTCCGTAGCGGATCACGAACGCCAGCCGGACACCGGCCGCCTCCTCCAGGGCGCTCGCGCGCCGACCCAGCCACACCGCACCGAGCTGCACCTCGGCCAGCGCGATCGTCCCGCTCGGGTCGCGGTACATGTCCTCCGCGCCCATGGGGAGCAGGCGTCGCATGATCTGCCCCGTGGTCCACGACACGGTCGCCACCGTGGGGATGCCCAGGCGCTGGTAGACCTCCGCGCGCCGCGGGTCGTAGATGCGGGCGACGACCTGCTCGACACCGTAGGTCTCCCGAGCGACCCGGGCCGCGAGGATGTTGGAGTTGTCGCCGCTGGACACCGCGGCGAAGGCCTGGGCGTGCGCGACGCCGGCGGCCTCCAGGGTCTCGCGGTCGAAGCCGACGCCGGTGACGATCTGGCCGGTGAACTCGGCGCTGAGCTTGCGGAACGCCGACGGGTCCTGGTCGACGACGGCGACGGAATGGCCGAGTTCGTCGAGGCGGTGCGCGAGCAGGCTGCCGACCCGGCCGCAGCCGAGGATGACGATGTGCACGACGCGAACGCTACAGGCTGCGTGTCCGCCCTCGCGGGCCGAGCGACGGTAGGCTGCGCGGACGTGCCCACCTCGGACATCGTCAAGCGGGTCTTCATCGGTCGCGCCCTGCGCAGCGAACGCATGGGGGAGACCCTGCTGCCCAAGCGGATCGCGCTGCCGGTGTTCGCCAGCGACGCCGTGTCCTCTAACGCGTACGCCCCGCAGGAGATCCTGCTCGTGCTCGCCGCCGGCGGCGGCGCGATGTACGCGTACGGGCCGTGGGTCGCGGCGATGGTCATCGTCATCTACTTCACCGTCGTGGCGTCGTACCGCCAGACCGTCCACGCGTACCCCAGCGGTGGCGGCGACTACGAGGTCGTCTCGCACAACCTCGGGCCGAACTGGGGGATCTTCGTCGCCAGCGCGCTGATGATCGACTACCTGATGACCGTCGCGGTGTCGATCTCGTCGGGGGTCGCCAACCTCGGGTCGACGATCCCGTTCGTCGAGAAGCACAACGTGTGGTTCGCGGTCGGGGCGATCGTCATCATCGCCCTGCTGAACCTGCGCGGCGTCAAGGAGTCCGGGGCCTTCTTCGCGGTCCCGGTGTACTTCTTCATCGCCTCGATCTTCGTGATGGTCGGGTACGCGGCCGTCGAGATGCTCCGGGGCCAAACGCTCCTGGCGGAGAGCGCGAACTGGCAGATCGTCGCGCAGAACTCCTTCACCGGTGCCGCGCTCGCCCTGCTCGTCGCCCGCGCGTTCTCCTCGGGCACGACGGCGCTGACCGGCATCGAGGCGGTCGCCAACGGCGTGCCGGCCTTCCGCAAGCCAAAGTCGAAGAACGCCGCGACGACGCTGTTCCTGCTCGGCGCGATCTCGATGCTCATGTTCGCCGGGATCACCTGGCTCGCCCTGACGACCCAGGTGAAGGTGACCGAGTCCGACGCCGACCTCATCGGCTTGCCCCCCGGCCAGCCGCAGAAGACCGTCGTCGTGCAGGTCGCCGACGCCGTGTTCCACGGCGCGCACCTGCCGGTCCTCGTCATCGCGTTCGCGACCGCGATCATCCTGGCGCTGGCGGCCAACACCGCGTTCAACGGCTTCCCGGTCCTGGGTTCGGTGCTGGCCAAGGACGGCTACCTGCCGCGGCAGTTGCACACCCGCGGTGACCGCCTGGCGTACAGCAACGGGATCTTGACCCTCGCGCTGTTCGCCGTCGTCCTCGTGATCGCCTACCAGGCCGACGTCAGCGGCCTGATCCAGCTGTACATCGTCGGGGTCTTCGTGTCCTTCACCCTCAGCCAGTTCGGGATGCTGCGGCACTGGACCCGGCA
>CAYMNG010000070.1:0-5492 GCA_964391765.1 uncultured Bifidobacteriaceae bacterium | reverse complement strand
CGAGACCGACGCGCGCGAGCGCGTCCACATGATCCGGTCCCGGCTCATCAACGGGTTCGGCATGCTGCTGACCGGCTCGGTCCTCGTCATCGTCCTGGTCACGAAGTTCACCAAGGGCGCCTGGATCGTCGTCGTGGCGATGCCGCTGATCTTCCTGGCGATGCGGGCGATCCACCGGCACTACGAGCGGGTCGCCGACGAGATCACCCCGTCGGGGACGAAGATCACGCTGCCGGCCCGGGTCCACGCGATCGTCCTGGTCAGCAAGATCCACCAGCCGACGCTGCGCGCCCTGGCGTACGCCCGCGCGACGCGCCCGACGATGCTCGAGGCCGTCACGGTCGACGTCGACCCCGACGACACCCGGCGCCTGCAGGAGCACTGGGACCGCGACGGGATCCCCGTGCCACTGAAGGTGCTCGCCTCGCCGTACCGCGAGATCACCCGGCCGGTGCTGGAGTACGTGCGCGACCTGCGGGGCGACAACCCGCGCGACCTGGTGATCGTCTTCATCCCGGAGTACGTGGTCGGGCACTGGTGGGAGCAGGTGCTGCACAACCAGTCCGCGCTGCGGCTGAAGAGCCGGCTGCTGTTCACCCCCGGCGTGATGGTCACCAGCGTCCCGTGGCAGCTGGCGTCCAGCGAGTTCGCGTTGGACAAGGATGGCTGAGCCCGAGGCGCTGAGCGTCGGCGACGAGGTGGTGGTCGACGCCCTGCGGATCGCCCACGGCGGGCACTGCGTCGCGCACGCCGCCGGGCGCACGCTGTTCGTGCGGTACACCGTGCCCGGCGAGCGGGTGCGGGTCCGGATCACCGAGGTCACCCGGCGGATCGCTCGCTCCGACGCGGTCGAGGTGCTCACCGCGGCGGCCGAGCGGGTCGATCCGCCGTGCGCGTGGTTCGGCCCCGGGGGCTGCGGCGGCTGTGACTTCCAGCACGTGCGGGTCGACGGCCAACGCGCCCTCAAGGCCGACGTGCTCGTCGACACCTTGCGCCATGTCGGGCACCTGCCGTCCGACGAGATCGCTGCACTGGGGATCGAGGTGCGAGAGCTGCCCGGCTTCGCGGACGGCCTGGGGTGGCGCACGCGGGTCGGGTGGGCGACGGGCCCCGGCGGCGTCGTCGGCCTGCGGCGGTTCCGGTCCCACGACATCGTCCCGGTCGACCGCTGCCTGATCGCCGCCGCGGACGTCGCGGTGCCGCCGGCGGCCGGTGCCGACCCCGCGGCGGACGGGCGCATCGTCGAGCGGATCGTCGGCGGACGCCGCTGGCGGGTGCGCCGTGGCGACTTCTGGCAGGTGCACCCGGCCGCCCCGGCGGCGCTCGTCGCGGCCGTGCTCAGGCTCGGGGCGCCGGTGCCGGGGGAGCACTGGTGGGACCTGTACTCCGGCGCCGGGCTGTTCGCCGCGTTCGTCGGCGAGGCCGTCGGGCCGACCGGCCGGGTCGACGCCGTCGAGGCCGTGGTGGACTCGGTCCGCGCGGCCCGGCGGGCGCTGCACGACCTGCCCGAGGTGCGGCTGCACGTCGGCGACGTGAAGCGCTGGTTGCCCACCGCCCCCGGCCGGCCCGACGGCGTGGTCCTGGATCCGCCGCGGACCGGCGCCGGTCGACGCGTCGTCGAGGAGATCGCCGACCGGGCCGTGCCGCGCATCGTCTACGTCGCGTGCGACCCGGCCGCCCTGGCTCGGGACGCCGGCCTGCTGCGGGCCCGCGGCTACCACCTGGCCGCGGTCGAGGCCTACGACGCGTTCCCGATGACCCATCACGTCGAGACGGTCGCCCTCTTCCGCCGACCGTGAGCTTGTACCGGGTCCGTCGGGCGAACACGCGGTACAAGCTCACGGTCGAGGGGCGCGTCGAGGGCACGTTCGTCCGACCCTGCCCGGTCGCGGCAGCAACGTCATGGTGCCGACTTCGTGAGTGCTTCGTGAGGCAGCCGGACAGTCGGTCGCGTCGGTATCGCGGTTAGCATGACCGCGAACCGGAGCGCGTGTGGTCCGGTGCGGGTGTGGTGTCGTCGAAGGGGTCCTGATGCGTATGGCGGGCCGCCGCGGCCGTGGCGACACGGGCGCGTCCGCCGTGGAGTTCGCCATCGTGCTGCCCGTCCTCCTGCTGCTGACCATCGGGATGCTGGAGTTCGCCTTCGTCATGCGCGACAACCTCTCGGTGGCGTCGGCGACCCGCGTCGGCGCCCGGACGGCCTCGACCGGCGCGAACGCCGGCCCCGGCACCTGCCCGGGCCCACCGATCACCTGCGTGCCCGCCGCGGTCCCGGCGCTGGCGCAGAACGCCGCGGACGCGATCCAGCAGTCCGGCAGCGCGATGCCGCAGGACTTCGTCGACTACATCCTGGTGTACAAGGCGAACAACAAGGGCTTCCCCGGGCCGAGCGGAAGCACGACGATGCCGTCGATGGCCGGTTGCGGTACCGGCGTGTACACCGACTGCGTCGCGTTCCGCTGGGCGAAGATCGCCAACCGGTTCGTCTACGTCGGCGGCAGTTGGGACTCCACGACCATCAACGCGTGCTCGGCCCAGGCCCCCGGTGATCCCGGCCCGGACTCCGTCGGGGTCTACATGCACGCGACCCACCCGTACTTCACGAAGTTGTTCGGCGCGAACCTGGGCATCGACAACCGGGCCGTCCTGCGGTTCGAGCCGCTGCCGATCAACGAGTGCGCCCCGGGCCGGCACCAGTAGGTCCGGCGAGGGGTCGATCGCGGGATTCGTGAGCGGTTCGTGAGCGCGCGACGGGGCGGATCGCACACAATGGTCGGTTAGCATGAAACGAGTCCTCGGCCCGAGGGTTCCGTCGAGGGGGTTGCGGATGCGCATGGTGAGCCGGCACCGGCGGTGCCGTGGCGACCGCGGCGTGTCCGCCGTGGAGTTCGCCATCGTGCTCCCCGTGCTCATGCTGCTGACCGTCGGCATGCTGGAGTTCGCCCTGGTCATGCGCGACTGGATGTCGGTGTCGACGTCCGTCCGCGTCGGCGCGCGCACGGCGGCCACCGGCGCGGGCGCGGGCTGCTTCAACCCGCCCTCCGGCTCGCCCACCTGCATCGCACCGGTGCTCGCCCAGGCGGCGTCGGACGCGATGGAGAAGGCCGGCTACGGGATGGCGAAGAACTCGATCGAGTACATCATGGTCTTCAAGGCGAACAACAAGGGCTTCCCGGGTGCGACGAACAACACGACGATGCCGACGAAGGCCCAGTGCGGCACGTCGCCCTACGTGAACTGTGTGACCTACGTGTGGGACCCGGCCCAGAACGGCGGTGCCGGCGGGTTCGTGTACTCCAGCGGGAGCTGGAACTCCAAGACGATCAACGCCTGCCTGCCGACCCCGGATCAGGTCGGGGTGTTCATGAAGGTCAACCATCCGTACATGACGAAGATGTTCGGTGCGACGATCTCGCTCAGCGATCGCGCGGTCATGCGGTTCGAGCCGCTGGCCGCGAACGCCTGCGCGGCGAACCAGCACGACTAGCCGACGAAAGGGATTCGGTGATGACGATGTTCGCGGCCAACCGGCGGCGGCGGTCCGCTGACCGTGGTGCGGTGGCGATCCTGACCGCGATCATGATCCCGGTGCTCATCGTGCTGACCGCGATGGCCGTCGACGTCGGCCGGTGGTACGTCGAGGCGGCGCGCGTGCAGAAGGCGGCCGACGCGGCCTCGCTCGGCGGTGTGACGTACATGCCGAACAACTTCCCGAACGCCTCGACCACCGCGGTGGACCTCGCCGCGCAGAACGGCTTCCCGGTCGTGACCGGGACGACGGTGACCCCGTTCCGCACGGGCGTCGACAGCGAACTCGGCGTCACGGTGTCCAGCACCGTGACGAACATCTTCGGCGCGATCTTCGGCAAGCCGAAGACCGTGATCACCCGCAGCGCCGTCGCCGACTACCAGGGCCCGGCGATCATGGGCAGCCCGTGCAACACCTTCGGCAACGAGCCGGACAGCACGTCGACGACGTCCGCGCCGACCGGCACGAGCATCCCGGGTACCGGTGATGGCGGCTACGCGACCTGCCAGAACCGTCAGCCGAACTTCTGGGCGACGGTCGAGGGACCGGAGACGACCAAGGACCAGGGCGACCGGTACTCGACGAAGACCTGCGCGAGCGGCACCGACGGGTGCACGGGGACGACGAACGACGAGTACGACCCGAACGGCTACTTCTTCGTCGTGCGGGTCGGCGAGAACGCGAAGAACAACCCGGTCACCGTGCAGTTGTTCGACCCCGCGTTCATCCTGACGCAGAACAACTGCTCGGCGCTGCCGGCACAGGGAACCTCGACGGTCAGCGTGAACGTGAACCGCCGCCAGCGCGCGAGCAACGTCGCCACCCTCACGACGGACTCCGACCACGGGTTCTCCGTCGGCGACTCGGTCACTGTCAGTGGCGTCGCCTCGGGGTTCAACGGAACCGTCACCGTCACCGGCGTCCCGACCTCGACGACGTTCACCTACGCGAACTCGGGCTCGGCCGTGTCTTCGACGCCGAGTTCGGGCACCGCGTCGGTCAACCGACCGACGATCCGCAACGGGATGAACCCGTGGGTTCCCTCCGACGCCGTGGCGCGGTACGGCCGCTCGGCGACCTCGGGCTTCTGCACCGGCGACTACTTCCCCGGCGGGGGATCGAACCCGATGGTCACCTCGTTCGCGCTGCGTGACCGGACCCTGACCTACAACCCGCTGCTCGCCGCGCCGATCCCCGGGTGCGTGCAGCAGTTCGGCTCCGTGACATCCGGGCCGAGCGCCGCGAACCTGACGGACACCAGTTCGGGCACGACGTACAAGGGCCAGGTCGCGCGGCTGCTGCACCAGTGGATCGACCTGTGCACGTTCACCCCGACCGCCGCCGGGGACTACTACCTGCAGGTCCGCACGAGCGCCAGCACGGCCGGCGCGACGGCGGACACCTCGTTCACCCCCAACGGCACCCAGTTGATCTACAGCGGCGGGCCGAACGCGACGTCGGAGACCGCGACGCAGACGTCCGGCCACGGGGACAACTCCTTCGGCATCCGGGCGTTCGTCGGCAGCGGGGCCACGCAGCCGAACGCGGTGAACGCCGACGTCTCGGTCGCCGGCTACATCCGGATGCCGATGTACCAGAACGTCGCCGGCGGCTCGACGTTCAACCTGCTGCAGGTCAAGCCGGACGCGGCGGGCAAGGACTTCTACTTCGACCTGTTCGACGTCGGTGACGGGTCGGTGCCGACGGTCACCGTCCTGCCGCCGCTGGACTCGGGGCTGGCGGACACCGCGCTGACCGGATGCAAGTACAAGACCTCCCTCGCCACGACGTCGTACTCGAACGCCAACCTCAACGGCTACTGCCGCTTCACGACGAGCACCGCGAACGGCAAGGTGTACTCGATGATCATCCCGATCCCGCCGGGATACACCTGCGCCTACAACTCCCCGGGCGGCTGCTGGTTCCGGGTCTCGGTCACGTGGCCGGCCGGCGGCCAGCCCTC
>CAYMNG010000069.1:0-12849 GCA_964391765.1 uncultured Bifidobacteriaceae bacterium | reverse complement strand
TGACCCCCGCGCTCGCGCTGACCGTCGGGGTCGTGGCCGTCGCGTCGTTCCTGCTGCAGAACCCGTTCGGCGCCCAGCAGACCACCGCGCGCACGGGTGCCGGGGCGATGCTGCTGTCGGCCAACTTCGTGATCGCGGCCGCCAGCGGGGACTACTTCTCCCCGAACGCGATCACGAACCCGCTGCTGAACACGTGGTCGCTGTCGGTCGAGGAGCAGTTCTACCTCGCGTTCCCCGCCCTCCTGGCCGCCGGCTGGCTGCTCGCACGTCGCCGGCGCATCCGCCACGCGCCACTGCTCGTCGTGACGACGATCGGGCTGGCTTCCTTCTCGGTGTCGCTCGTTTGGTCGCACGTCGCCTCGTTGTGTCCGTTGCTGACGGACCGGTTCGGCGGGCCGGGGGTGTTCGCGTTCTACTCCTCCGCCGCCCGCGCGTGGGAGTTCGCGGCCGGCGCCGCGCTCGCGCTGGTCCTCGCGCGGCTGCCGGTCCCCGGCCGCCGGATCCGGGTCGGCGGTGGCGTGGTCGGCCTGGTGCTGATCGGGGTGTCGGCCCTGACCGCCCACGAGGGCGCGGGGTTCCCGGGACTGGCCGCCCTCGTGCCGGTCGCCGGCACGGCCGTCGTGCTGTGGTCGGGCTCGTACGGTGCGGACGGGGTTGCGCGCGTCCTCGCGACCGGCCCGTTCGTCGCGATCGGCGACCTGTCGTACTCGTGGTACCTGTGGCACTGGCCGGTGATCGTCTTCGCCGCGCTGCTGTGGCCGAACGACCCCGTCGTCCTCGTCGTCGCGGCGCTGGTGTCGCTCGCGCCGGCCGCCGCGTCGTACCTCCTCGTCGAGCAACCGCTGCGGCGGCTACGACCGCGGAGCCGGTCGCGCGCCGCCGGCGTCATCGGCGCGACGGTCGCGATCCCGGTCGGGTTGTGCGTGATCCTGCTGGTCGGCGCGAACGCCGGCTGGGGTGGCCTGGGCGAGCCGGCCGGTGCCGACCTGCCGGTCGCCCAGCCGCTGGTCCCCGCGACGACCTCGGCCGGACCGTCCCCCGGACCGGCCGCCTCCCCGGCGCCGGTTCCGTCGTCGACCGGCGCACCGTCATCGTCGCCCGCCCCGTCCGCGTCGCCCGACCCGAACGCGCCCGACCCCAACGCGCCCGACCCGGACGGCGAGGTGACGACCGGCGAAGGCGGCAGCCTGCGGTCGCAGCACGCGGCCGTGCGTGCCGGCTGCGTCAACACCCCCCTGGACCCGGTCCACTGCCGGTTCGGCGCGCCGGACGCCCGGGGGACGATCCTGCTCGCCGGCGACTCGCAGGCGTACGCGGTCGCCGACGGGGCGATCGCGGCGGCGACCGCGCTGGGGTACGACATCGTCGTCACCAGCCACACGGGCTGCCCGTTCCTCGCCCGGGAGTCCAGCGGCAAGCACAACCACCCGTGCCGGTCCTGGCAGAAGTCGATCGTCGACTACGCGACGAGCCAGCGACCCGACCTCGTCGTCATCGCGAACCGGTCCGCGGGATACGTCCACCCCGAGTGGAACTACCGGACGGCCGCGCGCGCCGACGGCGGCGCCGCCACCACCCAGGCCGAGGCGGTGGACCTGTGGCGGGCGGGGCTGACACCCGTCGTGCGGGACCTGACCGCCGCCGGCGTCCCGGTGATGTTCGTCGCCGCGGTCCCCGAGATGACCGGGTACGTCGTCCGCGAGTCCGTCCTCGGCGCGGTCGGTGCCGAGCCGTTCGAGGTCTCCCGGGCGGCGGCGGAGAAGGACCGCCGACCGGCGCTGGACGTCGAGCAGGGGCTGGCCGACCAGTTCCCCGGGGTGAGCGTCTTCGACCCGAACCCGAGCCTGTGCACGCGTACGACCTGCGCGGCCGACGGCCCGGACGGCCCGGTCTACCAGGACGAGACGCACCTGAGCCTGGCCGGCTCGCTGGGCCTGGCCGACCGGTTCGCCGAGGCGATCAGCGCGGCGGTGCGAACCCCTGCGACACCGCGATGACGCGGTCGTTCGCGGCCGGCTCGGCGACCGTGATCCGCACGCCCTCGCCGGCGAACGGGCGGACCGTGACCCCGGCGACTTCGCACGCCGCGGCGTAGTCGGCGGTCCGATCGCCCAGGCGCAGCCACACGAAGTTCGCCTGCGAGTCGGCGACCGGCCATCCCTGGCCGCGCAGCCGGGCCTGCATGCGCTCACGTTCGGCGACGACCGCGGCCACCCGGTCCATCAGCTCGGCCTCGGCGGCGAGCGAGGCGATCGCTGCCTCCTCGGCGACCGTCGACACCCCGAACGGTGTCGCGACCTTGCGCAGTGCGGCGGCGACCGGCGGGTGGGCGATCGCGAACCCGACGCGCAGCGCCGCCAGGCCGTACGCCTTGGAGAACGTCCGCAGCAGGACGACGTTCGGGAAGCGTCGGGCGACGTCGACACCGGCCGCGACGTCGGCGCGTGTGCCGAACTCGACATAGGCCTCGTCGAGCACGACGAGGACCGTCGGCGGCACGCGGTCGAGGAACGCCAGCAGCTCGACCTCCGTGACGACGGCACCGGTCGGGTTGTTCGGCGTGCACACGAACACCAGACGGGTCCGATCGGTGATCGCCGCGGCCATCGCGTCCAGGTCGTGCCGCTCGTCGGCGAGCAGCGGGACCGGGACCGACGTCGCCCCGGCGATCCTCGTCCAGATCGGATACGCCTCGAAGCTGCGCCACGCGTACACGACCTCGTCGCCCGGGCCGGCGACCGCGGACGTGACATGCCCGCACAGCGCGACGCTCCCGGTGCCCACCGCGATCCAGTCCTCGGGGACGTCGTGCCGTGCGGCGAGCGCGGCGACCAGCCGGGCGGACGCCGGGTCCGGGTACCGATGCGCCTGGAGCGCGGCCGCGGTGATCGCCGCGACGACGCTCGGCAGCGGCGGGTACGCGACCTCGTTGCTCGATGCCTTGTAGACCGTGACGTCGGTGCGCTCGACCGGCCGCTGACCGGCCTTGTAGCCGGGCAGGTCGACGATGTCCGGTCGCAGTCGGGGCTCGGTCACGCACCGAGCCTACGAGGGCAGGTCACGACTCGGTCGCGGCCGTGCGCGACGGCGACCCCCGGCCCTAGCCTTCGGTCCCGTGACCCTGCGCGCACGAGCGGTCGTCGCGACCCTCGTCACGGCCGTCGTCGTCGTGCTGCTCGCGGTCGTGCTGCTCGTGCAGTACGCGTTGACGTCGGCGGTCAACGTCGCGATCCAGCAGGAGCTGTCCCCCGTCGTCGACCAGACCGCCGAGTTGACGCTGGCCCAGGCGACCGCCAGCGGCGCGCTGGCCGACTACGTCATGCTCGACCGCGCCGCGTCGCTGGACGCCTACCGGCAGGGCATCGGCCGCGCGACGACGTTGCTGACTGACGTCGGTCGGGCGGTGGCGGACGATGCCGAACTCGCCGACCTCGTCGCGAAAGCCCGTGCAGCGCAACGGGCCTGGGTGAACGTCGACGCCGATCCGACCATCGCCCTCATGGAGCAAGGCAAGGCCAGGCGGGCGATGAAGCAGACCGGATCGGACCGCGCGTGGGCGGCCTACGTGCGGATGACGAAGGCGGCCAGCGACCTGCACGACGCGGTGAACGCGACCCGCTCGACCGCGGTGAACGCCGCGAACTCCTTCACCCGGGTGCTCGGCGTGACGATGCTGTTCGTCGCCGTACTCGTCCTGGCCGCCGTCGGGGCGGCGTTCGCGGCCCTGCACGCGTGGGTCCTGTCTCCGCTCACGACGCTGCGCGACAGCCTGCAGCGCACGACCAGCGAGCCGGGGCACCTGGAGCCGGTGCGCACCGTCGGTCCCCCGGAGCTGCGGGCCGTCGGCACCGACGCCGAACGGCTGCGCCGCGAGCTCGTGCACGAGATCGACGAGGCCGAGGCGGCCCGACAGGGTCTGGTCCAAGACGCCCCGCTGGTCGCCGCGGTGCAGGCCGAACTCGCCGCGAACGACGCGGTCGACGTCCCCGGGCTGGCGGTCGCCGGGACGAGCCAGTCCGCCGAGGGCGTCGTCGCCGGCGACTGGTGGGACGCGGTCGAGCGCCCGGACGGTTCGCTGGCGATCGTCGTCGCCGACGTCTCCGGCCACGGACCGCAGGCGAGCGTCACCGCGCTGCGCGTGCGGTCGGTGCTGCGCGCCGCGCTGCGCTCGGGGAGCGCACCGCAGGAGGCGGTGTCGATGGCCGCCGACGCGTGCGAGAACGACACGCACTTCGTGACCGGCATCGTCGTCGTGGTCGACGTGCCCGGGGACCGGCTGGAGTGGTGCAACGCGGGACACCATCCGGCGATCGTCGTCACCCGGGACAAGGACGTGACGCTGTGCGAGCCGACCGGCCCGTTGATCTCGGCCCTTGGCGGTGCGTGGGCGACCCGGTCGTGTCGCTTCGGTGCCGGCGACGTCGTCGTCGCGTTCACCGACGGACTGGTCGAGTCGCGCAACGCCGAGGGGGACGAGCTGGAGTCCTCGAAGGTCGCGCAGTTCATCCGCGGGGCCGACGGCCCCGTGCGCGAGCAGCCGACCGAGCTGATCGAGCGGCTGCTGGCGCAGGTACGTCATCGGGCCGCGGACTGGCGGCGTGACGACGTCACGGTCGTCGCCGCCGCGCGTCCGCACTGACACCGGGCGATCAGGAGCCCCTGCGGTTCCACAGCTGATGGACGACGCCGCTGGCCGAGGCGACGAACTCGATGTCGAATCGCTCGTGCAGGCCGGCCAGACCGTCCCACAGCCGGACGCCGGCGCCGAGGACCACCGGGACGGTGACCAGGTGCATGACGTCGACCAGATCGGCCTCGAGGAACTGGCGGACGGTGCTCGGGCCGCCGCCCAGGCGCACGTCCAGGCCGTTCGCGGCCTGTCGGGCCTGCGCGAGCACGTCCGCGGGCGGGCCGGCGACGAAGTGGAACGACGTGCCGTTGGCGAAGTGGATCGGCGCGCGGGCGTGGTGCGTCATGACGAAGACCGGCGTACCGAACGGCGGGTCGTCGCCCCACCACCCACGCCAGGGGTCGGTGCCCCACTCCCCGGTCTGGGGACCGAACTTGCGCCGGCCCAGGATCTCCGCGCCGATCCCTTGACCCCACGTCGCGGTCAGCGCCCGGTCGACCGTCAGCGCGGCGTCGGCCCGATCGACGCCGTGGATCACCCGGCCGTCGAACCAGTCGAACAGCCGTGCCGCGTCGCCGATGGGCGCGTCGAGGGTCACGTACTCGCCCGCGGCGTACCCGTCGAGGGAGATGTTCAGGTTGTGCACACGCGTTCGGAACACGCCGGGACGCTCCTTCGGGTCGGTCGGTCGTCGGGCGGGGGTGTCGGAGCTCCACTATCGCGCTCGCGCGCCCGTTGATCGCGCTCGCGCGCCGGGTGATCGACCGCACCGGTCGGCGGGCCGGCGCCGCGACCATGGCACCATGGACCCCCATGCGCTCACGGTCCCCCTTGCGAATGTCCCTGCTCGCGCTCGCCGCGGCCACGTCGATCGTCGTCACCGGCCTGTCCGGTCCCGGGGCCGCGGCCGCGCCGGCACCGGTGTCGGCGGCGAAGCCCGCGGCGAAGACGCCCACGCGGCCGGCGGCGGTGAGCCTGGTCGGCAAGCCGGTCGACCGATCGCTGTTCGGGATGCACGTGTTCAACGTCCAGGACGGCGTGTGGCCCAGTGCCCCGTTCGGCTCGCTGCGGCTGTGGGACAACCAGACGACCTGGTCCTCGATCGAGCGCTCGAAGGGCGTCTTCGACTGGGGCAAGCTCGACGCGGCCGTCGCCAACGCCGAGGCGCACGGGATGTCCGACATCCTCCTCGTCCTGGCCGGCACGCCGGCCTGGGCGACGGACGACCCGACCTCCGGCGGCGCCGCCGGCGTGCTGCCCGGCGCGGCCGGGATGCCGAAGGACCTCGGCGACTGGGACGACTGGGTCCGCGCCGTCGTCACGCGCTACCAGGGACGGATCAGCGCCTACCAGGTGTGGAACGAGGCGAATCTGACGACGTTCTCCACCGGATCGCCCGCGCAGATGGCCAAGTTGACCAAGCGCGCCTACGACATCATCAAGGGCGTCGACCCGGCGGCGCTCGTCGTGGCGCCGAGCACCGGGACGCGCCTGGGCGGGCCGTTCAAGCGGTTCTACCCCGCCTACCTGGCCCAGCTGAAGTCGATGGGCTGGCCGGTCGACGTGTTCACCGCGCACACCTACCCGGCGTCGAAGGGGACACCGGCCGACCGGGCGGCGCTCGCCCGGCAGTGGATCGCGCTGCTCGACGCGGCCGGGGCCCCGGCGAAGCCGCTGTGGGACACCGAGAACAACTTCGGCCTGGCCGGTCCCGGCCCGCTCAACCCGCATCAGGACATCACCGGCGTCAAGGCGATGAACTGGACCGCCCGCACCTACCTGGACTCGCTGCGCCTGGGGATCAGCCGTACCTACTGGTACGCATGGGGCCCGAACAACCCGCTGTTCGGCATCCAGATGAACGCCGGGAGTCCGGCGGCGAAGGCGCTGACCACGCTCCAGGACTGGATCGTCGGCTCGACCTTCGCCGGCTGCACGGGCGGTAACAAGGTCGTGTGCACGTTCACCAAGGCGGGCAAGACGCAGCAGATCGTGCGGGGCGAGCGCGGTTCTGTGTCGGTCAAGACGAAGGGCTTCACGCAGGTGTGCAAGCTGACCGGGGTGTGCAAGCCGGTCAAGGCCAAGACGATCACCGTCGCCGGCCCGACCCTGCTGCGCACGTAGCACGCTCACAACCCGCACGCTCCCAACCCGCGACACGACCTGAATGGTTATCTGTCGGGGTGAAATGTCCCGATTTGTGCCCTACCGGGTAACCATTCGCGTCGTGTCGGGGGTTCAGCGCTGCTCGGCGACGGCGTTGCCGCCGTCGACGACGATGCACTGACCGGTGACGAACGCCGCACCCGGCGTGCACAGCCACGCGATCGCGCTGGCGACCTCGGCCGGGTGCGCGCTGCGTCCGGCGGGGATCCGCCGGCCCTGCGCGGCCTCGTCCGGCGTCTGCGACGCCGTCGCGATCCAGCCGGGGGCCACCGCGTTGGCCGTGATGCCGCAGGCCGCGTAGTCCACCGCGATGGACCGCACGAGTCCGACCAGACCGGCCTTTCCCGCGGCGTACGCGGCCTCGCCGCGCATCGCCATCACCGGTCCAGTAACGCTCGAGACAGCGACGACGCGCCCCCAACCGCCGGCGACCAGGTGCGGCACGGCCGCGTGGCAGACGGTGAACGCGGTGTCGAGGTTGCGCTCGATCCCCGCTCGCCAGGACCGGGGCGCGATGTCCGCGACCGACCCGGCCGCGTCCGCGGCGGGGTTGCCCAGGCTCGTCATCCCCGCGTTCGCCACGACGATGTCCAACCGGCCGTGTCGCGCGATCACCTCGTCGACGACGCGGACGGCCTGCCGCGCATCGGTCAGGTCCGCGACGTGCCCGCTCGCCGCGGCCCCCAGGTCGGCCGCCCGTCGGTGGATCCGGTCGGTCGTCGACGTCACCGCGGCCCGCGCGCCCAGGTCGACGAGGAGGCGCGCGGCGGCGAAGCCGATCCCGTCGGCCGAGCCCGCCCCGGTGACCAGCGCGACCCGGTCGGCCAGGTCGAACGCGGCGGGGATCACTCGCCGGCGACCAGGTCGACGACCGCCTCGCGGAACAGCCGCGTGTGCAGGTCGACATCGGCCCGCGTGGTCTGCGGGCACATCAACGCCATGTTGTGGAACGGGGTCATGAGCACGCCGCGGTTGGACATGAACAGGTGCAGGTACTCCTCGATCTCACCGTCGTGGGCGGCCGCCGACTCCGTCCCGTTCCGCGGTGCCGGGCGGCAGAACCGGTACTCGGCGCGCGCGCCGAGCTGCTCGATCGACCAGGGGACGTCGAACTCGTCGAGGGTCGCCTGGACGCCCTCGCGGTACGCGGTCGCCAGCGCGATCATGTGGTCGAACGCCGCGTGGGTCAGGACCTCGCCGAGCGTCGCGCGCATCGCCGCGGTCGACAGGACGTTGCCGGCGAGCGTCCCGCCCACGCCGCCGACGTCGACGAGGTCGGCGGTCGCGTGCGCCCGGATCCGCGCCGCGACGTCCTCGGTCAGTCCGTAGGCGCCCGAAGGGATCCCGCCGCCGATGCTCTTGCCGATGACGAACAGGTCCGGCTGCAGCCCCCACTCCCGCGTGCAGCCACCCGGACCGGCGGAGATGGTGTGCGTCTCGTCGATGAGCAGCAAGGTCCCGTACCGCGTGCACAGCTCGCGCACCGCGGCCAAGAACCCCGGATCGGGCAGGACGATCCCCATGTTCGTCAGCGCCGGCTCGAGCACGAGCACGGCGACGTCGCGGGGGGCCAATGCCGCCTCGACCGAGGCGAGGTCGTTGAACTCGACCGCACGCGTCGTCTGCGTCACGGGGACCGCCGGCCCGACGTTCCCGCCCCGCGACGCGGTGCCGCCGTCCGGGGTCGTGATGACGAGGGTCTCGTCGACCGACCCGTGGTATCCGTACGAGCACGCGGCCACCATCGGCCGGCCGGTGACCATCCGCCCGATGCGCAGCGCCCACCGGTTCGCGTCGGTCGCGGTGAGGCTGAACGACCACAGTGGCATGCCGAAGCGCCGCGTCAGTTCGGCCGCGACCCACTCCGCGTCCTCGCTGGGCATCATCGTCGTGATGCCCCCGTCGACGCCGATCCGCTGGGTCACCGCGCGCACGGTCGCCGCCGGTGAGTGGCCGGCCATCGAGCCGGTGTCCCCGAGCGCGAAGTCGATGTACTCGTTGCCGTCGAGGTCGACGACCCGGTTGCCGTGGGCGGTCGCGAGGTACAACGGGTAACCGCCGGACCACTTGTTCATCCACGTCATCGGCACCCGGCCGAACAGGTGGTCGCTGGCCTCGAACGCCGTGCGCGATGCCGTCGTCCGGCTCCGATGGCGTGCGCGTTCGCGATCGAGGACGACGGCGAGGTGCGAGCGGTCGATCACGGGCACGGCGGACTCCTTCGACGAGGTGCGATCGGCGGGGTCGATCCCGCCCGGGGTCAATCCTGGCAACGGCCGGGGAACCGGACGCCCGATTCCCCCCCGACGGACCGGCGATCGACGCGGCGGTCCACGCTCCGCGCTGTACACAGCGGGCATGGCAGGCTGCGCGCATGAGCGAATCGGCCGCGCGCGACCCGCTCGAGCCGCCCGGGCAGCCGCCGCACGAGGCCGGCCCGGCGGATCTGATGATGCACTTCGGACCGCTGTGGTTCGACGCGCACCGGGTCATCTACGCAACGATCATCCTGCTGTCGGCCTACGCGCTGTATGACGAGGGCACCGACCCGTTCGGCACCGTGGCGTTGGTCGAGATGGTCGCCGTCACGATCTCCCCGCTGTTCGCCCTCGCGATGGCCCACGCGTTCTCCGACGCGATCGACCTGCAGATCCGCAACGGCCGGCGCCTGAACCGGCACGATCGCCGGCATCTGGCCGCGGTCAACGCCCAGTACCTGTACGTGGCGGTCCCGCCGACCGCGATCATCGCGCTGCTGTCGCTGCTGCGCTGGGACGCGAACACCATCATCGAGATCGTCCAGCTGATCGGGTTGGGGACACTGGCGTTCTGGGGGGCCTACGCCGCCCGCGTCGCCCGGCTCGGCCGCTGGACCCAGGTCCGCTTCGCCGCGAGCTACCTGGTCATGGGCGCGCTGGTCATCATCGTCGAGCTGATCTTGACCCACTGACGCGGCCGCCCGCGGGGGCGCCGACCGGGCCGGGCGGCGTCGAGGTACGCCCCCGTCAGGTCCGCAGGGCCGACATCGCCGCGAGGACCGGCCGCACCCGGGCGACCTCGTGCGTGCGCAGCACCGAGGTCCCGCCCAGGACCGCCCACACCGCGAAGAACGCCTCCGCCGTCCGGTACTGCTCCTCGAACAGGTCGAACGCGTGCGGCAGCGCGTTGCAGATCGGCAGGCCGAGCTCGCGCAGGCGGTAGCCGCTCAGGAGGACCCGAGCCTGGTGCCGGACGCGGGTGGCCGGATCGGTCAGGTTGCCGTAGTAGAACCCCATCCCCGGGTCGACGACCAGGCGGTCGACGCCCAGGGCCCGGGCCCGGGCGATCCGGGAGGCGAAGTGCTCCAGCAGTCCGGGCAGCGGGTCGGTGCCCAACGTCACGTCGGTGATCTCGCGCACGTCCGCCCCGCGGCTGTAGCACAACACGACGGTCGCGTCGTGCTCGGCGGCCGCGGCGAACACCGCGTCCTGGTGCGCGGTGCCGGTCAGGTTCACCACCTGCGCGCCGGCCCGCAGTCCCGCGCTGGCGACCGCGGGCTCGTAGGTCTCGACCGAGACGGCGATCCCGTCGCGGGCGAGCGCCTCGACCACCGGTACCAGCGAAGCGATCTGGGTCGCGACGTCGACCCGCGCCGCCGCGGCGGTGCTGGACTCCGCGCCGACGTCGACGACGACGGCGCCCTCGGCGGTCATGGCCCGCGCCCGCCGAACCGCCGACGCCACGCCGACCGCGACGCTGTCCCGGTAGGTCGAGTCGCGGGAGAGGTTGATGCATCCCATGAGCACCGGCGCGGCATCGACGTCGAACTCGCGCGAACCGATCCGCAGCGGGCCGACCGGCGACCGGGCCGGATCGCCGTGCTCGGCGACCAGCGCCGCGAGGTCGCCCAGGGTCAGCATCCGGGCAGTCTAGGCACCTGCCCGGACGCCGATCCCGGGGTCCGGTGGGGGGTCAGGCCCGGATGGCCTCGGCCAACTCGGCGAACTCCTCGACGAGCAGGGCCATGTCCGCCGGGGTGTGGGCCAAGGAGACCAGCCACTGCTCGTCCAGTCCGGGCGGGGTGAGGATCCCGCGGTTGACCCCCCACAGCCAGGACAGTTCGGCGATCCCGAAGTCGGTGCGCTTGTAGTCGCGGTAGTTGCGGACCGGTGCCGGTGACCACGTGACCGCGCCCTTGACCCCGAAGCCCACCGTGTGCGCCGGCAGATCGTGCTTGGCGATCAGCGCGTCGAGTGCCGTGAGCGCGCCGACGTTGACCTCCTCGGCGGCGGCGAGCGCCGCCGGGGTGCAGATCTCGTCGACGGCCGCGGCCGCCGCCATGACCAGCGGGTTGCCGTTGTAGGTGCCGAAGTGCGGCATCCGGTTGTCGACCACGGCCTGCATGACGTCGGCCTTGCCCCCGAACGCGGCCAGGGGCAGGCCGCCGCCGATGCTCTTGGCCAGGGTGACCAGGTCCGGGGTCACGCCCAGGCGCTGCGAGGCACCGGCGTACCCGGCCGTCAGTCCGGTCTTGACCTCGTCGAACACCAGCAGGACGCCGTGCCGGTCGCACGCCGCGCGAACGCCGGCGAGGTAGCCGGCGTCGGGTAGCACGATGCCGATGTTCTCCAGCACCGGTTCCATGAACACGCAGGCGATCTGGCTGCCGTGCTCGGTCAGCACCGCCTCAAGGCGCTCGAGGTCGTTGTACGGCACCACGTACACGGTCCCGGCTTCCACGTCGCCGGGGACGACCGCGACCGGGAAGCCCTCCGGGCCGGCCTCGTCGACCGACGGCTTGACCGAGACGGTCAGCGCGTCGTAGCCGCCGTGGTACCCGCCCTCCATCTTGACGATCGCCTTGCGTCCGGTGACCGCGCGGGCGGTGCGCAGCGCGTACATCGTCGCCTCCGTGCCGGAGTTCGCGAACCGGATGCGGTCCAAGCCGAACCGGTGCTGGAACCGCTCGGCGACCTCGGTCGCCGTCGGCGACGGGGTCACGAACAGCGTCCCGGTCGACTCCAGCGCCTCGACGACCTTCGCGACGATCGCCGGGTTCAGGTGTCCGACGAGCATGGCGCCGAAGCCCATCGACAGGTCGAGCAGTCGGCGGTCGTCGACGTCGGTGAGCCAGGCGCCGTTCGCCTTGGTGATCGAGATCGGGTAGGGATCCCAGTGCTGGAACGACGACGTGACGCCCAGCGGCAGCGATTGGGCCGCGCGGGTGTTGTGCTCGCCGGAGGCCGGCGTGCTCGCGGTGAAGCGCTGCCACTCGGCGGCGAGCAGGGTGCTGATGCGCGCTTCGTCGAGCGGGGTCGAGTGGTCGGGGACGCGGCGCCAGCAGGCCGGGTCGTGGTCGGGCCACGCGTGCGCGGTGGTGGTCGTTGCCGGGTCGGTCATCGGGTCTCCTTGAGCCGCAGTTCCCGGCATCCTAGCCAACGAATCACGGACTGTGAAGCCAAATCGACAACGGATTCCGTCGTCGAAACGCGGGAATGCTAGCGGCATCCGTGGCGGAACAGGCCCTCGGCGACCTCGCTCATCAGCGTGCGCGACAGCGCGGACGTACCGTCACCCTCGAGCGCGCGCTGGACCTGGCGGACCTTCGCCATGAGCTCTCGGTAGGTGGGGTCGGCGATCCAGGACTCCAGCCATCCGACGACCGCGACACGTTCGCCGGCGGTCACCGGCGTCACCTGGTGCAGGTGGTGCGTGGGGTACAGGACGATCGTGCCGGCGGGTTCCTTCGCCGTCACGACCGCATCGTCGGTGGCGATCTGCAGTTCACCGCCGTCGTAGTCCTGTGGTTCGGTGAGGAACAGGGTGTACGACACGTCGGTGCGGACGGGAGCGTCCAGGTCGCCGCGCGCGGCCGCGTCGACGTGCATCCCGTAGCTGTCGCCCACCCGGTAGCGGTTGACCAGCGGTCGGGTCATCCGGCGCGGGAAGACGGCCGATCGCACCGCGGGATCGGTCTGGATCACGCGCCGGACCCGTGCGGCGATCTCCTCGTACGCCGGTCCGCGCTTTCGGGCCTGCGCGTTCGACTTCACCTCGGCCGCTGGCCCGTGCGC
>CAYMNG010000068.1:0-12967 GCA_964391765.1 uncultured Bifidobacteriaceae bacterium | reverse complement strand
CGGGCAGGTGTTCGGCTCCACAGATCTGGCCGGGCGCCGGGTCGGTGTCGTCGGCGCGGGCAAGGTCGGCGGGCGGCTGATCGGTCACCTCGCCGGGCTCGGCGCCCGCGTCGTCGCGACGGATCCGTCGCCGTCGGCACGCGCGGCGGTCCTGGCCGAGCACCCGCAGGTGTCGTTCGTCGAGTCGGTCGACGAACTGCTCGCCCGGTCGCTGGACATCTTGTCGCCGAACGCGCTCGGCGGCCTGTTGACCGCGGACCTCGCCGGGCGTCTCGACGTCGGCGTGATCTGCGGCGGGGCGAACAACCAGCTCGCCGACGACACGGTGGCCGACCTGCTCGCGGCTCGCGGCGTGCTGTACCTGCCGGACTTCATGGTCAACTGCGGCGGTGTGATCCAGGTCGCCGAGGAACTCGCCGGTGCCGACCTCGGCCGGGCCCGAGAACGCACCGAACGGGTCTTCGACACGACCACATCCGTGCTCACCCGGGCCGCCGCGAGCGGCATCACGCCACTGGCCGCCGCCGTCGGCCGGGCCCAGGACCGGATCGACGCCGGCCGGACCGGGTAGATGAGCCCGCGCCCGGGCACCGGGTAGTCTATGGTTCCGAAACCGCGTTCGCCGTCGCACCGACGGCACAGGGCGCTGCGCCCGACGACGGGGTGCCAGCCGAGGATGAGGGGGTCGAGCCATGGGGCGCGGCCGTGCGAAGGCCAAGCAGACGAAGGTCGCCCGTGCACTGAAGTACGGCGGACCGCAGACCGACTTCGACCGTCTGCAGGCGGAACTGGGGAGTGCCACAGGCGCCTCCGGTGACCACGACGACACCAACGAGGACTCCGACGCGGACGATCCGTACGCGAAGTACTACGACGCCGAGGACGGCGAGGACCGGCCGCCGGCGTAGGCCGACCTGACGCGCACCACCCGGCGCGCACTTCCCGGCCGGCTCAGGCGGTCTTCGCCATCGGCCAGGTAAGGCGGACCGGTCGGCCCGCCGCAGCCCGGTCAGCCGGGGTGGACGCCCACCAGACTCACCGCGCCCCCACCGCCGCCCTTCGCGGCCGCATCGCCGTCCTCGCCGGCGCGTCGCGCCCGGACCGGGCCCACGACCCACGCCGGCACACCACGTGCTCGGAGTCGGGCCAGCGCGGCGTCCGCCGCGTCGGCACCCACGACGGCGACCATCCCGATCCCCTGGTTGAACGTGCGCTCCATCTCCGCCCGCGCCACCGTCCCGGTCGCGGCGATGAGGTCGAAGATCGCCGACGGCCGCCAGGTGCCGCGGTCCACGTCCAGCGCGAGGTCGGTGGGGAGCACCCGCGCGAGGTTCGCGGCGATCCCCCCGCCGGTGACGTGGGAGACCGCATGGACGTCGACGTCGGCGGCACGGACCAGGTCGAGCACGTCCAGGCAGTAGATCCGCGTCGGCTCGAGCAGTTCCTCGCCGAGCGGGCGGCCGAGGTCCGCGACCTGTCCGTCCAGATCCAGCCCAGCCTGCGCCAGCAGGACGTACCGGGCCAGGGAGTACCCGTTGGAGTGCAGCCCGCTGGCCGCCATCGCGATCGCGACGTCGCCGGCACGGACGCGATCGGGCCCGAGCAGGTCGTCGGCCTCGACGACACCGGTTCCGGCCCCGGCGACGTCGTACTCGTCCGGGCCGAGCAGACCGGGGTGCTCGGCGGTCTCGCCTCCGACCAGCGCGCACCCGGCCTGCCGACACCCCTCGGCGATGCCGCTGACGATCGCCGCGATGCGCTCGGGGACGACCGAGCCGGTGGCGATGTAGTCGGTCATGAACAGCGGCTCGGCGCCGCACACGACGATGTCGTCGACGACCATCGCGACCAGGTCGATGCCGATGGTGTCGTGTCGGTCCAGGCGCTGGGCGATCGAGACCTTCGTGCCCACCCCGTCCGTCGACGTCGCCAGCAGGGGCCGGCGGTACCCGCGAAGCGCGGAGGCGTCGAACAGGCCGGCGAACCCGCCGAAGCCACCGACGACCTCCGGCCGCTGCGCTCGGGCGATCGAGGCACGCATGAGGTCGACCGCACGCTCGCCGGCCTCGACGTCGACGCCGGCCGCCGCGTAGGACGACGTGGGCCCGGGCACGGTCACGGGCGATCCAAGGCGTCGCCGGCACCGGAACCGGCGAACGTGACGACGCCCTCGACGTCGGTCGGCCCGTCGACGACCCGCCGTTCGATCCCCTCGAGCACGTGCTTGCCGAGCAGTTCCGGTTCGGGGAGCGCGACCGGGTAGACGCCGTCGAAGCACGCCCGGCACAGCCGCTGCTTCGGTAGCGCGGCGGCCTCCACCAGCTCGTCGAGGTCGACGAACGCCAGCGAGTCCGCGCCGATCGACGTGCAGACCTCCTCGACCGTCAGGCCGTTGGCGATGAGCTCGGCGCGACTGGCGAAGTCGATGCCGTAGAAGCACGGCCACTTCACCGGCGGGCTGGAGATCCGCACGTGCACCTCGCGCGCCCCCGCCTCCCGCAGCATCCGCACCAACGCCCGCTGGGTGTTGCCGCGCACGATCGAGTCGTCGACCACCACGAGCCGCTTGCCCGAGATCACCTCACGAAGCGGGTTGAGCTTCAGCCGGATGCCGAGCTGCCGGATCGTCTGCGAGGGTTGGATGAACGTCCGCCCGACGTAGGCGTTCTTCACCAGGCCCTCCGCGAACGGGACGCCGGACTCCTGGGCGTAGCCGATCGCCGCGTAGCGGCCGGACTCCGGCACGGCGATGACGAGGTCGGCGTCGACCGGGTGCTCCTGGGCGAGTCGGCGACCGGTCTCGACCCGCACGGCCTGGACGCTGCGGCCGCTGATGACGGTATCGGGGCGGGCGAGGTAGACGAACTCGAAGAGGCAGCCCTTCGGATCGGCGTCCGCGAACCGGTGTGAGCGAAGACCGTTGGTGTCGATGACGATCAGCTCGCCGGGCTCGACCTCGCGCACGAACGACGCGCCGACGATGTCCAGGGCCGCCGTCTCGCTCGCGATGACCCATCCCCGTTCGAGGCGGCCGAGCACCAGCGGCCGGATCCCTTGTGGGTCGCGGGCGGCGAACAGCGCGTCCTCGTCCATGAACACCAACGAGAACGCGCCGCGCAGGTGCGGCAGTTCGGCCAGCGCCGCCTGTTCGACCGAGAGGTCGGGGTGGGCGGCGAACAGGGCCGTGACCGTGTCGGTGTCGCTCGTCGCCTGTGGTGCCGCACCGAGCGGCAGCTCACCGGAGGTCGACGACAGTCGCGCGAGTCGCGTACGCAGGTCATGCGTGTTGGTCAGATTCCCGTTGTGCCCCAAAGCCAAATGCCCGGTCGCGGTGGCGCGGAACGTGGGCTGGGCGTTCTCCCACACGCTCGAACCCGTCGTGGAGTACCGCGTGTGGCCGATCGCCACATGCCCGCGCAGCGACTCCAGGCTCGCCTCGGTGAACACCTGGGAGACCAGTCCCATGTCCTTGTAGACGACGATGTGCGCGCCGTCGCTGACCGCGATCCCCGCCGACTCCTGGCCACGGTGCTGCAACGCGTACAGGCCGAAGTAGGTCAGCTTGGCGACCTCGTCACCAGGTGCCCAGACACCGAACACGCCGCACGCGTCGCGCGGGGCCTTGTCGTCCGGGAACGTCTCGTGGGAGAGCCGGCCGTCTGCGTGGGGCACCCGCACAGGCTACCGGCCCGCCCGACCCGGCCCCTACGCCGTCGCGGCGGCGCACATGGCCCTCAGCCGACGCGGCCGAGGAGCCAGTCACGACGCGCGACGAGGGTGTCGTACGGCGCCTGGGCCGAGGCCGGACCCGGGACCGCGCGCCGCAACTCCCCGTGGACCTCGGCGTGGGACCGTCGGGTCCGCCCGGCCAGTCGCCCGACGAGTGCGTGCACCTCGCGACGAAGGCCCTCGGCGTCCCGCCAGGTCGGATCGACGTCGTCGAACAGGTCGATCTCGTCGAACCGGCCGTCCCGGCCGTGCCGGATCCGCACGTCCCGCGCGGCCAGCAGTGCCGCGGTCTGCTCCGGGGTGAGCAGGCCGGGCAGGCCCAAGTAGTCCTCGTCCGCCGCACTGAGCTCGACGTCGGCGACGATCGCCCGGCCGGCGTGCAGGACGTGCGCGAACTGGGCCTGGGCGTCCAGTGCCGTGATCCCGGCGCCGGGCTCGGACGCCGAGCGCTCCGCGGCGGCGAGCGCGTCGGCCTCGACGTCGGCGACCTCGCGGGCCAGGCGGACGCCGTGCGCCCGTTCGTCCTCCATCGCCGCCGCGAGCGCCAGCAGCGGGCGGACCGCCGGCAGGAACACCGTCGCGGACTCGTGCGGTGCGCGCGATCGAACCACCCGCCCGACGGCCTGGGCGAAGAACAGCGGCGTCCGGTACGAGCAGGCCCACACCGCCACCGCGAGTCGGGTGATGTCGACCCCCTCCGACACCTGCCGCACCGCTACCAGCCAGCGGTCGACGGACGTCCGGAACCCCTCGATCCGCTTCCCCGATCGGGGGTCGTCGGACACGACGAGGACCGGCGCGTGCCCGGTGACCTTGCGCACGAGCCGGGCGTACGCCCGCGCCGTGTCCTGATCGGTGGCCAGCAGCAGCGCGCCGGCGTCGGGCATCCCGGCCGACCGCAGGTCCGACAGCCGGGCGTCCGCGGCCGCGATGACGTGCGGGATCCACCGACCGGCCGGGTCCAGGGCAGTACGCCAGGCCGCGTCCTCGAGCGCCTTCGTGCCCGCCTCGGCCAACGACGCCGACAGCACCTGACCCGCGGAGTCCAACCACCGGCTCGTGCCGGAGTAGGCGGCGAAGACCACCGGCCGCACCACCCCGTCGGCGAGGGCCTGCGGATACCCGTACGCGAAGTCGGACACCGAGACCAGTGCGTCGTCGTCCTGCTCGTACTGCACGAACGGGATCCGTTCGCCGGCCCGGGTTCGAAACGGCGTGCCGGTCAGGCACAGGCGGCGGCGCGCCGGCGCGAACGCCTCACTCACCGCATCCCCCCACGACAGGCCGTCGCCGGCGTGATGCACCTCGTCGAGGACCACCAAGGAGCGGGCGTTCGAGGTCCGCGCCCGATGCAGCATCGGGTGCGCGGCGACCTGCGCGTAGGTCGTCACGTAACCGTCCGAGCCGGTCCGAACCGGTCCGGCGCTGTTCGCCAGCCTCGGGTCGACGCGCAGACCCGCGGCGGCGGCCGCGTCGGCCCACTGCGTGCGCAGGTGATCGGTCGGCACGACGACGATGACGCGGTCGATCTCACGCCGACCCCGCAGCCGCTGGGCGAGCTCGAGGGCGAACGTCGTCTTGCCCGCACCGGGTGTCGCACTGACCAGGAAGTCGACCGGATCGGCCTGCGCGTACCGAGCCAGGGCCGCCGCCTGCCACGGACGCAGGGGGGCGGACACGAGCGCCGACCCTACCGGCCACCGAACCCCGGCTCCGGTGGGTACCCGTCCCGCGGGACCCGCCGCCTCACATGATGCCGCCGCCGCGCTCGTCGGCGTTCGACAGCTTCTGCGCGAGGTAGATCGGCAGGACGCTGACGACGACGAGGACCGCGGCGACCACGTTCACGATCGGCGCCTGGTTGGGGCGGAACAGGTTCTGGTAGATCCAGATCGGCAGGGTCGAGACACCGGGGCCGGCCGTGAAGGTCGTGACGATGATCTCGTCGAAGGACAGCCCGAACGCCAGGATCGCCCCGGCGACCAGTGCCGAGCGCATGAGCGGGAACGTCACGAACACGAACGTGCGCCACGCGTTCGCCCCGAGGTCGGCGGACGCCTCCTCGACGCTCCCGCCCATGCGGCGCAGCCGGGCGATGGCGTTGTTGTAGACCACGACCATGCAGAACGTCGCGTGCCCGATGATCAGCGTCCAGATCGTCAGTCCGCCGAGGTAGGTCGTGAACACGTTGTTCAGCGCGATCCCGGTCACGATGCCGGGCAGCGCGATCGGCAGGATCACCAGGAGCGACACCGCCTCGCGGCCGAAGAACCGGTAGCGAGCCAACGCGAACGACAGCAGCGTCCCGAGGACGAGCGCGATGAGCGAGGCGACGATCGCGACGCCGATCGACGTCATCAGCGCGTCGCGTACGCCGGCGCTGTCGATCGCGCGGCTCCACCATTCGGTCGTGAACCCCGGCGGCGGCCAGGACAGCGTCTTCGACGAGCTGAACGAGTTGATCAAGATCACCAGGAGCGGCACGTACACGAAGGCGAACGCGACGACGGCGAAGACGGTGAGGACGGCCTTGGTGCCACGGGACAGGGTCATGGGCGCCTACAGGTTCTCCAACGCGCCGGACCGGCGCACCGCGTACAGGTACACCAGGACGATGACGACCGGGATGGTCGCCACGGCGGCGGCGAACGGCAGGTTCGTCACGTACGTCGTCTGGACGATGTTGCCGAGCATGGTCTCCTTGCCGCCGACGATCTGCGCGGTGATGTAGTCGCCCAGGCTCAGCGAGAACGTGAAGATCGATCCGGCGACGACCGACGGGAACGCCAGGGGCAGCACGACGCTGCGCAACGTGCGCCCGTTGCGCGCACCGAGGTCGGCGGACGCGTCGAGCATCGAGTCCGGCAGGCGAACGAGCCCGGCGTAGATCGGCAGGATCATGTAGGGCAGCCACAGGTAGGCGAGCGTGATGACGATCGCCACCAGTCCGTAGCCCGGGCCGGACAGCCCGAACGGCTGCAGGAACCACGCGACGACCCCGTTCTCCGGCTGGAGCATCGCCCGCCAGGCGTAGACCTTCACCAGGTAACTCGCCCACAGTGGCGTCAGGACGAGCGCGACGAGCAGCGGTCGCCAGCGCGGTGCCGCAACCCGGGCCATGAAGAAGGCCAGCGGCAGCCCGAGGACGAGCGTCACCAGCGTGACGAGCAACGCGATGCTGACGGTCCGCCCGACGGTCTGCAGGTAGGCCGGCGTGGTGAAGACCTGCCGGAAGTTGTCCAACGTGAACGTCTTCACCAACTGGCCGGTGAAATCGTCGACCGCCCAGAAGGCGGTCAGGAACAGCGCGGCGAGGGACCCGAGGTAGATGACGACCAGCCAGCCCATCGGGGCGGCCAGCAGTCCGGCCAACCGCGCACGCGGATGCCGGTAGCCGAAGCCGCTGCGCGCCGCAGTGGTCGTCGTGGTCACGGGTCCCTCGCCGGATCAGGCTGCCGTCAGGAACTGCGCAGCTCGGCCCAGGCGGTCGCCCAGTCGCTGTAGGGCACGCACTTCACGTCGGTGCGTCCGTCGAGGCAGTTCGCCGTCGGCGTCGTCCAGTAGTGCACGTCCTTCCAGTACTCGGTGTCTCCCGCGTGATAGGTCGCGCAGAAGTTCTTGTCGGTCGTCAGGTCGCACGCCTTGGCGTTCGCCGGCGCCTCGCCGAACCACTCGGCCACCTGGGCGTTCACCTCGGGGGACGCGATCCAGTCCAGCCACTTGTACGAGCAGTTCAGGTTCGGGGTGTCCTTGGCGATCATCCAGGTGTCCGACCAGCCGGTCGCCCCCTCCTTCGCCTTCGTCGCCTCGACCGGCAGGCCCTCGTCCTTGGCGAGGTTGACGATCACCTGCCACGACGTGCCGATCGTCGACGTGCCGGACTTGAACGCGTCGATCGCCTTGGTGTAGTCGTTCCAGTACTCGCCGACGAGTTCCTTCTGCTGCTTGAGCAGGTCCATCGCCGCCTGGAACTGCGTCTGGTCCAACGCGTACGGGTTCGTGATCTTCAGGTCCGGTTGCGTCGCCATGAGGTACAGCGCCGCGTCGGCGATGAAGATCGGCGAGTCGTAGGCGGTCACCGTCCCCTTGTACGGGGAGTTCGCGTCGAACGTGGGCGCCCACGAGTCGATCGGCCCGTTGACCTTCTCGGTGTTCCACATGATCAGGTTCGCGCCACGACCGTGCGGGATCCCGTACGCGACACCGTCGACGCTGTTGAACTGCTGCATCTTCAGGTCGTCGAAGATGTCGGCGTAGCTCGGCACCAGGTCGGTGTTCACCGGCTGGACGGTGTCGCCGTA
This sequence comes from uncultured Bifidobacteriaceae bacterium, assembly GCA_964391765.1. Lineage (GTDB taxonomy): Bacteria > Actinomycetota > Actinomycetes > S36-B12 > S36-B12 > UBA10649. The sequence goes on along the minus strand of CAYMNG010000068.1, from coordinate 4,937 downwards.
GATCAGCCGCAGCGTCGCGTCACCCGAGGCCGAGACGACGTCCCAGCCGCCGCCCTGCATCAGTTTGACGGCCTCGTCGGAAGTGTTGAAGACCTTCACGTTGACCTTGCATCCGGTCTTCTCCTCGAACGGGGTGACCCAGTCGACGGCGGGGTCGGTCGAGCCGTCCTCGGCGTACCCGGGCCACGCGAGGATGTTCAGTTGGCCCTCGCCGTCGCCGACCGGACCGGCGAACGCCGCGCCACCGGGGGCCGCTGCCGGGCTGCCTGCCGGGGCACTGCTGGCACCGGAGTCGCTCGATCCGCCGCACGCGGCGAGTGTCAGTGCCGCAACCGAACAGGCTGCGGCGGTCTTGAGCAGACGCGTCGTTTGCACCTGCTGCCTCCTCCTCTTGGGGGTCGCCGCGGGCGGTCGCGCGCGGCGTTCGGTCACGACGAGGCGACCTGGTACTCGTGCTGCGGGTGCCAGCTCAGCCGGACGCGCTGCCCGCGCAGGTGGCCGAGGTCGTGGGACTCCTGCGCGTTCTGCCGCACGGCGGTCAGCCAGTCGCCGCCGGGCAGGTCGACGACGAACCGCGTCGACATGCCGACGTACACGACCTCGCGCACCGTGCCCTCCACGTCGCGTTCGTCGGCGTCGGGCTGCTGGCCGTCGAACAGGACCCGGATCTTCTCCGGTCGCACCGACCACGTTCCCGGCTTGCCGAGCACGTCCTGCGCGGTCTGGCCCCGCAGGATGTTCGACGTCCCCACGAAGCCCGCGACGAACGTGCTCGCCGGGTGCTCGTACACCTCGGTCGGCGTGCCGAGTTGCTCGATGCGGCCTTCGTTGAACACCGCGATCCGGTCCGACATCGTCAACGCCTCGTCCTGGTCGTGGGTCACGAAGACGAACGTGATGCCGACATCGCGTTGGATCGCCTTGAGCTCGACCTGCATCTGCTCGCGCAGTTTCAGGTCCAGCGCACCCAACGGCTCGTCGAGCAGGAGCACCTTCGGGCGGTTCACCAGCGCGCGGGCGAGCGCGACCCGCTGCCGCTGGCCGCCGGACAACTGCGAGGGCGCCCGGTCGCCGTACCCGCCCAGCCGGACCGCCTCGAGCGCCTGCGTCGCGCGCGTCGAGCGTTCGGACCCGGGCACCTTCTTCACCCGCAGCCCGTACTCGATGTTCTTGCGCACGCTCATGTGGGGGAACAACGCGTAGTCCTGGAACACCGTGTTGACGTCGCGACCGTACGGCGGGGTCCGGGTGACGTCGACGCCGGCGAGTTCGATCGTGCCCGCGTCGGGACGCTCGAACCCGGCGATCATCCGCAGGACCGTCGTCTTGCCCGATCCGGACGGCCCGAGGAGGGTCAAGAACTCCCCGTCCACGACGTCCAGGTCGACGCCGGCGACCGCACGGACGTCGCCGAACGCGCGGGTCAGGCCGCGAAGGCGGATTGCGGGCTCGGCCATGAGGGCGCGGCACCTCCTGGGTCGGACCGGGCGAGGTTCGCAGGATAGCCAGACGGCATCGGTTTCCGCAGTGCTCGACCGCTGCGTCCGCGGAAATCGTTATCGTTTTGTGTGCTGACCGCCTGATCTCGTCGCGGTCCACGCCCGCCGGCCCTACGCTGCCACCACGCACGCCCGGAGTGGAGGACGACGATGAAGTACGACATCACGGTGGTGGAGCTGAGCCCGCAGCCGGTCGCGATCGTTCGCGGGACCGAACCGGCCGCGGGGATCGGCGCCTTCCTCGGCACGGCCTTCGGCACGGTGATGGAGGCGATCACCGCCCAGGGCGTCGCGCCGGCCGGTCCGCCCTTCGCCCGGTACGAGATGGCCGGTGACCGGTTCGAGATCGCGGCCGGGTTCCCGGTGTCCGCGCCGGTGGTGGCGCACGGCGACGTCGAGCCGGCCGAACTGCCCGGGGGCGTGGCGGCGCAGACGACCCACGTCGGGTCCTACGAAGCCGTCTGCGCGGGGTACACGGCGATCGAGGGGTGGCTGGCGCGAACCGGTCGGCGACCGGCCGGCGCGCCCTGGGAGCAGTACCTCGACGAGCCGACCGTCCCCCTCCCGCGCACCCTGATCACGTTCCCGTGCTCGGTGCCTACCGACCCGTCGCCCACCCCGGCAGCGGAAGGTACGCGCTGAGGTCGGACCGCTCGCCGCTGGCCTGGACCCGGCCCGCGGCCACCGCGTCGGCCCAGTCCAGGTCACCGCGGGCGAGGGCGAGCCAGGTGTCGGCGTCGGTCTCCACGACCGCCGACGGCGTGCCGCGCCGGTGCCGGTGCCCGGACACCGCCTGCGCCGCGGCGTACGGCGGCACGCGCACCTCGACCGCGTGCCCGGGCGCGACCTGTTGCAGCGCCGCCAGCGCCGCCTTCACCTCGGCGCGGATCCGCGGGTCGGTCACCTAGTCGAACACCGCCGGCAGCGTGCCCTCGTGCGCATCGCGCAACTCGTCGAGGGTGACGGTGAGGACCTCGCCGACCTGGAGCACCTGGGTGCCCTCCGGATAGCCGGCGTCCGGGCCCAGGCCGGAGTCGACGACGCCGATCCGGTGCGCCGGCAGCCCTCGCGCGGCACACATCTCGGTGAACCGCAGCTCCTCGCTGCGCGGCACGACGACGACCGCACGCGCGGCCGACTCGGCGAACAAGAAGACGAACGGGTCGATCTCGGCCGGCGGCCAGCACCGCGCGCCGATCCCCGAGCGCAACGCCATCTCCACCAGCGTCTGGGCGACCCCGCCGTCGGAGACGTCGTGCGCCGCGGTGAGCATCCCGTCGCGCGACCCCGCGACGAGCACCTGCGCCAGCAGTCGTTCGCGGGCGAGGTCGACCGTGGGCGGCCGACCGCCCAAGTGGCCGTGGACATGGTGCGCCCATTGGCTTCCGGCGAACTCGGCGCGCGTGTCGCCGAGCAGGTAGACCAGTTCGCCGTCCGGCCCCCAGGACATGGGGGTACGTCGTTCGACGTCGTCGATCACCCCGAGTACGCCGATCACCGGCGTGGGCAGGATCGCCGTCCCGCCGGTCTGGTTGTAGAACGAGACGTTCCCGCCCGTCACCGGAACACCCAGTTCGAGGCACCCGTCGGCCAGGCCGCGCACGGCCTCGGCGAACTGCCACATGACCTCGGGGTCCTCCGGCGAACCGAAGTTCAGGCAGTTGGTCACCGCCAGCGGGATCGCGCCGGTCGTGGCGACGTTGCGGTAGGACTCCGCGAGCGCGAGTTGCGTCCCCGCGTACGGGTCGAGCTTGACGAACCGACCGTTGCCGTCGGTCGCCAGCGCCACGCCGCGGCCGGTCTCCTCGTCGACGCGGATCATCCCGGCGTCCTCGGGCTGGGCCAGCACCGTGTTGCCGAGCACGTACCGGTCGTACTGGTCGGTGACCCACCGCTTGCCGGCGAGGTTCGACGAGGCGACCATCGACAGCAGCGTGGCGCGCAGCTCGGCCGACGTCGTCGGTCGGGGCAGGCGATCGGGGGCGTCGGCCTGCAACGCGTCCTGCCACGCCGGCCGGTGGTACGGCCGCTCGTACACCGGGCCCTCGTGCGCGACCGTGCGCGGCGGAACGTCCACGATCCGCTCACCGTGCCAGTCGATCGTCAGCCGTCCGGAGTCGTTCACCTCGCCGATGACGACCGCCTCGACGTCCCACTTCGCGCACAGCGTCATGAACGCGTCCAGGTTGGCCGGTCGCACGACCGCGCACATGCGCTCCTGCGACTCGCTCATGAGGATCTCCTCCGGCGAGAGGGTCGGATCGCGCAGCAGGACGGTGTCCAGCCAGACGTGCATCCCCCCCTCCCCGTTGGACGCCAGTTCGCTGGTCGCACACGAGATGCCGGCCGCACCGAGATCCTGGATGCCCTCGACCAGGCCCGCGTGCAGGAGCTCGAGCGTCGCCTCGATGAGCAGCTTCTCCATGAACGGATCCCCGACCTGCACGCTGGGGCGCTTCGCCGGCCCCCCGTCGGCGAACGTCTCCGACGCGAGGATCGACGCGCCACCGATGCCGTCGCCACCGGTTCGCGCGCCGTACAGCACGACCAGGTTGCCGACCCCCGCGGCGGCCGCCAGGTGGATGTCCTCGTGCCGCATCGCGCCGACACACAGCGCGTTGACCAGGGGGTTGCCCAGGTACGACTCGTCGAACACGATCTCCCCGCCGATGTTCGGCAGGCCCAGGCAGTTGCCGTACCCGCCGATCCCGGCGACGACCCCGGGCAGGACCCGCTTGGTGTCCGGTGCGTCCAACGGGCCGAACCGCAGCGGGTCCATGACGGCCAGCGGCCGCGCACCCATCGAGATGATGTCGCGAACGATGCCGCCCACGCCCGTCGCCGCACCCTGGTACGGCTCGACGTACGACGGATGGTTGTGGCTCTCGACCTTGAAGGTCACCGCCCATCCGTCGCCGATGTCGACGACGCCGGCGTTCTCGCCGATCCCGACGAGCAGCGTGTCGGTCTCCGGCTGCTTGTCGCCGAACTGCCGCAGGTGCACCTTGCTCGACTTGTACGAGCAGTGCTCGCTCCACATGACCGAGTACATCGCCAGTTCCGATCCCGTCGGCCGCCGGCCGAGGATCTCGCGGATGCGGGCGTACTCGTCGGCCTTCAGGCCCAACTCGGCGAACGGCTGCGAGCGGTCCGGATCGGCCGCCGCGCGCTGGACGGTGTCGATCACGCCGCCGCCATCGACGTCAGGACGGACGTGAAGAACGCCAGCCCGTCGGCACTGGGTCCGGTCAGCGTCTCGATCGCATGCTCCGGGTGCGGCATGAGGCCCACGACGTTCCCGCGTTCGTTGCGCACGCCGGCGATGTCCCGCCGGCTGCCGTTGGGGTTGACGTCGACATAGCGCACGACGACGAGGCCTTCGCCCTCGAGCCGGTCGAGCGTCGGCTCGTCGGCGACGAAGTTCCCCTCGCCGTTCTT